>JAHEJV010000074.1 GCA_024638705.1 Deltaproteobacteria bacterium | reverse complement strand
CGCGAAAGTGAGCGCGTCGCGGCCCTCGAGCGCCGACCACAGCTCGATCGGCGAGTCGGTCTCCTCGGCGACGGAGTCGATCAGCGGGCCGTCGTCGTCGAAGTAGAGCACGTGGCGATGGCCGTGCACCCAGTTGGTCCACTCGAAGCCGAGCAGCGTGACGAAGCGCCCGGGCTCGTGGAAGCTCCGGGTCTGCGCGCGGATCTCGTCCCAGAGATCCCGGTGCTGCACGAGCGGCAGCACGCCCCAGTGGTCGTGGTCGGTGAGCGCCGCGACGTCGAGGCCGGCCACGTCGCGCGCATAGCGGAAGTAGTCCTCGGGGACGCCGGTACCGTCGGAGAAATGGGTGTGGCCGTGCAGGTCGCCCCAGAGCACCCGCGGCGCGTCGGCGGTGACATGCAGCGGGTTCGTCTCCGCGCGCATGCCCCCGGCTTCTACGGTCAGGCGATACACGCCGGGTTCGCGGGCGACGACGTCGAAGCTCTTGCGACCCGCGTCGGTGCCCTCGAAGCGCGTGCCGTCCGGCACCTCGAGCCCGTCCGGCGGATCGACGATCGCGATCGGGCCGGAGATCGCGACGCCCGCGTTGCGCTTCGCATCGAGCGCGGCGACGGTGAGGCGGATCGTCTCGCCCGGGCGCGCGACGCTCGGGACCGACGCGAAGAGCTGCGCGGCCGCGCCGGGCAGCACCTCGATCCCGGGCGAGTCGGGCAGGAAGAGACGCGTGCCGTCGCCGTCGCCGTCGACGGCGAACCAGAAGCGCGAGTCGCGCTCGGCATAGCTGTCGGTCCGCGCACCCAGCGGGCCCGCGCCGTAGACGATCTCGAAGCGATCCCCTTCGACCAGCGCGCGACCGGTGACGACGATGCCGAGCAGCTGTTCATCATGGGTTTCGGCGGTGAACGCGATGTCGTCGGGAGTGGCCGTCACCTCGGTGTAGCCAAACGCCTCGCGGTCTTCGGTCTGCGGCGTGCTCCACTCCCAGAAGGGCGACACCTGGAGATGGATGACGCCGCCGGTTGCGACGCCCTCGGGCCCGACTTCGTAGAAGAGCCGGAAGCGGTCGGCGGTGGCCTGGACGGTGTGGGGCGGTTGATCCGGGTCGCGCACGAGCCAGGCGCGCCCGCCGCCGTCGGCCGGTCCGTAGTCGGCGTTCGCCGCCGCGCGCAGCAGGTCGGCGACGGTCCGCTGGGCGTTCGGGGCGCCGTTGGGTGCAGGCGCCGGCGCCTCCGACGCTTCGGCGAGCGTTTCCTCCGCGGCGGCTTCCGAGGACGCCTCCGGCTCGCTGCAGCCGAAGAGCGTCAGCGCCAGGGTGGCCGCGATGGCGAGAGAGCGCGTCCGGGACGTGCGTCGCATGGAGGGGCAGGAGCATAAGGCACCCGGGCTCGCGGAGCCGCGGGGGGACGCATCCGACCGGCAGCGGGCGGCCCGAGGTCGCCGGTTTCGCTTCAAGTAAGGGCGGCGATCGGCCGTATCAGCAAGGCGGAGCTGCGCATTCCGCGCGGGAGCGGCGATCCATGAGTGCGTTTCGAAGCAGCAGACCCGCATCGACGCCGATGCCGTGGCTCAGTGTCGCGATGCTCGTCGCCGCGCTCTTCTTCAGCATCCACGCGCGCCTCGAAACCGAGGCGGTGCGCGCTCAGACCCACGAGGCCTTGAACGGCGCCGAGGCCTACTTCCTCGCTCATCCCTATCTCGAGCCCGGGCCGCTGTTGCGCGCCCGATTCGAGCCGAGCGCGATCGGTCATGCCCGCACCGAGTACGAAGAGCGGCGCGTCCGCAATCGCTGGATGGAGACGCCGCCTTCCTTGCTCCAGCACCAGCAGGCCGAGCTCGAATCGCGCATCGACGCCGCTCTCGTCGACGTGCCGGAGATTCCCGCGCGACAGGTCGCCGTCGTCGCCGGCGAGGGATTCTCGGCATCCTGGCTCACTCATGCGCTCCTCCACGTGAGCCACTGGCAGCTGTTCGGGAACGGGTTGTTGTTGCTGTTGCTCGGTGTCTACCTGGAGCGCTCGCTCGGACGGCCGGCTTTCGCCGGACTCGCGACCCTCGTCACCCTCGCGGGCGCTGGCGCCTGGCAGTGGACGGCCCCGGCGGATGCGACCTACGGACTCGTCGGCGCGGCGCCGCTTCTGGCCGGCCTGCTCGCGGCGTTCGCGGTCCGCTTCGCCGAGCATTGGGACGAGGGGTTCTATCTCACCGCATTGATTCCGGGTTCGCTCTGGCTCGCGCTGCCGCCATGGGCCCAGATCGGGGGCTCGTTCGCGCCGGTCGCCCTCGTGGCGGGCAGCGTGCCGCCGGCGGCCGCTTCCGTCTACGCCGCGCTGCTCGGCGCCGCCGTCGTCGGCGCCGCGGCGTCCGGTGTGGCCACCCTGTTCGGCGTCGATGGCGGGCTCGAGGGCGAGGGGAGCTCGTCGGTGACCCGCAGCCCGCAGTACCGCCGCGCGATGCGCGCGCGCGCCGCCGGGCGGCCGCGCGAGGCGATGGAGCTGCTCATGATCTTCCTTGCCGCCGACCCCGACGCCTACGAGGCCGCGGTCGCACTGCACGACGTGGCGAAGGAAGCGGGCCGCGACGTCGACGCGAGTGACGCAATGCTGCGCGTCGTGCGGATCGAACTCAAACGCGAGCTCGTCGACTCGGCGATCGACCACTGGCTCGAGCTGACCGGTGACGGCATTCCCGAGAAGGCCGATCCGCTTCTGTTGATCCATATGGCGTTGCTGCTGCGCGAGGAAGGGCGTCGCGACGAAGCCGTCCACGCGCTCAAGTGCGCCCTCGAGCGTTCTGAAGATCGCGAGAACCACGTCTTCGCCGCGCAGATCGCCCGTGCCGCGCGCGGCCTCGATCCGGGCGTCCTCGAGACCGCCGCCTGGCGGGCGCTCGGTTTCATCGAACTCGGGCTGGGCGAGCGTCAGGCGCTCGAGAGCCTGATCGCCGAATCCCTCGAGGCGAATCGCGGTCGCGCAAGCGCCGCCTATGCGACGCAGCCGGTGATCCCGCCCAAGGCGCCCGCGGTCGGCGCCCCGCCCGAACGCGAGCCCGCACGGGTGCCCGAACGCGAGCCCTCACGGGTGTCTGCGCTCGACGTGGACCTGCGGAGCGCGCGGACCCTCGACGCCGTCGTCGCCGTTCCGCTCGAGCTCGCCGACGAGGGCATCGAGATCCAGACGCTCGACGGGAAGAAGAAGCTCGTGCGCTACGAGAGGGTCGAGGCCGCCGCGGTTTCGGCAGTGCACGGGTTGGCGACGAAGCCCGTCCTCGTGCTGGACCTGGTGCTGAACTGGAAGGCGCCGGCAAGCGAGACCCTGCGCGTCATCCGTCTGCGCGGCGACCGCTACGACCCGCGCCGGTTCTTCCCCGGACACGCGTCGGCGGTCGATGCGTTGCGTTCGATCGTGAAGATCGTGCTCGAGCGTTCCGGCGCCGCGCCGCTGCCCGATGCGGAATCGGCCGAGGGTCGTCCGTTCGCGTCGTTCGACGCCGTCGACACCTACCACCGCCAGGTGCTGCTGGCGGAGGAGCCGAAGTCGGACTGACCGCGGCGCGTTCGGGCGTCAGGGGCGCAGCGCATAACGCCGCGGGCCGAGATGGCCGGCGAGCTGCGTCTGGATCTCGTCCACCCAGTCGCACAGGCGCGCGCGCGTCTCGCGCGGATCGATCAGGTCGTGGACGCCGAAGGACTCGGCACGCGGAAACGGCGAGCGTGAGCCGGCGAACTGCTCCTCGAGCTCGCGGCGTCGCGCCTCCGGGTTGGGGGCGTTCTCGATCTCGCGCCGGAACGCCACGGCGACGCCACCTTCCACCGGCAGGGCGCCTCCCTCGGCCGACGGCCACGAGAAGATCGTCGCGTCCGGAGCGAAGTGGGCGGCCGCCGCGACGCCGTAGGTCTTGCGCACGATCACACTCGCCCACGGCACCGTCGCCTGCACGACGGCGAACATCGCCTCGGCGCCGAAGCGGATCGTCGCGTCCTTCTCGGCGTCGAGGCCGATCATGAAGCCGGGCTCGTCGACGAAGGCTGTGACCGGCAGGTGGAAGGTGTCGCAGAGCTCGACGAAGCGACGGACCTTGCGCGCGCCGTCCGCCGTCATCGAGCCGGCGTAGAAGCGCGGGTCGTTCGCCCAGACGCCCGTGGGCTGGCCGTTCAGGCGGGCGAGCCCGGTGATCTGCGATCGGCCGTAGCCACGGCCGAGCTCGAAGAAGGAATCGCGGTCGACGACGTGGCGGAGAAGCTTGCGCGCGTCGTACACGCGTCGGCGCTCGCGCGGGACGATCGCGAGCAGCGCTTCCTCGGCGCGGTCGCGCGGGTCGGAGCAATCGGCGCGCGGCGCGGGCTGGTCGACGTTCGTCGGGAGGTAGGAGAAGAAGCGTCGGATCGCGGCGAAGGCCTCGGCCTCGTCGGCCACCACCGCGTCGACGACGCCACTGCGCTCGTGGATCTTCGTGCCGCCGAGCTGCTCCTTGTCGAGGCGCTGGCCGAGGGCGCGCTCGACGACGGCCGGCCCGGCGACGAGCACCTGCGAGCCGCGCGTCATCACCGCGAAGTGCGACGCCACGAGTCGCGCGGCGGGCAGCCCCGCGACCGCACCCACCGCCGCCGACGCCACCGGCACGGTGGCCATCGCCTCCGCGATCGATGCGAAACGGTGTCGGGTGGACGCCGCCGAGCCGCTCGCGCCGCCGGCCGGCGGCTTCTTTCCCTTTCCCGCGGTGCCGGTCACGCTGCCGCCGCCGCCCTGGAGGAAGCGCACCAGCGGGACGCGCAGCTTGAGGCAGAGGTCCTCGGCGAAGACGCTCTTGCGCAGTCCGGCCGGGGAGGGCGATCCGCCGCGCTGGGTGAAGTCCTCGCCGCCGACGACGCACGGTCGTCCGTCCACCAACCCCCTTCCCAGCACGTAGTTCGCCGGTGCGAAGGAGCGCAGCGTTCCGCTCTCGTCGACCTCGGCGTGTCCCGCGATCGGACCCTGCTCGCGGAAGGTCGCATCGTCGAGAAACGCGTCGATGCGCTCGCGGATCGTCAGCCGACCCAGCTCGTGTTGCTTCGCGACGGCGTCGGCACCGCCATGCGCGCGCGCCGCATCACGCCGCGCCCGGATCCCTTCGACTTCGCGTTCCCAGCTCATTCGACTCCGTTCGCCTCCGGCTCCGTGCGCGCCTCCGGCTTGCGCGTGCGCGCGGAGCGTAGACCAGTCGCCGTCTCCGTGTTCCCACGGACGGCCGCATCAACGCGGGGCCGTGCGACTCGCGAAGTTGCGATCGGACGCCCACGACGCGACGCCCGTCTCCGGCCACTCCGTGTCGACGCCGAGCAGATCGGTGACGACCCGGGAGACGCCGCGCAGCGCGGGACGTCCCGGCGCGCGACCCTCGGGCACGCCCTCGCCCGTGGCGACGAAGATCGCCGGGCGGTCGTGCTCCATCGCCGTGCGGATGCCGTGGTCGGACATCACGATCAGCACGTCGTCCTCGTCGAGGAAGCGGTGCAGCGCGGCGAGGCGCGCATCGATGTAGCGGTAGGTGTCGAAGAGGAGCCCGTCCGCGTCGTCCTGGCCCTCGCGCGTCGTCTCCCCGAAATGGGAATGCGTGAGGATGTCGAGCGGCTCGATGCGCACCGCGATGAAGTCGAGCTCGCCGGCGTCGAGGAGCTGCTCGGTGGCGTCGAACTCGGCGGCGATCGTGTGGACATAGTGCGCGTCGATCGCGTCCTCGGGATGGGCGAGGGCGGGGAAGCGCTCGGCCTCCTCGGGGTGGAGCGGTCGCCGCGAACGTCCGAGCGGAAGCAGACGCTTCGCTCCGTGCGGGCCTGTCACTTCCCCGTGTCGTCCGCTGCGCACGCCGCCGTGCGCGAGCAGCAGGTTGGCGGCGCTGCGATCGCCCGCGCCGATCGCCGCGAACAGGTCGTCCGTCTCGGGCAGCACCCACGAGAGCATCTCGAAGGGGTTGCTTCCGATCGATTCGAGCCCGGCGAGCTCGACGCCGAAGCGATAGAAGGTGCCGATGACCGAGGCGTCGGTGCGGCGCGCGGGCCAGACCAGCGCCTCGAGCGCCGCGGCGGTGAGCGGCGGATCGCTGTCGATCACGGCTCGGTAGCCCTCGTCGAGCAGGGCGTCGAGGCTGGGAAGCTCGCCGCGCGTGCGCAGGTACTGGGTGAGCGGCCAGTCGCCGCAGTCGAGGAGCATCAGCGCGACGCGGCGGCGACCGTCGGCCGGCTCGCGCGTGAGGTCGGCTGTGGGAAGCGTCTCCGTGGCCACGCCGACGCGGATCTTCACCTCGTGGGTCGCGCCGGGACGGGGATAGACGGCGCCGGATGCCAGCGCTCGGCCCCGGGCATCGCGCAGCACCCAGCGCTGCGGGGCGAGGGCGACGTGCCGCGCGACCTCGGCCGGCTGGCCGAACGCGATCGGGTGCCGCTCGAAGTCGGCATCCGGCTCGGCGTCGACCTCCGGTGTGAGAAAGAGCGCACTGCCCGTAGGCGCGGCGCTCGCGAGTGCAAAGCGCAGGACGCCGCGGCGCTCCGCACCCGGCTCGCGTTCGAGCGTCTCGCCGAGAAGGGCGCGCTCGAGCTCCTCGCGCGGCAGGCCTTCCATCGGCAGGTGCGCGTGCAGCGTGTCGTAGGTGGCGAGCGCCTCTTCCGCGCGATCGGCGGCGACGAGCGTGAAGATGAGCCGCACGGCGAGGGCTTCTTCGAGACGCGTGTCGCCTAGTGCGGCCGCGTCTTCGCGCGCCTTCGCGAGCGAAGAGACCATGTCGCGCTCGGGGTCGATGAGGCCGCTGATGCTCAGCGCGAGCACATAACGCGCCCAGACTTCGCGCGCGTCCCCGCCCGCCGCTTCCCAGCGCCCGTAGGTCGCGCGGGCCGCGTGCAGGTCGTCGTTCATAGCGTGGGCGATGCCGACGGTGTCGAACCAGAGCGAGAGGGCGGCGCGGCTGTCGGGCGGGGCCTGTGAGCCGAGGGCTCGCAGGGCGCCGGGCGGATCGCCGCGGTGGAGGTGGCGCTGACCGATCGCGACGCGCATCCGCGCTGCGACCTCGCCCTCGGCGGGAATCCGCGCTTCGAGATCGCGCAGCACGTCGCGCTCGGCTTCGACGGCGACGCGCGCTTCGAGCTCGTGCTGGAATACGAGCAGATCGTCGCGATGCTGGCGGCCCGCGCGCCGCGCGAGTTCTGCCGCGTCTTCCGGGTTGCCCGACTCGCGGCGCGCGCGGACGAGCAGCGCGGACAGTGCGGGCGCCGGCATCCAGTCGTCCGACTCCGCAGCCTCTGCGACCAGCGGGGTCATCAGCGAAACGCAGGCTCGTGCGTTTCCCGTCGCGAGCAACGCCTCGCAGCGACACTCCGCCGCCGCCCGACCCGTGTCTCCCGAGCCGATGCGACCCTCGGTGAGCGTGAGCGCGCGCGCGGTGTCTCCGGCGCGGACGGCTTCGCAGGCGTCGATCACCGCGAGCTGGTCGCGGGCGCCGCCGATCGAGACGACACCGACTCCGGCGAGTGTGGCCAGGACGGCGATCAGTGCGAGCCACCGCATCACAGGCCGGCCCGGCGTTCGAGAGCGAGGGTCAGGCGCCCGTGCAGGACGTCGTCCTCGACGCCCGCGTCGACGCGCAGTCGCCGCCAGGGCCAGCGCGCCGGCGGATCGGAGATGCCGAGCGCCTCGGTGACGTGACGGTCGGTGCGCTCGATCAGCGCGAGATCGATGTCGATGCGACCGGGCGCACCTGCGTCCGGGTCGGCGCCGGTCGCGAGGGCGCGATGCAGGCTGGCCGGATTCCATGCGAAGACGAGCGCGGAATCGGTTGCGACATAACACGGCGCGAAATCGGGAAGCACGTTCAAATCGGGCAGGCAGGCGCCTCCGCCCGCGGCGAGGCGGAGCTCGGTGCGCCGGACGCCCCACGTCTCCTGGAGCTCGGCGAGCAGGCGGTCGGCCGCCGCGACGGCGGCGCTGCGGATCCGGAATCCGAGGGCGAGTGCGAAGCCGGGTATCGCGCCCGGTCGCTCGGGCAGGTAGACCGCACTCTCCCAGGTGCCGTCGAGGACGGCGCCGGCGAAGAGGTCGCCGCGCAGAGCGAAGAGCTGGCTGGCCTGACCCTCGGCGGGAATCAGCGCCGAGACGTCGATGCCCTCGAGCGGGCGGACGCGGGCGTGGACGAGACGTCCGCGACCCGAGAGGCGATCGGGGCCGGCGGGTTCGTCCCCGGGCACGAGCAGGGCGAGCGGGCCGGACGGGTCGGGCCGGGGCCAGGCGACTTCCAGCACGAGGGCGTCGGGCCCGGATCGGAGCTCGCCGCGCAAGCGTCGTCCGGACGCGTCAGGCAGGGCGAAGGCGATCTCGGCGCCGCCGCGGCGGTGCTCGACGCCGAGCGGATCGCCGGCGTCGATGCAGCGCGTCTCCACGACGAGCTGGGCGAAGTCGGCGCGCTCGGCCCGTGCGCCGACCATGTCGCAGTCGGGCAGGACGAAGGCGAGCTGCTGCGCCGCGCGCGCGAGCGGTGTGCCCTCGAGCGTGTCGAGCTGGGCGAGGAGCGTCCGCACGCTGGGGGCGTGTCCCACCCACCAGGCGCCGGGCGGGCCCGGGTCCTCGGGCTCGGACGCGGCGCAGGCGACGATCGCCGTCGCCGCGGCGAGGGCTGCCGTCGCGCGCCATCGGCCCCGCGCGCGTGCGTTCTCTCGATCGATGGTCACGCCGAGACGCGAGCCTCCCTCTCCGGCTCATCGGCTTTTGGCGCTGGGGCTTTAGGCGGTGCGCCTGCGTGCTCGCGTTCAGCCCGGAGGCGCCGGTGCCGATAGAGGAAGGGAGGGAGAACGCATGGTGGTGGCCGAAGACCGCACGCTTTCCGCGCCGGAAGCGAAGGGCGACGAACGCGCGCGTCCGCAGGATGCCCGCAGGCCGGCCGATGTCCCTGCGCTTCCGCCTGCGACGAACGCATCGGCCGCCGCACCCGAGCGCAAACCGGAACGCGGCGCGAGGCCGACGCGCCTCGGATCGCGCAGCGTGCTCGGCGTCCGCATCGATGCCACCGACTACGACGAAGCCGCCGACCGCATCCTCGCGATGGCCGAATCGGGCGGCGGGATGACCTGTGTCACGTCGGTGCACCCGGTGATCGAAGCCCGGGACGACCCGACCTTCGCGCGCGTGCTGAATGGCGCCGACCTCGTGACGCCCGACGGCGTCCCGATCGTGTGGTCGTTGCGCGCGCTCGGCATTCCCGAGGCCACCCGCGTCTACGGCCCGGACCTCACGCCTCACGTCTGCCTCGACGCCGCCGAACGCGGCATTCCCGTCGGCTTCTACGGCGGCACCCCGGCCGTGCTCGACGCGCTGATCGCGCGCCTCGCCGACGAGGTTCCCGGGCTCCAGGTCGCCTTCGCGGTGGCGCCGCCGATGAGCGACGCCCCGATCAGCGCCGACGAGCGCGTCGTCCAGGCGATCGCCGACTCCGGCGTAGGCGTGCTCTTCGTCGGGCTCGGCTGTCCGAAGCAGGAGCGTTTCATGGCCGCCTATCGCGACGAGGTGGACTGTGCGCTCGTCGGCGTCGGTGCGGCCTTCGACTTCCTCGCCGGAGTGAAGGCCCAGGCGCCGGCATGGATGCAGCGCGCCGGACTCGAGTGGTTGTTCCGTCTCGCGAGCGAGCCGCGGAGATTGTTCTGGCGCTATGCGCGGATCGTTCCGCGCTTCGCGATCCTGATGTCGCTCCAGGTCGTCGCGCACTGGTGGCGGGGGCGAGGCGCGCGATGACGCTGCGGACCCTGCGCGCGCTGCATGTCGCGACGGACACCGTGCTCGTCTCGTTCGGCTGGCTCGCCGCCTACGCCGTGCGCGATGCGGCGAGCGGCATGCTCGGACGCCCGATCAACCCCTTCGACTGGTATCTCGGCGCCCTGCCGATCGTGGTCGGGCCGTGGATCGCCGTCTGCTGGTGGTTCGGCATCTACCGCAGTCGTCGCACCCACACCGCGGTCGACGAGCTCCAGAAGCTGTTTCGCGGAACCATGCTCGGGCTGCTCGTCCTGTCCGCGACGGCGTTCTTCTTCAAGGAGCTCGCCTTCGGGCGCACCGTCGTGGTGACGAGCGCGCTGCTCAATCTCGGCCTCCAGGGCGCGAGCCGCATGCTCTTCCATCGCGTCGAGCGGAGGCTCCGCGCCGACGGCACGGGCGACCTGCGCGTGCTGATCGTCGGTACCGGCGTGCCCGCGATCCGGTTGCTCCAGAAGCTCCAGGACCACCCCGAGGTGGGCTACCGCGTCATCGGACTCCTCGACGACGCCGACCCGCTGCCGGAGAAGGACGTCGCCGGACACCCGGTGCTCGGCCGCGTCGACGACCTGCGCGAGGTCGCCGGGCGCCACGAGATCGACGAGGTGTTCGTCGCGCTGCCGTCGCTCGGCCACACGCGGATGCTGCAGCTCGTGCTCGCCTGCGAAGACCTCGGCATCACCTTCCGCATCGTGACGAATCTCTTCGAGGTGTTGACGGCAGGCACCCAGATCGATCTGATCGACGACCTGCCGCTCGTGCGTCTCGGACGCGAGGGCGTGTCGCCGCTCTACGAACCGACGAAGCGGGCGATGGACGTCGCGATCGCCTCGCTGGGCCTCGTGCTCTCGGCGCCGCTACTCGCCTGGGTGTGCTGGCGCCTGCGCCGCCAGGGTGTGTCGCCCTTCTTCGTGCACGAACGGGTCGGACTCCACGGGGAGACCTTCCGCATGGTGAAGCTGCGCACGCTCTCCGACGACACCACGCCCTACGAGGACGCGCCGCGCGACGCCTCCGACGCGCGCATCACGCCCTACGGCGCGTGGCTGCGCGCGACGAGCATCGACGAGATCCCGCAGCTGTGGAACGTGCTGCGCGGCGAGATGTCGATGGTCGGTCCGCGCCCGGAGATGCCGTTCATCGTCGCCCGCTACGACGAGTGGCAGCGCCGCCGACTCGCCGTGAAGCCGGGCATCACCGGGCTGTGGCAGATCCTCGGCCGCAAGGACCTCCCGATGCACGAGAACCTGCAATACGACTTCTACTACATCCGCAACCGCTCGCTCGCCCAGGACGTGTCGATCCTGCTGCGCACGGTCGGCGCGGTGTGGTCGCGAAGAGGGGCGTTCTGAGATGATGAAATCCTCGAACCGACGCGTGGACGTGTCGATCTGCATCGCGTCCTTCCGGCGGCCGAAGAACGTGGCCCGTCTGCTCGCCAGCATCGGACGGATGAAGCAACCGGAGGGCGTCGCCACGGAAGTGGTGCTCGTCGACAACGACGCCGCGACCGACCCCGCCCATCCCGTCGCGGAAGGCGTCACGCTGCCGGGCATCGACGTGCGGCATCTGCGCGAGCCGCGCCGCCACCTCACCTACGCGCGCGTCGCCGCGCTCGAGGCGTCGCGGGGAGGCTGGATCGCCTTCGTCGACGAAGACGCGATGGTGGAAGAGGGTTGGCTGGCCGCATTCTGGCGCCGTGTCGAAGATGGCGACGCCGACGGCTACTTCGGGCCCGTGTTGCCGCAGGGAAGTGCCGTCCCGGCGCGGCTCGTCAACGCGCTCGTGCGGCGTCCCGTCCTCGAAGCGACCCCCTTCGATCTCCTGCTCCGCGAGAGCGATGCGGTGCCGGCACTGAGCGACGCCCTCGAGCGGGCCGGCGCGTGCTTGCTCTGGTGCGAGGACGCGGTGCTGCTCGGGAGCGAGCGCCCCGGTCGGCCGAGCGGGCCGCGCGCCACGCTGCGCCGCTGGATCCGCGCCTTCGAGAAGACGGAGCCCGGCTCCGCGTGAGGATCGGCCTCTTCCACAACCGCTATCTCCAGCGCGGCGGCGAGGATTCCGTCGTCGACGCGGAGGCGGAGTGGCTCGAGAAGGCGGGCCACCGCGTCGAGCGCTGCATCGTCGACAATGCCGACGCGCTGGCGCGACCCCTCGGCGCCCTGCGCGTCGCGTGGCGCGCGCGGCGCAATCCGGAGACCACGCGGCGCGTGGACGCGTTGCTGCGTGACACGCCGATCGACGTGGCGCACGTGCACAACCATTTCCCACTGCTCTCTCCCTCGCTGCACGAAGCGCTCCACGAACGCGGCGTGCCCGTCGTGCAGACGCTCCACAACTACCGGCTCGTCTGCGCGAACGGCACGTTGATGCGCGACGGCCGCATCTGCGAGGAGTGCGTCGGTCGCGGTCCGTGGAACGCGGTGCGTCATGGCTGCTATCGCGGTTCGCGGGCCCAGACCCTCGTGTGGGCGGACGCGACGGTGCACCACCGCGCGCGCGGCACCTGGCAGCGCTGCGTCGACCGCTTCACGACGCCGAGCGCGTTCGCCGCGCGCAAGCTGGGCGCGGCCGGCATCGAAGCCCGCCGCATCGAGGTGCTGCCGAACCTGGTCGAGGATCCGGGCGAGCCCGCGCCGCCGGGCCGGGGCGCGGTCTTCGTCGGACGGCTCTCGCCCGAGAAGGGCGTCGACCTGCTGATCGACGCCTGGCGAGAGCAAGAGGGCGCGCCGCTCACGATCGTCGGCACCGGGCCGGCCGAGGCCGCCCTGCGCGCCCGGGCCCGCGACGTTCCGGGCGTGCACTTCCTCGGCGCCCAGCCGCGCGAGGGCGTGATCGCCGCGCTGCGCGACGCGGCCTTCGCCGTCGCGCCGTCGCGTTGGTACGAGATCGCGCCGCTCGCCGTGCTCGAAGCGCTGGCGTGCGGACGCCCGGTCGTCGCGTGGCGCGGCGGCGCACTGGCCGAGGCCGTCGAGGACGGAAGATCGGGCCGGCTCTTCGACGCGCTCACACCCGAAAGTGTTGCCGAGGCGTGCGCCGCGCTCCTCGGCGACGCCACTCTCGTGGCGCGCCTCGCGCGGGGCGCCCGCGAGCGATACCTCGAACACCACGAGCCCGCCGCCGGGATCGCCGCGCGCGAACGCCTCTATGCCGAAGTGATCGCCGAGCGGCGTTCGGGGGCGTACTGATGTCCGCGCCCGCCGTCACGCTGCTCACGAACTTCGTGCCGCCCTACCTCGTGGCCTTCTACGGCGCGCTCCGCAGGCGCGTCTCCCGCTTCCGCATCCTCGTCTCGACGCCGATGGAGGAGAACCGCAGCTGGCCCTTCCAGGGCGACGACCTCCCCGTGCGCGTGCAGCGCGCGCTCACGTTGCGGCGCACCTGGCGACATCCCCACGGCTTTACCGAAACGGTGAGCCTGCATCTTCCGATCGACACGTGGTGGCAGCTCGCGCGGAGTCGTCCCGACGTGATCGTCACGACCGAGTTCGGCCTGCGCACGCTCCAGGCGCTCGTCTACGCGGCGGTGCGTCGGGGCACGCGCGTGGTGCTCTGGGCGCTCGTCACCGAGACCCTGGAGCTCGGACGTGGTCGCTTTCGCGAGACGCTACGTCGCTTCCTGCTGCGCCGCGTGGACGCCGTCGTGGTGAGCGGGGAGAGCGGCGCACGTTATGTCGCCGGCCTCGGCTTCCCCGACGCGGCGATCTTCCGCGTCCCGCCCTACGCCCCGCTCCCGGACGCCGCGAGCGAAGCCCCGTGCCCGCGCACCGAGCGCGAGAGCCGACGCCTGCTCTACGTC
The DNA here is from genome assembly GCA_024638705.1 of Deltaproteobacteria bacterium. Taxonomy (GTDB): domain Bacteria; phylum Myxococcota_A; class UBA9160; order UBA9160; family SMWR01; genus JAHEJV01. The sequence continues at coordinate 1,860 of JAHEJV010000074.1, read as the reverse complement.
GGGCGCCTCGCCGACGGCAAGGGTCTCGTCCCGTGGATCGCGCAGCTCGCGGAGTGGGCCGCGCAGCATCCCGAGCGCGCGCTCGAGTTCTGGCTCGTCGGCGACGGTCCGGCGCGCGCAGCGATCGAGGCGTGCGCCGTTCCCCGGAACGTCACGCTGCGCTGCCTCGGCAGCGTGCCCTACGAGAAGCTCCCCGAGATCTACTCCCAGGCGGGGATCCTCGTGTTCCCGACCCTCGCCGACGAGTGGGGCGTCGTGGTGAACGAGGCGCTCGCCGCCGGCGTTCCGGTGCTCGGCAGCGTCTACAGCCAGGCCGTCGAAGACGTCGTGGAGGAGGGACGCACGGGCTGGACCTTCCGACCCGACTGCGAGGAGGAGATGGCATCGGCGCTCGACCGCGCGCTCGGCACCTCCCTCGAATCCCTCGATGCGATGCGGGCGCACTGCCGTGAACGCGCGGAGGGGTTCACCGCCGAGAGTGCGTCGCGCGGGATGTTCGACGCGATCCGCTACGCGCGGAGCGGCGAACGATGGCGGGAGGGCGCATGACCGCGGTCGTCCGACTCGATCGCACGCGTCCGGTCGCGGCCTGCCCGCTCTGCGGATCCGCGAGTCACGCGGGCCGCATCCTCCGCCACGCCGAGGCCCGGCGGTGTCCGTCCCCGGACTGCGGGCTTCGCTTCGCCGATCCGCAACCCGACGACGCGGCGCTGCGCGGCGCCTATCGCAGCATGTACTACCCGGAGGCCGGAGCGTCGCGCGAGGCTGCGAACGCCGACCTCGTCGATTGGGACGAGACGCCGCCGGGCACGCTGCGCGAGCTGATGGACGCGATCACGTCGCGTCTTCCCGACCCGTCCGGAGCTCGCCTGCTCGACTACGGCTGCGGCCGCGGCGCGCTCGGACGCGCGGCTCGCGAAGCCGGGCTCGCAGCCTGCGGCGTCGAGCCCGACGCCGAGGCGCGCCGCGCCGCCGAACGCGACGCGGGCCTGCGCGCCTTTGCCGACGTGGCCGCGCTGCGCCGCGACGAGCCGGACGCGCGCTTCGACGTGATCACGATCTGGCAGGTGATCGAGCACCTGCGCCGTCCCTGGGACGACCTCGTGACGCTGCGCGAGATGCTCACGCGCGACGGGTTCCTCGTCATCGCGACGCCGAATGCGCGCTGCCTGCGCGCGCGGATCGAAGGCGCGCGCTGGGAGAACATCGCGAACCCGACCCATCTCTACTACTTCACCGAGCGCTCGCTGCGGCGCGTGTTGCAGTCGGGCGGACTCGAGACGGTGGCGCGTCTCGCGATCCCGTCGTCCTATCCCCATCACGGGCCGCTGCGCCGCGCGGTGCAGCGCGTGTTGCGCGCGTGCGATCTCGAGGGCGACGTCGTGCTCGTCGCGCGCCGGGCGCGCGACGGAGGCTGAGCGGCGATGGGCGAACACGCGTCGCGACTACCGGCTTCCGTCGCCATCTGCATCGCGACTTTCCAGCGCCCGGACGGATTGCGGACGCTGCTGCGCTCGCTCGACGCACTCGTCTTCGAGGCGGGGCCGACTCCGGAGGTGAGCGTCTTCGTCGCCGACAACGACCCGGCCGAGTCCGCGCGCCCGGTCTGCGACGACGCCCGCACCTGGCTGCGCCACCCGCTCGTCTATGTCGCGGAGCCGACGCCCGGCGTCGCGAACGCGCGCAACGCGTCGCTCGCGCCGGCGCTCGAGCGCGTCGAGTGGGTCGCGTTCGTCGACGACGACGAGACGGTTGCGCCGCACTGGCTCGACGCCCTGCTCGCGACCCAGCGGGCGACCGACGCCGACGCCGTGACCGGACCGGTGCTGCCGCGTTTCGAAGCGCCCCCGCCGACCTGGG
>JAHEJV010000073.1 GCA_024638705.1 Deltaproteobacteria bacterium | reverse complement strand
GGCGCCTTTCGGGGCGGCGCCCAAGGGGGGAAGAGCGCCGTGATGAGCCGACTCGACGGCTGGCTCGCGGTGCGACTCGCGCGCTGGGTCGACGCGATTCGCGTCCGTGCGCTTCCGGTGGTGGGGATCTGCCTCGCCGCGACGGTCGTGTTCGCGGTCTACGCCGGCTTCCACCTGCGCATCAACTCGGACAACCTCGCGCTGCTCTCCGAGGACATCCCCGCGCGCCGCAATCACGCCGCCTTCGCCGAACACTTCCCCAACCTCGAGAACGCGATCTTCGTCGTGATCGACGCCGAGACGCCCGAGCTGGTGCGCAGCGCCGCCAGCGACCTCGAGGCCCGGCTCGCCGCGATCCCCGATCTCTTCGAACAGGTCTACCGGCCCGGCGGCGGCGACTTCTTCCTCAAGAACGGGCTGCTCTACCGCAACACCGACGAGCTCTACGAGTTCTCCGACCGGCTCGCATCGATGCAGCCGATCCTCGCCACGCTCGAGCGCGATCCCTCCATCGCGAGTCTCTCGCAGCTGGTGACGCGGGGGCTCGACGCCATGGACGAGGGCGGCGCGGACGCCGACTGGTCGCAGGTGCTCGACCGCGTCTCGGACGCGACCGTCGACGTCTATCGGGAGGCCCCCGTCGCGATCTCCTGGGAGGATCTGCTGCTCGCCGGGTCGTCCCTCGACGTCGCGACGCGCCAGGTGATCGTGATCCACGCCGCGCTCGACTACGGCAGCCCGTTCGCGGCGGCGCGCGCGGTGAGTCGGATCCGCGACGAAGCGCGCGCCCTCGACCTCGCGCCCGAACGCGGCGTCACCGTGCGCGTCACCGGAAATCCCGTCCTCAACTACGAGGAGATGATCGGCATCGCCTGGGACATCGGGGTCGGCGGTGTGTTCTGCTTCGTGATCGTCGTCGGCATCCTGGCGATGGCGCTCGGCTCGTGGCGCCTCGCCACCGCGGCGATCGCCACGCTGCTCGTCGGGCTCGTGTGGGCCGCGGCGATCGCGGCGGCGCTCGTCGGCCACCTCACCGTCGTATCGCTCTCGGTCGCCATCCTCTTCATCGGGCTGGGCGTCGACTTCGCGATCCATCTCGGGATGGCCTACGCCCACGCGCTGCGCGAGGGGCTGCCCCACGACGAGTCGCTGCGCAGCGCGACCGAGGCCGTCGGCAGCTCGCTCGTGCTGTGCACCTTCACCACGGCGATCGCCTTCTTCGTCTTCGTGCCGACCGACTACGTGGGCGTCGCCGAGCTAGGCCTGATCGCGGGCTGGAGCATGATCGCGATCACCTTCCTCACCTTCACGCTCTTCCCGGCGCTGCTCTCGTCGGGGCTCGCGCCGCACGACCGTCCGATCGAGCGCGAGCTGCGCTTCGAGTCGAACCTCGGCGAGTGGGTCGCGCGGCACGCGGCGACGGTGCGCATCGCAGCGCTGCTGCTCTTCTTCGCGGGTCTCGCCGCGGTGCCGAGCGCGCGTTTCGACCCCAACGTCGTCGACATGCGCGACCCGGGCACCGAATCGGTGCAGGCGTTCAACGACCTGCTCGCGCAGTCGGGGCAGGCGTCGCCGTGGTATGTCGACGCCGTCGCCGAGGATCTCGACGCGGCCGAAGCACTCGCCGAAGAGCTGCGCGCGCTCGAGCCCGTCGCGCGCGCGATCACCCTCGCCGACTACGTCCCCGAGGACCAGGACGAGAAGCTCGAGATCCTCGGCGACCTCGCCTTCCTGCTCGAGAAGCCGCCGGCGGCGGAGCTGTCGCCCGAACCGGTGCCGGTCGACGAGCAAGTCGCGGCGCTGCGCGAGCTGCACGATTTCCTCGGCGACGCAGAGGACGGCTCGGCGCCGGCGGACGTCCACGCGAGCATGCGCCGCCTCCAGGAGCATCTCGCGCAGTTTCTCGCCCGCGCGGAGGAGACCGGCGATCCTGCCGACGCCGTAGAACGGCTCCAGAAGCTGCTGCTCGCGAACTTCGCAAGCCAGGTCGGGCGCCTGCGCGACGCCCTCGACGCGCGCGAGGTCGCGCTCGAATCGCTACCGCCGGAGCTCACGCGGCGGATGGTCGCGGACAACGGCCGTGCGCGGGTGCAGATCTTCCCCGAGCACAACCTGCGCGGCGAGGACGCGATGCGCGCCTTCACCGACGCCGTCGCGAGTAGCGCACCCAGCGCGTCGGGCATCGCCTTCAACCTGATCGCCTTCGAGGAGGCGACGAAGCGCTCGTTCGTGCAGGCGCTGCTCTCGGCGGCGGCGCTCATCACCGTGCTGCTCTACTGGCTGTGGCGTCGGGTCGACGACACGCTGCTCGTGCTGGCGCCGCTCGTGCTCGCCGCCGTGCTCTCCGTCGCGGCGATGGCGGTGCTCGGCATCGCGTTCAACTTCGTGAACGTGATCGTGATCCCGCTGATGTTCGGTATCGGCGTGGACAGCGGCATCCACCTCGTGCACCGCGCCCGCGAGATCCCGGACGAGGAGGAGGTCCTCGGCACCACCACCGCGCGCGCCGTCTTCTACAGCGCGCTCACCACGACGGTGAGCTTCGGCAGCCTCGGCTTCTCGTCCCACGTCGGAATGTCCGGCCTCGGAATCCTGCTCGCGATCGGCATGGTGCTGACGGTGTTGTGCAACCTGGTGGTGCTGCCCGCGCTGATCGTGTGGCGGAGATAGGCCTGGCGACTTCGGCCGCGCCTACTTCCCGTGGTTGCAGACCGCGCCCTTCGGCTGATAGAGCACCTTGTTGTTCGCGCCGTAGATGCAGGTGCCGGTGGGCGCGCTGGGCGCCGGAGACGCCGGCGCATAACTCCTCTCCTTGCCGTCCCAGTGGTCGAGCACCTTGTCGAGCTGTCGCTCGTTGTGGTGCTGGCGGCTGTTCTGGCTGCGCTCGGAGTGCTCGATGTACTTGTCCTGCCGCTCGCGCTGCGCGTCGAGATGGTCCTGCCGCGCCTTTTCCCGCTCTTCGCGGCGGCGCTCCTCGCGCTCTTCCTGACGCCACTCGTCGGCGTAGTTGCGGCGGTCGCGGCTGCGGGCGTCGGCGTCGATCGGCGCCAGGAACGGCGCGACGAAGACGGCGAGGAAGAAGAGGGCGAGCGTGCGGGGGCAGCGGAGCATGGGGGAGTCCTCCGGGTGAATGCGGTGGGATTCCTGGTCGTATCGCCCTGTGGTGGGGGTCACTGAAGCGATCGGGTCGGCCCATTCCGCCCCGGCTCTCGCGCGCTCGCGCGAGAACCCTTTGCATGACGGGGGGTTCCGGCGTCGGCTTCCGGGATATTGCCGTGCCGCACTCCCTTTACTTCCATTTCGCGCGCAATGTAAACTGGGGGCCTACGAATATCAGGGGAAGGAACCGAGCATGCCGACACCGAGCCGTCCGCTTCGCGTCATCCAGTGGTCTACCGGGAACGCGGGGCGCAACGCCGTCCGCGGCATCGTCCACCATCCCGATCTCGAGCTCGTCGGCCTGCACGCGCACTCGGCCGACAAACAGGGGAAGGACGCCGCCGAGCTCTGCGGCCTCGACGCCCCGACCAGAGTGCTCGCGACGGACGACGTCGACGCGCTGCTCGCACTCGAAGCCGACTGCGTCTGCTACATGGCCCAGGGCGAGACGCGCATCCGCGAGACGATCGAAGACCTGACGCGCATCCTGCGCGCGGGTGTGAACGTGGTGAACACGTCCCTCGTGTCGCTCTGCTACCCCGACTTCTCGCCAAAGCTGAAGGACGCGTTGCAGCAGGCTTGCGAAGAAGGTGGCAGCACCTTCTACACCTCGGGCTTCGACCCGGGCTGGTCGGGCGACATCATCCCCCTCGCCCTCGCCAGCACCTGCGAACGCGTCGACAGCATCCGCGTCACCGAGTGCATGGACTACTCCACCTACGAAGACCCGGGCTTCACCGGCGTGTTCTTCGGCTACGGCCGTCCGCTCGACTACGACGCCCCGCTGCTCCAGCCCGGCATGCTCAAGGGCGGCTGGGGCTGCATGGTGCTGATGCTCGCCGACGCGCTCGGCGTTTCGCTCGACGAGATCCGCGAAGACCACGAGCGCCTGCCCGCTCCCGAGACCTTCGAGACGAAGATGGGAAAGATCGAGAAGGGCACGTGCGCCGGCGTGCGCTTCGAGGTGCAGGGCATCGTCGACGGGAAGCCCGCCCTGGTGGCCGCCCACGTGAACCGCCTGCGTCAGGACATCGGCCCGCAGTGGGACCGCCTCTCCGGCGACAAGCACTCGGGCTACAAGATCGAGGTGAAGGGCTCCCCCTCGCTCACCTGCGAGATCGAGCCGGTCGGCGAGGACGGCGACCACAACACCGCCGGCATCCTCGGCACCGCGATGCGCGTCGTGAACGCGATCCCCACCGTGTGCGCGCACGAAGCAGGCGTGGTGTCGTCGCTCGACCTGCCGATCTTCACCGCGCGCGGCGTGGGCGGCGTCGTCCGGTGACCGGTGGCGCCGAAGACGGCGCAAGCCCGCGCAGCGGGCGCGCAGTCAGCGCAACGCGAGCGAAGCCCATCAGGATGGTGAGTGGCGCCGAGCCCGGTGCCGGGCACTACGCCGAGTTCACCGCCAACCCCGCCGCCTTCATGCTGCGCGCCTGGCGCGAGTGCGGCGAGCTGGCCGGGTTCGATCTCGGCGGCGCGCGCAACGTCCTGATGGTCGGGCCCGAGGCGCACGAAGCCGTGTTCCGCGCCCCCGACGACCAGCTCTCCGCCGCCGAGCCCTACAAGTACATGGTTCCGGTGTTCGGCGAGGGCATCCAGTACGGCGCGCCCCTTCCGATCGAGCGTCAGCAGGTGAAGTTCCTCACCCACGCGCTGCGCCCGGAGAAGATGCGCGGTTACGCGCAGGTCATCTCGCGCGAGGTCGAGGACTACATCGCCGACTGGGGCGACGAGGGCGAGCGCGACTTCCACGACGAGTTCAAGGAGCTGGTGCTGCGCACGTCGACGCACTGCCTGATGGGGTCGGAGTTCCGCACGAAGCTGACCGACGAGTTCGGCGTGCTCTTCCACGACCTCGAGCACGCGATCTCGCCGCAGGCCGTCGTCGACGCGCACTCCGAGAGCGAGGTCTTCGCCAAGCGCGACCGCGCGCGGGCGCGCCTCCAGGACATGCTGATGGACGTGGTGCGCGAGCGTCGTCGCGGCGGCGGCGACCACCCGGACATGCTCCAGGTATTCCTCGAAGCGCGCTATCTCGACGGCACCGGCCTCGCCGACGAGCTCATCCCCGGCATGATCGTGTGGATCATGTTCGCGGGCTTCCACACCAGCTCGAACACTGCGGCGTGGACGGCGGTGGAGGTGGCGCGCAACCCGCAGTGCATCCCGGCGATCACCCGCGAGATCGACGCCGCCTATCGGCCCGGCGGCGACCTCTCCACCGCCGCGCTGCGCGAGATGCCCGCCCTCGATGCGTTCATCGGCGAGACCCTGCGTCTGCACCCGCCGCTCGTCACGCTGATGCGCGCCGTGCTGCGCGACTTCGAGTACAAGGGCCACGTCTTTCCGCCCGGCACGACGCTCGTGATCTCGCCCTACGTCTCGCACCGCTTGCCCGAGGTCTTCCCCGACCCGGAGCGCTTCGACCCGACGCGCCCCGCGCCCGAGAGCGTGTTCGCATCGATCGCCTTCGGCGGCGGACGCCGCAAGTGCGTCGGCAACGCCTTCGCGCTGCTCCAGGTGCAGTCGATCTTCTGCGCGCTGCTCGCGCGCTACGAGCTCGAGCCCGTCGATCCTCCCGAGAGCTACGTCGACATCATGCCCTCGCTGATCCTGCGTCCCAGTGAGCCGTGCCTGCTGCGCTACCGGCGGCGGCGCAGCTAGCCGTGCCGGACTTCGCTCGCCTGCGGCTCGCTGCGCGCCGGCCGACTCCGGTCTCCTTGCCGTGCGCGTGAAGGTCGACCTCGATCTCTGTCAGGGGCACTCGGTGTGCGAGGCGGAGGCGCCGGAGATCTTCAAGGTGGTCGACCGCCCGGGCGAGTACCCGCAGGTGGAGGTACTCCTCGAAAGGCCGCCGGAAGAGCTGCGCCCGAAGGCCCTTGCCGCCGCGCGCTACTGCCCGAACCGCGTGATCACGATCGAAGAGGACTAGGGCGGTCGTCGACTTCGGGTTTCGCGGGCGTATCGGGTGCCACGGGTTCGTCCAAGCCTAACGCTCGGTGAGGCCGTGTTGCTGCAACCGCCAGAGCAGCACGTCGAGACGGTCCTGGCCGAAGAAGGGTTCGCCCGAGAACGCGCAGGTGGGCACGCCCCAGTGGCCGGCCTTCGTGTGGTCTTCCTGATTCTGCTCGATCGTCTCTTCGAGACGATCAAGCTCGTGCTGCGCCACGGAGTCCAGCTCTTCGAGGTCGAGCCCGGCGCGCGCCGTCGCGTCGGCGAGATGGCTGCCGGCGTGCCAGTCCTCGGTGCCGCTCCAGATCAGCGTCGAGACCTCGTTCGCGAATTCGATGCCGCGGCCGCGCTCCTCGGCGACGACGCCGATCCGCGTCAGCCGGTGGATGTAGGGCTGCTCGCGCGCCGTCACGAAGCGGCCGTCGCGGTGCTCCTGCACCACCGGGTCGGGGCGCGGCCAGGCGAACGGCAGCCCGAGGAACTCCGCGACGCGAAATACGTCCTTCATGAAGTAGCTCGGCCAGAGCGGATCGACCCGGTCGAAGAAGTCGGGCGTGCGGATCGCGATCGGATAGACGGGACGGAAGTGGACGGTGAGGTGGTACTTCTCCTGCCACTCGGCGAGGCGAGGCGTCGCGAGATAGGACCACGGGCTGCGGAACGACCAGAAGACGTCGATCTCGAGCGGCTCGGACATGAATCGGCTCCTCGCGTCCTTGGTTGGGAGGCCGAAGGCGCTCCGCTCCTTTCTCCCTTTTCGACTTCGCTCGCCTGCGGCTCGCTGCGCGCGGCCCGAGGCCGCTTGCGGCTTTCCTCCGCACCCGCGCCGGCTCCGCCGGCTTGCTAGCCCACCTTGTTGAACGCGATCAGCCCACCACCATCCAGCACCAGCGTCTGGCCCGTCATCCAGCGGCCGGTGTCGGCGGCGAGGTAGACGGCGGCGGCGGCGATGTCCTCGGGCTCGCCGAGGCGGCCGAGCGGGTAGGCCTTCGCCACCTCGTCGCCCTTGCCGCCTTCCCACAGCGCCTTGGCGAAGTCGGTCTTCACGAGGCCCGGGGCGATCGCGTTGACGCGCACCTTCGGACCCAGCTCGGCTGCGAGCTGCTTCGTCATGTGGATCAGCGCGGCCTTGGTGATGTCGTAGACACCGAGGATCGGGTTCGTGGACAGGCCGCCGACGCTCGAGATGTTGATCACCGAGCCGCCCGACTCCTTCATCGCGGCGCGCCAGGCGAGCTGCGTCCACAAGAGCGGCGCAGTGAGGTTCACCTGGAGCGTCTTCTCCCAGCGCGGGAGGTCGACGTCGATGGTCGGGCCGGCGTAGGGATTGGTGGCGGCGTTGTTCACGAGGATGTCGAGGCCGCCTAGCTTCTCGATCGTCGCGCCGATCACGCGCTCCGCGTCCTCGGCCTTGCCGGTATGGCCGGCTTCATAGATCGCCGTCCCGCCGGTCTCGGCGCCGATCTCCTTGCACGCCGCCTCGCACGCCTCCGCCTTGCGCGAGGTGATCATCACCTTCGCACCGGCGTTGGCACAGGCCTTCGCGATGCCGAGCCCGATGCCGCGCGAGCCGCCGGTGACGAGCGCGACCTTGCCATCGAGCCGTGCGTCGAGATCCGCCACCTAGAGCATCTCCTCGGCGAGCAGCTCGAGCGCCTCGGGCTGCGGCGTGCCGAGCTGCATCGTGTGCACCCAGCCCTTCTTGCCGGCTTCCTTCCACGCCTGGAGGCGTTCTCGAATGCGCTCCTTCGGACCGACGAGGTGGCAGGCGTCGACGAGCTCGTCGGGCACCGCCGCCGCGGCCTCGGCCTTCTTCCCGTCGAGGAAGAGGTCCTGGATCTTCACCGCGGCCTCCTCGTAGCCAAGGCGCTTGGCGAGGTCGTTGTAGAAGTTCTTGTTCCGCGCGCCCATGCCCCCGATGTAGAGCGACATGTGGCCCTTCACCGGCATGCGCGCCTTCTCGACGTCGTCGCTGACGATCACCGTCACGGCGGGCACGACGGCGAAGCCCGACAGGCTCTTGCCTCCGCCTGCCTTCTCGAAGCCCTCTTCGAGGTAGGGCAGGTAGACCGAGTCGAAGTTCTCCGGGTCCATCATCATCGGGAAGACCCCGTCGGCGACTTCGCCGGCGCAGCGCATACCGTTGGGCGAGATCGACGCGGTGTAGATCGGGAGATCCGGGTTGCCGTGCAGGATGCTCTTGAGCGGCTTGCCGTGTCCGCTGGTGCCCGGGCCCGTGTTCGGGATGTCGTAGTGCTCGCCGTGGAACTCGACCGGCTTCTCGCGGGCGAGGATCTGGCGGATGATCGAGATGTACTCGCGCGTGCGCGTGAGCGGCTTGCCATAGGGCACGCCGTGCCAGCCTTCGACCACCTGCGGGCCCGACGGCCCGAGGCCGAGGATGAAGCGACCGCCGGAGAGGTGGTCGAGGGTCATCGCGGTCATGGCGGTCATCGCCGGCGTGCGCGCGGGCATCTGCATGATCGCGCTGCCACACTTCATCTTCGTCGTGTTCGAGAGCACCCACGCCGCGGTGGTGGCGGCGTCGTTGCCGTAGGCCTCGGCCGTCCAGGCCGAGTCGAAGCCGAGGGATTCGGCCTTCTGGATGAGATCGAGGTTGACGCTGGCCTTCGGCCCGAAGGCGATGGCTCCGATTCCGAGTTTCATGGGGGTCTCCTGAGTGGCTCCGAGAACGGCGCGGGCATTCTCGCACACTCGGATGCATGGGGGTCGGACGGGGCCTCCGATCGGTCCCCGCTTTCGTTCAGTCCGCCAGGACGTCGATGTCGTCGCTCCCCGACGGCAACGAGATCACCGTGCCATCGACGCCGAGTGTCGTGTCGCCGGAGTAGGCGTCGGACACGCCGTCGAGCCAGGCCGACGCGAGGCCGGGCAGCGGCAGCGGCGGCACGACGTGATAGAAGAGCAGATGGCCGGCGCCGGCGGCTTCGGCGATCTCCGCCGCCTCCACCGGGCTCGTGTGATAGTCGAGGATGTCGTGGGTGATCTTCGCGAGGGCGTCGTTGCCGGTTTCGGTCGCGACCTCGTTCATGATGCCGACGAGCTCGCGCGAGAGCGCCTCGTGCACGATCAGGTCGACGCCCCGGGCGTTCGCGAGCAGGCTGTCCGACTTCTTCGTGTCGCCGCTGATCACGACCGAGCGTCCGCCGTAGTCGAAGCGATAGCCGACGGCGGGCGACACCGGCTCGTGCTCGACGCGGAAGGCGGTGATCTTCACGCCGTCCCGCTCGAGCAGCACGACCGACTCGCCGAGCGGCGGCGTGGTGAAGGGCTGCGCCGCATAGCCCGCTCCGCTCGGCGGGACGACCTTCTCGCCGTGGTGCGCCGTGCGGTAGCGGTAATCGAACTGATAGGCGCGCTGGAACCCGGCGACGACATCGGCCACGCCCTCGGGGCCGTACACGGGCAGCGGCGCCGTGTGGTTGCCGCCCACCCAGCGCAGCATTCCCATCTCGCCGAGGCCGTCGATGTGGTCGCTGTGGAAGTGGGTGAGGAAGACGGCGTCGATGCGGCCGGGGTTCCACCCGAGAATCGGGCCTTGCAGATTGCGCGCGCCCCCGCTGCCGGCGTCGACAACGAACATCGAGGATCCGGCCACGACGGCGACGCACGGTCCGGAGCGCTCCGCATCGGGCAGCGGCCCGCCGGCGCCGCAGAGCGCGACGTGCAGGCCGTCGGGGAGCTCGGCGACCGGATCGGCGTTCATTGCGCGCTCGGCGCCGACGCGCATGATGCGCGTGGCGACCGGGCCGCAAGCGAGCATCGCTGCGGCGGCCGCCGTGACGAGCGCTACGACCGCCACGCCAGAAATCTGCCCGAGAAATCCGGTCCGAACTCGCATCTCGACCTCCTCGAACGCGCCGAATCGGTTCCGGCGATTCGGCGCGCCACACTATACTCGGCGACCGAACCGAAGCCCGAGCCGCAAGGAGCCCTCCGATGTCCGAAGCCCGTGTCGTCCTGCAGAACGCCAACCTGATCAACGGCATCGGCCCGCCGCGATCGGGCGCCAGCCTCGCGATCGAAGGCAACCGCATCGCAGAGAGCGCCGAGCCGCGATCGGGCGATCGCGTCGTCGACCTCGCGGGGAAGACCGTGATGCCGGGCCTCACGCAATGCCACTTCCACTCGGGCTTCGGTCCCGCGCCGACACTCGGCGCCGCGCCGATCCTCGGTCTCGACGCCGCGCCCCCCTACATGGGGATGATCGCCGCGAGGAATGCGCAGACGGCCCTGCAGTGTGGCGTCACCGGCATCATCGGTTCGAGCAACGGCGACAACCTCGACGTCTGCCTGCGCGAGGCGATGATCCTGGGCCTCGTGCAGGGCCCGCGCATCATCGCCTGCGGCCACGAGTTCATGGCGCCCGGCGACATGGCCGACGGCACCAACCGCTCCTGGTTCATGGGCATCCAGCACTCGGGCCTGACGCGGCGCCTGTCGGGCGCCGAGGAGTTCCGCGCGGCCACCCGCGAGGAGATCGGCCGCGGCTGCGAGATCATCAAGCTCTCGATCGGGCCGGGACACGGCTCGGCTCCGGTCCGCGACATGTGTTACCTGACGCGCTCGGAGATCGAGGCCGTCGTCGACGTGGCGCATGGCCACGGCAAGCTCGTGCGCGCGCACTGCCCGTCGCGCATCGGCATCCTCGAGTGCGCCCACGCCGGCGTCGACATCATCGACCACGCCGACCGCATCGACGACGAGGGCATCGAAGCGACGGCGAAGAGCGGCGCGTCGATCACACCGAGCCTGCTGTGGACGACGCGCTTCCTCCAGTTCGCCGAGAGCTGGGACTGGAACCTGGGGCCCTTCCCGATCGGCGAGGGCTTCGCCGAGACGCAGGAGCAGGTGATGACCCGCCTGCGCGGCGTGCGCGAAGACTTCGAGTACACCTGCGAGCGACTGCCCGAGATGGTGAAGGCCGGCATCAACATCATCTGCGGCGACGACTTCGGCTTCCCGATGATGCCCCACGGCGACTACGTCTCGGAGTACGAGATCTACACGAAGACGATGGGCTTCTCCGGGCTCGACGTGCTCGGCTGGGCGTCGACCAACGGCGCGCGGGTGATGGCGCCGCTGCTCGGCGAGGGCTCCGAGCACGGCACCCTCACCGCCGGCGCGCTCGCCGACCTGATCATCGTCGACGGCGACCCGTCGGCCGACATCGGGGTCCTGCGCGATCGCATCGTCGGCATCGTGCGCGACGGCGAGTTCGTGCGGGACGTCGCGTGAGCGGCTTCGACCCCGTCCGTCGCCGATTCCTGCTCGGAGCCGGCGGTCTGTTCGTCGTCGGCGCCACCGGCTGCGAATCCTTCCTCCGCTGGCGGATGACCGGGCGCGACAACTCCGGCTTCTCGCCCACGAGCTACAGCTTCGAGGACACCGACCGCTGCCTGTTGACCGCCGAGGCGATCGAGGGTCCCTACTTCATTCCGCGTGCGGAGATGCGCCGCGACATCCGCGAGGGCAAGCCGGGCATCCCGCTGTCGCTGCGGCTGCGCGTGGTCGACGCCAGCGGATGCGCGCCGGTCGCGGGCGCGCTGGTGGAGGTGTGGCACTGCGACGCCCTCGGCGTCTACAGCGGCTACACCGACGCGTCGCCGGACGAGTTCGCCGTCTCGCCCCCCTGGACCTGGCCGCTCGAGCCGAGCGACGCGACGCGCTTCCTGCGCGGCTTCCAGACCACCGACGCCGACGGACGCGTCGACTTCGACACGATCTTCCCCGGCTGGTACACGCCGCGCGTCCAGCACATCCACGTGAAGGTGCTCACCGATGGCGAGGATGCACTGACGACGCAGCTCTACTTTCCCGACGAGGTGATCGCCGCCGCCGACCCGACGGAGCCATACGTGCAGCGCGGCGCGAGCCCCTACACGAATCGGAACGACGGCGTGATCCACGAGTCGGGAGGGGCCGACGGCGGTTGGCTGCGGATCTCCGGCGACGTCACGAAGGGTCTCGCCGGCTCGGTGACCCTCGGGCTCCCCTCCTAACGAGCCGCGTCATGGGCCTCGAGATCGATCGCGAAGACTTCGAGGCCGACGACTACACGCGTTTCGAAGCGCGACTGCGCGAGAGCATCGACGTCCTCGGCGCGCTGCTCGAACGGCCCGGCTTCGGCGAGGGGAGGGCGACGATCGGCGCCGAGCTCGAGGTGTCGCTCGTCGACGACGACGCCCGGCCGCTCCCTTTCAACCATGTCGTGCTCGCCGAGACCGTCGATCCGCGTCTCACCTACGAGCTCGATCGCTTCAATCTCGAGTCGAACCTGCGCTACGGCCCGCTCAGGGGCGCGCCCTTCGCGGCGCTGCGTCACGAGTGCGTCGGCGCGCTCGAGGAGATGCAGCGCGCGGCGTCGGTGCACGGCGGCCGCGTCGCGATGGTCGGCATCCTGCCCACGCTCGTGCAGAGCGACCTCGACGGCGACGCGATGACCGAGTCGCTGCGCTACCGCGCGCTCTCGAAGAGCCTGCGCCGGCTGCGCAAGGCGCCCTTCCTGCTCGACATCCGCGGCGAGGACGCGCTACGGCTGCACGGCGAGAGCGTGGCCTACGAGGGCGCGGGCACTTCGTTCCAGCTGCACCTGCGCGTCTCCCCGCCGCGCTTCGCGCGCGCCTACAACGCGCTGCAGCTCGCGACGCCCGCCGCGCTCGCGGCGGCGGGCAACTCGCCGATCTTTCTCGGTCATCGGCTGTGGGCCGAGACGCGCGTCGCCCTGTTCAAGCAGGCCGTCGACCCGCGGCGCGGTCGCGGCGCGAGCGGAGCGTTGTCGCGCGTGTCGTTCGGCGAGCGCTGGATCGACCGCGCGCTCGATCTCTTCACCGAGAACGTGACGCATCATCCGCCGCTGCTGCCGGTCGTCGACGCGTCCGAGGATCCGCGCGGCGCCGCTGCGGACGGCGGGCTCCCACGGCTGCGCGAGCTGCGACTGCACCAGGGAACCGTCTGGCGCTGGAACCGCGCGATCTACGACCCGGCCGCGGGTGGCCATCTGCGCATCGAGCTGCGCGCGTTCCCGGCGGGTCCGACGGTGACCGACATGCTCGCCAACATCGCCTTCCACATCGGCGTGGCCTTCTCGGTGGCGCAGGAGGATCCCGCCTGGAAGGAGGACGTCGACTTCGAGGGGGTGCACGGCGACTTCTACCGCGCCGCGCAATCGGGCCTCGACGCACCGCTCGGTTGGCCGAAGGCGCTCGGCGGCCCGGACGAACCGCTCTCCGCCCCGGCGCTGATCGAGCGCCTGCTGCCACTCGCCCAGGGCGGGCTCGATCGCGCCGGCGTCGACCGCGAAGACTCGGCACCGCTGCTCGCGTGCTTCGAGCGGCGCTCGCGGACGGGTCTTACGGGCGCCGCGTGGCAGCGGCGCCAGCTCGCCCGCGCCGAAGCGACGCGTCCTCGCGGCGAGGCGCTCGCGTGGATGCTCCAGCGCTATCTCGAACGCTCGGAAGCGGGCGACGCGGTGGACGGCTGGGACGACCCGCCGCTCTGAACCCGCCTAACGACCGAGCGCTTCCTTCGTCAGAGCGATCCGGTGGCGCAGCCAGCCCGCGACCTGGAAGTTGCGGCCGGCATCCTCTTCGGCGAGCCGCTGCAAGGCCGCGAGCCGGGCTTCGAGCGCGCCGGCGTGCTTCGGGTCGGCGGCGAGCGCCACCTCCGCGAGATGCAGCGCCTTCAAGGGCTCACCCGCCACGACGTGCACGCTCGCGCGCTCGGCGAGCTTCTCCGGACCACCAGCGAGCTCGGTGAGCTCGGCGTAGACGGTGTGCGGCGGCACCGAGAACAGCTCTGTGGTCGACTCGTAGCGGAACCACCCGGTGTAGGCCTCCCAGATCGCGCGGACGCCCCAGGCCACGCGTCCGTATTGCTCGCTCACGCCGAGCTCGGGCGGCAGCGTGATCTCGTCCATCAGCGTCCAGAGGCTCTTCCCCTCGTTCATGCCGGCGACGGTCGCATCGTGCACGTATTGCACCGCCCTCTCGGTGCGCTCGAGCATCGCGGCGATGCGCGCCTTTCCGGCGACGGGCTCGAAGTGGCCGGGCAGCAGCGTCTCGGCGCCGAGCGCGCGCAGCCGTCGGAGCGTCTCGATCAGCGGGATCGCGAGGCGCAGGTTCTCGCCACGCAGGGTGAAGAGGTTGGGGAAGGATCCGACGGTGGGGCCGAGCGCGTCGCCGGTGAAGAGCATCCCCGTCTTCGGCACCCACACCGAGAGGCCGTCGGGGCCCTCGGCGCCGGGGGTCGCGATCACGCGGAAGGTGAGCCCGCCGACGTAGAAGCTGTAATCGTCGTCGACGAGGATGTCGGGCGTGATCTCGGGATAGGGCGCGCCGGCGTCGGCGCCCTCGGGCATCACCCCCGACCACAACACGCGCGCGCGGCTTTCGCGGAAGGGCGTGAGGCGCACCTGATCGCGGTTGCGCTCGGGGAAGGCGCGGTGCGCGATCACGGCGACGCCGTCGCGCTTCCACTGCGCGAGCCCGCCGACGTGATCGGGATGCGCGTGGGTGAGGACGATCGCCTGCAGGCGGAGATCGGGGACGGCTTCGAGGAGCAGCTCGCGCATTTGCTTTGCCTCGACGTCGAGCCCGGTGTCGATCAGCACCGAGCCCTCGGCCGTGCGGATCAGGTAGGCGTTCGAGTTGCCGGAGACGAGCCAGACGTTCTCGGCGACCGGCACGGCGCGCAGCTCGGCGCCGCGGGTCAGCAGCTCGGAAACGCGCTCCTGCGGAACCGCCGCGGACTCGGCTTGCGCCACCGCGCCGATCGACGCCGCGAGCGCGACGGAAGCGAGAACGATCCAACCCGACGCGACGCCGCGACTCCCCATCGACACCCCCCTGTCGCGGCATTCTAGCGGCGCTCGCAGACAACCCCGCGTCGCTGCGCGAGACAGGTGTCGTACAATCGGCGCGATCCCGCACCCCCGACCTGCCTGGAGCCTTCTCTTGCCTCGCGCGCGCCCCCTCTCCGCCCTGCGCGTCATCGATCTCTCGACGGAGATCGCAGGGCCCTACGCGACGAAGCTCCTGCGCGACCAGGGCGCCGACGTGCTCAAGGTGGAGACGCCGCCCGGCGACCCGCTGCGCCGGCGCACGGCCTCGGGCACGCGGCTTCCCGAGGGCGACGACTCGGCGTTCTTCCGCTTCCTGAACGCGGGAAAGCGCGCGGCGATCTGCGACACGCAGCGTCGCCGCGAGCACGACCGGCTCCAGGCTCTGCTGCTCGAAACCGACGTGCTCGTGCACAGCGGCACGCTCGAAGAGCTCGCGCAGCTCGCCGGCAGCCTCGAGACGCTGCGCGCGCGCTACCCGCGGTTGG
>JAHEJV010000391.1 GCA_024638705.1 Deltaproteobacteria bacterium | reverse complement strand
TCGGCCGTGAACTCGTAGGATACGACGCCGCCCTCGCTGCCGATCGTTTCGCGGATCGCCCTGAAGCGCTCGTAGCGCTGGTTCGGACGGAGCAGCCCTTCGTGGCCCAGGGTCAGCCGCCCGGAAGTAGGCGGGTAGACCGTGTTGTCGAGATAGCGCTGCACGGCTTCGGGCAGGTCTTCTTTGGAAACCGACATGGCTTCCTCGCGCTCCGATTCGATCGCGACTCGGCGCCCCTCCGGAGGCGGGGTCGCCGCGTGGGTGGGATCCGGACGCCGCAGCCACACCGCGACGGCCGCCACGACGAGCACGGCGACCACCCCGAGAACGATCCACCGGCGTCGTGCAGACGCCGGCGCCACTACCAGCCCATGTTCTGGATGAACTTCGGCTTCATCTCGTAGTGATCGCGGTTGTAGCCGGTGCAGGTCCAGGCGATCACGTGGTTGCTCCACTTCGGGCCGGTGCAGAGGTTGCTCGTGGAGGTGGTGTTCGAGATGGCGCCGGCCGAGTGATAGGCAACGGCGCCGTCGTCCTCACCGGGCAGCAGCCAGGAGGAATACCACCAGCCGTCGTAGCCGCCGATGTGATAGACGGTCTCGCCGTTGGTGTCGTTGTGGTTGTAGGCGTTGCGGACTTCGCTCGTGCCGAGGTGGCTCGCGTAGTCGCACGGACCGAAGATGTCGGAGAGGAGATTGCCGGAGAGCTCACTGCCGCCTCCAGCACCAGCCGACGTGCCCACCCAGTTGACGTTCCAGTTGGTGGACGTGTTGGCGAAGCGGTGGCCCATCACGGCGTCGCCGCCGCTGTAGTTGAGGACATAACACAGATTCGATCCGGTGCAGCACTGGTCGAGGTAGATGCCGAGCGTGTGGCTGGCGTCGGACAGGCCCGAGTTGTTCGTCTGCACGGCCTTCACGTCGATCGACGTGTAGCCCGACTTGCTGGCGTACTGATCGTTCCAGCCCTGCGAGCACATCCCGCCGACGTGGAGGATGTAGCGGCCGCCCGAGTTCGGCGTGCAGCCGGTGACGCCCTGGCACACCGGCGCATAGTCGGAGCAGCAATCGCCGTACGAGGTGCACGCCGAGTCGCAGTAGCAGTTCGTCTGGTTGTTGCCCGCGCCGTAGCCGCCGCAGGCGCTCACGCAGGTGCCGGCGTCGTCGCCGCCCTTCCCGGCGGACGCGGGCTCGGCGCCGCCCACGATGACGAGCGTGGCGAACGCGAAGATCCACAGTGCGAAGCGGCCCGGATTCGAGATCGTGAACGAAACGTGATGGCGCATGACATCCCCCTGGTTCGTCGTGACGGTCCAACCTGCTTTACGATCGTACGCACCGAACGACGCGGCATTCAAGGAGAAAACGTTCGAACGCCACATTCTTGGTGCGACTAACACAGGGTGTAGGGACGAACCCGTCACCCATCTGAGGGGTGACTTCGAGTCAGGGTGCGCTTTCCGAGACGGGCCGTTCCGGTCGCGGCGTGCACGCGATCTCGGCCAGGCGACGTGACCCCGGGTCATCGTGCTCGCCGCGGCAGATCGGGTCGAGGTTGGCGCGGCGCTGGACGGCGCGCGATCGCGAGCCGCGCATCGCGAGCGACCCCTCGTCCGGCATGGTGCCCGCGTGCTCGAGTCCGTATTCGGGGTGGTAGAAGCTGTAGGTGGCGTCGTAGGTGCGCAGCAGCCACATGCGCAGGCTCGGTGCGACGCCGCTCGGAAACGCGAACGCGCCCGCCGTATCGGTCGTCGCCCAGCGCGCGTGATAGGTGGGCTGCGAGCCGCCGCGTCCGGCGCCGCGATGCCACTCGATCACTTCCGCGCCGACGATCGGCGCACCGGTGTCCTCGTCGACGACGACGCCCTCCGCCGCGTCGAGCGTGAAGGGGCCGAGGCCGGGCTGGCAGGCGGTGGCGAGGAGGAGCAGCGAGGCCATGCACGCCCGGTGGAGTGCGCGCGTCCGCGTGGCGGTCACTCCGGAGTCGGGATGAAGCGCACGCCCGCGATCGTGGCCGCGCCGTCGGCGCCGAGGACGCCGCGCTTCTTCGCACGCGCGGCGAAGGCGTCGCGGTCGGCCATCGCCAGCTCGACGCCGACGATCGCGTCGCCGGTTTCGCCCGGGACGAAGACGAGGCGTCCGCCGCGCGGGCATTCGATCACGCTGTGGCCGTCGCCGTCGCGGACGACCTTCTCGCCCAGCACGGCGCCCCAGCGTTCGGCGAGCTTCTGCGGGCTTCCGCTCGCGATCTCGGCGCCGGTGATCGCGGTGGTGACGTCGGTCTTCACGTGCTGGCGCCAATCCGGCCCGCCCCAGATCCAGTCGTCCCAGGTGGGCATCGCGTCGAGGGACACGATCGCGCCGAGCTCCTTCGGGTGGAAGTGCACGCCGACGGCGCCCTGGTGCTCGCCCTGCCACACCTTCACGGCGCCCGCCTCCTCGGCGCGCGTCACCTCGGCCTCGTGGGTGGCGTAGTCGTCGCACTGGAAGATCGCCATGTAGCCGGCGTCGCCGCCGCGTTTGTCGATCCAGCGCTTCGCCGTCGCGTCGTCGCGCACGGGCGACACCACCTCGAGGAAGGTCTCGCCGACGGGCATCACCGCATTGACGAGGCCGAACTCGCCGACGCCCGGGTCGTGGAAGCCCACCTCGATGCCCAGCACGTCGGTGAGGGCCTCGACGCTTTCGTCGAGGCCGCTCGCCGCGAGTGCAATCTGGCGCAGCCGCACGGGCCGGCGCGCCTAGAGGATCGCCATCAACAGGTAGAGCACGATCGTCAGGCCGAGGCCCGCGTGGATCGTGCCGCTCACCGTGGACAGCATCTTCTGCCGGCCCTGGCCCGTGCCGACGAGGCAGTTCACCTCGACCAGCGCGATCAGGGCGATCGCCACGATCCAGTAGCCCTGCGTGTTGAGGCCGATGGTCAGCGAGCCGAAGTTCGCGGCGGCGACCATGAAGAAGAGCATCGGGATCGAGAAGAGCGTGTTGGTGCGCGACGCGAGGCCGGCGCGAGCGGCGCGTCCGGCGGCGGCCGGGTCGGCTTCACCGCCCGCGGCCACCTTCTCGGCGTTGGCGATCACCACCTGCTGCGCGGGCCAGATCACGAACCACACGTTCGCCCACATGATCGTGCCCATCAGCGCACCGGTGAGGATCAGCGTCATGTAGCCGCTGCCGAGCCCGACGCTCTCATGGCCGAGCTTCGTCAGGAGGATGAGCACGCCGGTGATGAACGTGAACATCGCACCCCAGCGAAACCACCACAGCGCGTTGGGCACCAGGCCGCGCGTCATCGCGCTCTTCGCCTGCCCGCCGAGCTCGGTTCCGAAGAAGGGCGTCTGGATGAAGTTGAAGTAGTAGAGCACGCCGATCCAGGTGACGCCGGCAAGGACGTGGAACCAGCGGAGGAGGACGTACCAGCCCTCGATGCTCAGGATTTCCATGGGATCCCTCTCTTATAGGTAGGGCCGGTGTGCCGGCCCGGTGGGTCTGTAGGTGTGCGGGGCCGCCTCACGGCCGTCGCGGTGGCACCAGCGCGGGGGCGCCGGTGGAGAACAGGGGCGGAAGCCGGGGGCATTCTACAGCGGGAATGGGTGGTTGGCTGCGTTTTTGCGGGTCGGGGATCTGCGGACAGGGTGGGGTATCCGGTGAGGAGCGGTTCTGCAGGGGCCAACTCGCCTGCAGGCCGATGACAGGCGGGTCGCGGGGCCTGGATCCGACGACCAGCGCGGCCCCCCTTCCCCCCCGCAGTGTCGGGATGCGATCGACTCGGACGCCGGCGCGCGGCCTTCGCCCCGGCGCCGCCGCGCCGGGCACGAACTCGCCGACCCCGCTGGCTCCTCGCACCATTGCTTGGATTCGCCATGCGAAGGCGCAACGCGCAAGCCTCGCGCCTCCAAGGAATTCGACACGCCGAGCCCGTCACGATTTCGCGTTGTAGTATGGGCAACTTGAACGTTCCGGTTCGACGCAGCCCAACGTTATGACGCCATAGCTTGCGGTGTTTTCGAGGGGTGCGGTCGAATAGGAGTTAGGCAGCCCGGCGGAATCCGTGGAACCCTTCGAATACTCGCAGACGCGCGAGCTCACCGAGGCGGACTACGCCTCGATCCACTCGATCTCCTCCCGAAGATCGAGGCCTTGGCGTTTG
>JAHEJV010000390.1 GCA_024638705.1 Deltaproteobacteria bacterium | reverse complement strand
GGTAGGGCACGAACTGGATGCGGCGATGCCGCACCACCCAGTCCGGCTCGATCGGATAGGTGGTGAAGAGATGGAAGGTGGCCGCGCCGATCAGTGGGGCATTCAACAGGAAGCGCGGCCAGCCGAGCGGGATCAGGTTCGTCTGGGGAAAGGTCGCGAGCTGGGTGGTCATCGTCGAACAGAAGAGCAGTAGCGCCCACGACTCGCTGCGGTCGGGCTTGAGCCACCAGGCGGCGGCTCCGGTGAGGAGGTACATCGCCGCGCCCACCACCATCAGGCCGTGGAGCGCGCTCTGGCTCCCGGTCTGCACCCACGTCACCGATTCGGGAGCGAGCTTCACCGAGATGCGTCGGCCGTCGCGCTTCTCCAGCAGGTAGGTGTTGGGCGAAGCGGGATCGAGGTCGCCCGGGCCGCCGCGGAGTACCTCGTAGAACGGCTGCCCGTTCATCTCCAGGATCAGGTCACCCGATTCGGCTCCGCTCCCCTGGGCCGCGGGCGACAGCTCGTCGATCAGCGAAGTGGTCGCGATGCGCGTATGCGTGAACGGGTGGTAGGCGCGATCGACCGGCGCGCGCAGCGCTGCCAGCGAAAGCACGATCGCACCGACCGCCCAGACGAGAAACAGTGCGGCGACGGCGCGGCGCACCCCCAGCGTTGACCACGGGTTCATGCGGCTCCAGACACCCGGGACCAAGCTACGGCGGATTGCCCGCCCGTGTCAAAGGCGGGGCCGGGGCGGGGCCGGCAGCGCCGGAGGGGTCAGCGCTGAGGCGCGGGACGCGGTCCGGAGGGCGTGGCCGGGTAGGAGAAGCCGTGGTTGTCGAGGGCCACGACTTCGTCCGACGGGTCGGGGTTCTGCGCGGCGTCTGCCTTCAGGCGCTCCATCATCCGATAGAGGTCGACGACCGCGGCCTCGCCCGAGCGCTCGGCGACGCCACAGCTCGGACCGGTGTTTTCGGCCACGGCCGCCTCGGCGTTCGCGGTCGCGACGACTCCGGGAGCGGAGAGCGCGAGCGTCGCGAGGAGCGAGATCCACCCGACGATGTCGAAGAGACGGCGGGCAAAAGTCCTCTCGATCGGGGCGATGGACTCGTTCGCGGCGAAAGTCTCGGTCGGCATGGAGCAACCTCCGGGTGATAAGCTGCGGGAGCTCGTCCTCCATTTTTCGGCCAGGCCGACGGCGGTCTTGAGCGCCGGGTCGCCGGCGCGAAGGCGACGCGCGGGGAGCCGGCAAGCGCGGAGAAACCCATGCGCATCGTGTGCTTCGAGCGTCTGGAGCGGGCCGGAGACGCCACCACGAACGTCCGCGCCGCGACCGGCGTCGACCTCGAGGAGCCGGTCGGGCGCGGCAGCCATCGGCTCGGCGCTCTGCTCGACGTCGGGCCGGAAGCCGGTTCGGTCGTCGATCTGAACCTCGCCTTCGCCCTCGATCGCGCCCTTCGTGACGCTCCCGCACCGGAAGCGGAAGCCGACTCGTTGATCCCCAGCGACCCGATCGCCTTCCTCGAGCGGGGAAAGCTCTCCCTCGACGCGGCGCGGTCGGCGCTCGACTTCGCCCGCGAGTCACTCGACCGCTACGACGCGCCCGACCTGCGGGCGGCCGGCGTCGTGTCGGCGGGCCGCGACGTGCGTCTCCATGCGCCGATCCCGCGGCCCGGCAAGCTGATCGGCGTCGCGCGCAACTACGCAGCGCACGCGCGCGAACGAGGCGACAGCGCGCCGCCGGAAGAGCCGGTGCTGTTCGTCAAGGCGTCTTCCGCCGTGATCGGCCCGAACGACGACATCGTCGTGCCGCGCGTCGTCGCCCAGGCCGACTACGAGGGTGAGCTCGGCGTCGTGATCGGACGTCGCGCGCAATGCGTGTCCGTCGAGGAGGCGCTCGCGACGGTGGCCGGCTACTGCGCGGCCAACGACGTCACCGCGCGCGACTTCCAGGGCGTGCGCGGGCAGCGCTTCCTCGGAAAGTCCTGCGACACCTTCGCGCCGCTCGGCCCGGCAATCGTCACCTCCGACGAAGTCCCCGACCCGCAGGATCTCTCGCTCGTGACGCGCCTGTCCGGCGAGGTCGTGCAACAGGCGCGCACGAAGGAGATGCACTTCGGCGTCGCCGAGATCATCGCGTTCGCGTCGCGCCTGATGCGCCTCGACCCGGGCGACGTGATCCTGACCGGGACCCCGTCGGGCGTCGGCGCCGCGCGCGACCCGGCGCGCTGGTTGCGCGACGGCGACGTCGTGGAGGTCGAGATCGAGCGCATCGGACGACTCGTCAACTACGTCCGCAAGCCGGCGTAGCCGGTGCGCAGCGAGGCGCAGCCGAGCGAAGTCGAAAGGATGCCTCCGCTTCCCAGAGCGCCTCGAAGACCCGGTTCATCGAGCCCGCGACAGGTGAGAACCCGGCGTAGCCGGCGCGCAGCGAGGCGCAGCCGAGCGAAGTCGAAAGGATGCCTCCACGTCCCAGAGCGCCTCGAAGACCCGGTTCATCGAGCCCGCGAACGGTGAGAACCCGGCGTAGCCGGCGCGCAGCGAGGCGCAGCCGAGCAAAGTCGAAAGGATGCCTCCGCTTCCCAGAGCGCCTCGAAGACCCGGTTCATCGAGCCCGCGACAGCAAAGAACCCGACCCGGCGTCGCCGGCCAAGTCAGCCTTCGACCGGCGTGTACCGCAGCAGCAGCCGATCGCCCGTCTGATACCCGGTGCGCATCTCGTCGCGCCAATCGGCGATCTCGGCGGGGTACTTCTTCTCGTACAGCGCGAGGAGCGCGTCGATCAGGGCGTCGTCGTTCTTCACCGACTCGACCTTCGCGTCGAAGGAGGGCGCCTTCCGAAAGTCTTCGTTGCGGCCGAACAGCTGCTTCCAGCGGCCGTGGTTGCCCACCCAGATGCGCGCTCGGTCGAGACCCTTCGCGAGGGCGCGGCCCTTCCAGGTGCCGGGCGCCGTGTTGATGACGACGGCGCCGTCGATCCAGCCGTACCACACCTCGCCGTGGCAGGTGCTCTCCTTGCCGTTCGCGAGCAGCGGCGAGATGTAGACGAAGTCGCTCTTCTCGAGCAGCGCGACGGGGAGCGCGTCTTCGCCGCGCCCGACGAGAGGCCAGAGTGCGGTGGCCGCGCAGGCGGCGAGAAATTCGCGACGGTTCGTCTGCATGTCGTCTCCCATGTGATGCCCGCGTGGAGCACCTCCACGCGGAGCGCCGCATGGAGAATCAGATGCCCGAGCCCTGTCCCTCTCCACCGAAGTGGATGCCGCACTCGCGGTTCTCCGCGTTCTCCCACCACCAGCGACCGGCGCGCTGGTCTTCGCCGGGACGGATCGCCCGCGAGCACGGATCACAGCCTACCGAGGGATAGCCCTTCGCGTGCAGACGATTCGTCGGGACCTGGTGCGCGCGCACGTAATCCATCACCTGCTCGCGAGACCAGTCGGCGATCGGGTTGAGCTTCACGATGCCGCCGTGGGTGTGGTCGATGGCGACCTTCCGGGTGTCGGTGCGGGTGACGTTCTGGTCGCGGCGCAGGCCGCTGATCCAGGCGTCGAGGCCGCCGAGGTATCCGTTGAGCGGCTCCACCTTGCGGACGCCGCAACAGCGCTGGCGCTGCTCGACGGACTCGTAGAAGAGGTTCATCCCGTGCTGGCGCACCATCGCGGTGACGGCCGCGGCGTCGGGGAAGACCACTTCGACCTCGAGCTGGTAGCGCTCGCGGACGCGGTCGATCAGGTCGTACGTCGCCTGGGGCAAGCGCCCGGTGTCGAGGACGAAGACGCGCGAGTCCGAATCGATGCGCCGCATCATGTCGATCAGCGCGAGCCCTTCGGGCGCCCCGAACGAACACGAGAGCGCGATCCCGGGCGAAAAATTCTTGAGTCCCCAAGTGAGGATTTCCTGCGGGCCCCAGGATTCGGCGGTGCCGTCCTCGATCGTCGCCGCGACGGCGTCCGTCAGCGCGCCTTCGCCATCCCCACGGATTCGGCGGATCTCGGCGGTTCCGGCGGCCTTCTGCGGGGAGCTCGTCGACATGGCGTTCCACTCCGAATCGGAAGAACCCTACCCGAGATCGAGGGCTTTTCCAAAGAATCCCGAGTCAGATGCCGTAGTTATGGCGAGGTGACGCGGGACGGGCTGGGCGACGAATCGTCAGCGCAGACGCTCCTCCACCGATGCCACCTTCTCCTCCATCGAAACATCGCGA
>JAHEJV010000072.1 GCA_024638705.1 Deltaproteobacteria bacterium | reverse complement strand
GCGAGCGCCGCGACGGCGTTCTCGATGTTGTGCGCGCCGTAGAGCGGGGCCGTGACCGGGTGGGATTCGTCTCCGCAGCGCAGTGCGAAGTGGGTGCCCCGGGCGTCGGCGGAAAGTCCCGTCGCCACGACGTCGAGACCGAGGCCCGCCGCGTCGTCCCCGACGCCGTAGCTCACGATGCGACACGGCGCGTCGGCGACGACGTCGCGCACGCCCTCGTGCTCCATCGCCGCGACGATCGTGCCGTCGGCGGGCATCCGGGAGATCAGCGTGCGGAAGGCGTCCTTGATGTGGTCGAGGTCGCGGTAGATGTCGGCGTGATCGAACTCGACCGACGTCACCACCAGCGTGCGCGGGTGGTAGTGCAGGAACTTCGGGGTCTTGTCGAAGAACGCGGTGTCGTACTCGTCGCCCTCGACGACGAAGTGCTCGCCCGCACCCTCGCGAAAGCTGCCGTCGAAGTCGAGGGCGTGGCCTCCGACCAGCAGCGACGGGTCGCGGCCAGTGCGCAGCAGGAGAGACGCGACGATACTGGTCGTCGTCGTCTTGCCGTGCGTGCCCGACACGACGACCGAGTGCTTCCCCGCGATGCCCAGCTCGTAGAGGGCGTCGGAGAACGAACGGTACTCGTAGCCCTCGTCGATCGCCGCGCGCGCCTCGACGTTGTCGGGCCGCACCGCGTTGCCGATCACGACGAGGTCGGCGTTCGTCTCGGTGACGTGCTCGGCGCGGAAGCCCTCGTAGACGGGGATGCCCCAGCCTTCGAGCAGCGTGCTCATCGGCGGGTAGAGCTTGTCGTCGGACCCGGTGACGCGCAGGCCGCGCGCGTGCAGGAAGCCGGCGAGGCTCCCCATCCCGGTGCCGCCGATCGCCACGAAATGCACGCTGCGCAGGGTATCCGTCAACGACATTTCTCCTCACCTGCGGGACCCGAGCCGCTGTGTTCTCGGAGTCCACGGTCGGCTGCCCCTCGCTCGGCGCGGCAAGGCCGCGCGGGTCGCCAACTCATCCGGCGAGGAACGCGTCCATGATGAAGTCGTGCACGATGGGCCGCAGCTCGAACGGGCTCTTCTTGGCGATCTGATGCACGCGGTTGGTCAGCATCACCACCACCGCTTCGCGTTCGAGGTCGATCCACAGCGAGGTTCCCGTGAAGCCGAGGTGTCCGATCGAGCGGGTCGAGAAGTGCTTCCCCGACGAGGACTGCCCCTCGGTCGGCGTGTCCCAGCCCAGCGCCCAGTCCGAACCTTTCGGCAGCTGTTGCCGCTCGCTGAAGAGGCGCAGCGTGTCGCCGGGCAGGGCGTCGCTGCGGCCGTGCCAGACGTCGAGCACGGTCCGGGCGAAGCGCATCACGTCGCCGGCGGTGCCGAAGAGCCCGGCGTGTCCGGCCACGCCGCCCATCGCCCAGGCGTTCGGGTCGTGCACCTCGCCCCACACGATCCGCTCGCGCCAGGGACAGTTCTCGGTGGCGGCGATGCGTCGGCGCAGCGGCTCGGGCGTGTCGGCGCCTTCGCCCGTCGGGAGGAAGAAGCTGTCCTTCATGCCGAGCGGCTCGAGGATCTTCTCCTTCGCCAAGACGTCGAGGGGCTGGTGCGTGACGGCCTCGACGACGGCGCCGAGCGCGATGAAGTCGAGGTCGCCGTAGACGGCGGCTTCGCCGGGCTCGTGCACGAGCCCCGAGCGGATCACGCGATCGATCACGAACTCGCGGGCGGCGGGCGTCGCGAGCTGGCGCTCGCCGGTCTTCTTCTCGCGCTCGAGCAGCACCTCGTGGAAGGCGCGCCAGGGCTTGAGACCGGACGAATGCGTGAGCAGGTGGCGGATCGTCACCGCCTCCTTGTCGCGCTCGGCGAAGTGGGGCAGGAACTTCGCGACCGGCGCGTCGAGGTCGATGGCGCCTTCGGCGACGAGCTGCATGACGGCCGTGGTGGTGACGATCGGCTTCGTCAGCGACGCGAGATCGAAGATCGTCTCGCGAGTCATCGGGATGCGCTCGGGACGCACGACCGAGAGGCCGCGCACCGACGCATGTTCGATCACTTCGCCGTCGCGCGGCATGCGCGCCAAGACCACGGCGCCCGGGATCTCGGCGGCGGCGATCGCCTTGTCGATCGCTTTGTCGACACGGGCCAGCTTGCGGTTGATCAGGCTCCACTTCACGGTCGCTTCGACACCCCCCGTTCGACGACCCGGACCTCTCCCCGAGCGCCGTCGATGGTAGCGCGGGCCCCGAGCGGCCACGCGATGTTGTGTTTCACGTGGCCGAAGGGAAGGTCGGCGACGACGGGGACACCGAGGCGTGCCGTGATCTCCGCGACGACGTCGAGGGCTTCGGGCTCGGGATGGCGCGGGTCGACGCATCCCTCGAAGGCGCCGAGGCCGATGCCGGCGAGCGCGTCGAGCTTCCCGGCGGCGCGCAGCTGTTGGAGCAGGCGGTCGATCCGGTAGGGCTGCTCGCCCACCTCTTCGAGGAGCAGGATCGCGCCGCGGGTATCGACCTCCCACGGCGTCCCGAGGCTCGCCGCGACGAGGACCAGGTTGCCGCCGACGAGGCGTCCCTCGGCGTGCCCGGGGTGGACACCGCGGCCGCGAAGCGGCGGCGAAGGCTCGCCGCGCAGCATCGCGACGAGCGCGGGGTAGGCCTCGGTGTCGACGTCCGCGCCGCGTTCGAGCATCGGGCCGTGGAAGCCGACCAGCCCCGCGCGGCGTCGCAGCCAGAGCAGCAGCGACGTGACGTCGCTGTAGCCGACGACGGGTTTTCGCGCGGCGCGGAACGTCTCCGGATCGAGATGCTCGAAGAGGCGGCTGCAGCCGTAGCCCCCGCGCGCGCAGACGATCGCACCGACTTCCGGGTCGCGCGCCCAGTCCGTGAGCTCGGCCGCGCGCCGCGCATCGTCGCCGGCGAGGTAGCCGCGCTGCTCGGTGATGTCGCCCCGGTGGACGACGCGATGGCCCGCCGCTTCCCACACCGAGACGCCCGCCGCGAGCTTCGCGGCGTCGACGGGGCCGCACGGCGCGGCGATCGCCACGGTCGCGCCGGGCCGCAGCGCGCGCGGCTTGATCAGGCGGGGCACGCCGCTCGCGCCTAGAAGAAGTCGTCTTCGGGCGGCGCACCGCCGGCGCTGCCGAAGTCGTCGCCGTCGGGATCGGCTACGAACGTCGCGGGCGCGGCGCCGGAATCGTCGTCGCGTCCGAAGCCCGCGCGTTCGGACAGGCCCATCTCCGTGCGACGCCGGTCGGAGAGGTCGCTGAACTTCGCGTGCTGTCCGTCGAACTGGAGGCGGATCGTGCCGGTCGGCCCGTTGCGCTGCTTCGCGATGATCAGCTCGGCGAGGCCGTGGTTCTCTTCCGTCGGGTTGTAGACCTCGTCGCGGTAGATGAAGGCGATCAGGTCGGCGTCCTGCTCGATGGCGCCCGACTCGCGCAGGTCGCCCATGTTCGGGCGCCGCTTGTCCGGGTCGCGCTGCTCGGGGCCGCGGTTGAGCTGCGAGAGCGCGATCACCGGGACGTCGAGCTCTTTCGCGAGCGCCTTCAATCCGTGGCTGATCTCGGCGATCTCGAGGTCCTTGCGCTGGGTGGGCGTGTTGCCATGTGCGAGCTGGAGGTAGTCGACCACGATCATGTCGAGGCCGTGCTCCGAGTGCAGGCGCCGACACTTCGCCTTCATCTCGAGGATGGTGATCGTGCCCGAGTCGTCCATCCAGATGTTGGCGTTGGCGAGTGCGTTGGCGGCCTTCTGGATCTTCTTGTAGTCCTCGGCGTTGCCGTAGCCCTTGCGGAAGTTGGTGAAGTTGACGCGCGCCTCGCTGGCGATCAGGCGCAGGATCAGCGCGCGCTTGGTCATTTCGAGCGAGAAGATCGCGATCTTCTTGCCGTGATCGAGCGCGGCGTTGCGCGCGAGGTTCAGCGCGAGCGCCGTCTTCCCCATGCTGGGGCGCGCGGCGATGATGACCAGCTCGCCGGGCTGGAGCCCGCCGGTATCGGCGTCGAGATCCTTGTAGCCCGACGGCACGCCGGTGAGCTCGCCGCTGCTCTTCATGAGCATGTCGACGTGGTCCATCGCGTCGTGCAGTCCCGACCCGAGCGGCGTGAAGGTCGTGCGCGACTCCGCCTGGCCGAGCTCGAAGATCTTGCTCTCGGCGGCGTCGAGGAGCTGGTCGGCGCGCTCGGTCTGATCGAAGCTCGCCTCGGCGATCTCCGAGGCGACGCGGATCAGGTTCCGCTTCACCGCCTTGTCGCGCACGATCTGGGCGTGGTGCCGGACGTTCGCCGCCGTCGCCTCGTAGTCGGCGAGCTCGGCGAGGAAGATGAGACCGCCGACGCGGTCGAGCAGGCTCTTCACCTTGAGATAGTCGGCGAGCGTGTGCAGGTCGACCGGCTCGTTCTCGTCCTGCAACGCGAGCATCGACTTGTAGATCTGCTGGTGCGACGGGTGGTAGAAGTCGTCCGGCGAGACTTCGTTGAGCACCTGGTGGATCGCGCTGTTGTCGATCAACAGCGCCGAGAGGACGGCCTTCTCGGCTTCGAGATCGTGCGGCGGGACGCGACCGGCGTCGTCGTCGAGACCACCGACGATGCCGAGCCCGTCGGCGCCGTTCGACCCGTTCGCAGAATCCGATCCACCCCGCGACTTCCGCGCCACTGCAACCCCCCTTGCCCCATGTTGCAGCGGGAATTTTATCAGAGTTCACTCCTCGGTCGGAGCTTCCTCTGCAGTGTCGGGGCGGGTTTCTTCTTCTTCGTCCTCTTCGTCGTCGAGACGACTGCGGCGCTCGCGATCGTCGGTGTCCTCGAAGTCCTGTGCTTCTTCGGGAACCGGGCCGCCCTCGGCGACGACCTTGACGCTCAGCTCGGCGGAAAGCTCGCGCAGCAGGCGGACGGTGATCTTGTGCTCGCCGACCTCCTTGATCGGGTCCTTCAACTCGATCCGGCGGCGATCGATCTCCATGCCCTGCGCTTCGATCTGTTCGGCGATCTGCGGCGTCGTGACCGAGCCGAACAGCTTCCCGGTCTCGCCGGCGCGCGCGCCGATCTCGATCGACATCGACTCCAGCTTCTTCTTGACCGCCTGGAGGTCCTTGAACTCGCGCGCCGCGCGCTCTTCGGCGATGCGCTTCTTGTGTTCGAGCTCCTTGACGCGGTTCTCGGTCGCGAGCATCGCCTTTCCCTGCGGGAGCAGGAAATTGCGCGCATAACCCGGCTTCACCGAGACGAGATCGCCGGCTTCGCCGAGGCTGTGGATCGACTCCACGAGGATGAGCTTCACCTGGGCCATCGGCGGCTACTCCTGCTTCTCGTCGGCGTCGCTCGCCGGGGCGTCGTCGCCCTCGGTGTCGGGTTTCGCGGCGTCGTCGCCGGACCCGGAATCGCCGGAGTCGCTCTCCTCGGAGGCGGCCGCCTCGGCCTCGGCCACCTTCGCGGCTTCGGCGCGGGCTTCCTCTTCGGCCGCGCGGTTGGCGGCCTCTTCGGCGGCGCGCGCCGTCTCTTCCGCTTCGCGCTCGGCGCGCTCGGCAGCGCGCTTCACGCGCTCTTCCTCGAGCTTCACTGCTTCGGAGCGCTTGTCTTCCAGGTTCTCGACGTCTTCCTCGACCAGCACGGTCAGGAAGCGCAGCACCGAGTCGTCGAGGCGCGCGGCGCGCTCGAGCTCGGGGATGATCTGGCCGTCCGAGAGGAAGTGCAGGACCCGGTAGTGGCCCTTCTGGAAGCTCTGGATCTCGTAGGCGAGCCGACGACGGCCCCAGTCTTCGTAGTAGAGCTTCTCGGAATCGCCCTCGGCGAGGACCGCTTCGAAGCGCGTGGAAATCGCGTCGACGCCCTCATCGGAAAGCTCGGGCTGAACGACGAACGTGAACTCGTACTCTCTCACGAACCCTCCCGGACGGCTCCGACGTCGCGACGCAGGTCGCTGCCGGAAACCGGGCCCTTTATGGCGCCGCCGGGGCGGGCTCGCTGGGCCGAGGAAAGAGGAGTGGGCAGCCCACGGTGGGCCGCTCGGGGGCGGAACGGTTAGCAGAGGGCACAAGCGTCGACCAGCGCGCGATGGACGCGAGGGTCATCGGTGAGCTCGGGATGGAAGGTCGTGGCCCAGAAGTTGCCCTGACGCACCGCCACCGGGGCGCCGCCGAGCCAGGCCAGCACCTCGACGCCATCGCCCACCTTTTCGAGCCGCGGCGCCCGGATGAAGACGCACGGCATCCCGGCCCAAGGCCCGTCCTCCACCGGCCCGGCGAAGGAGTCGACCTGGGTGCCGTAGGCGTTGCGCGCCGCCACCACGTCGAGGAGGCCGAGGCTGCGCACGGGATGGTTCGCCACCTCGCGCGCGAGCAGGATCGCGCCGGCGCAGGTGCCGAGCATCGGCTTCCCCGATCGGCCGAAGGCCTCGAGCGGCTCGTAGAGCGAGAGGCGTTCGAGACCCTTCGAGATGGTGGTGCTCTCACCGCCCGGGAGGATCAGGGCGTCCAGCTCGGAGAGCGCCTTCGCACCCTTCACCAGGACGGCGTCGGCGCCCACGCGAGCGAGGGCCTTCGCGTGGGCTTCGACGTCGCCCTGGATGGCCAATATGCCGACGCGGATGCGAGTCAAGGGAAGGGACCTTCGTTGTGGACGGTGTTCTTCACGGGGATGGGCTCGACGATTCCGGGTTGGAAGGCCTGGCGGTAAGCGGAGGCCGCTTTTTGACTTCGCTCGCCTTCGGCTCGCTGCGCGCGCCGGCTGGGCCGGCGCTTGCGGGGGTGCCGCGGAGTTCCGCGTGGGTTCGCGGCACCCCTCGATTCGTTTCGCCGGGGCTTTGCTACCAGCCTCGGTTCGCCAGGCGCTCGTTCTCGGCGAGGGTCTCCATCTCGATGCCGGGCATCGCGCTGGCGAGGCCGCGGCAGGCGGCGAGGACCTCGTCCGGGTCCTGCCAGTGGGTCGTGGCGCGGACGACGGCGCGCGCGCGGGCGGCCGGATCCTCGCTCTTGAAGATGCCCGACCCGACGAACACGGCCTCGGCGCCGAGCGACATGCAGAGTGCGGCGTCGGCCGGCGTCGCGATGCCGCCGGCGGCGAAGTTCGGCACCGGGAGCTTCCCCTCGCGGGCGACGTACTCGACCAGCTCGCGCGGAGCCTGCAGATCCTTCGCGCGCGCGGCGACCTCTTCCGGGCGCAGCGCCGTGAGCGCGCGCATCTCGCCCGTCACCGAGCGCAGGTGGCGGACCGCCTCGACGATGTTGCCGCTGCCGGCCTCGCCCTTGGTGCGGATCATCGCCGCGCCCTCGCCGATGCGGCGCAGCGCTTCGCCGAGGTTCCGCGCGCCGCACACGAAGGGCGAGCGGAAGTCGTGCTTTGCGACGTGGTGCTCCTCGTCGGCGGGCGTCAGCACCTCGCTCTCGTCGATGAAGTCGACGCCGAGCGCTTCGAGCACGCGCGCCTCGCTGAAGTGACCGATGCGCACCTTCGCCATCACCGGGATCGACACGGTGCGCTGGATGCCCTCGATCACCTCGATGCTGCACATGCGCGCGACACCGCCTTCCTTGCGGATGTCGGCGGGCACGCGCTCGAGCGCCATCACCGCGGCGGCGCCCGAGTCTTCGGCGATCTTCGCCTGATCGGGCGTGGTCACGTCCATGATCACGCCGCCCTTCATCATCTCGGCGAGGCCGACCTTGATTTCGAACGACTGGGCGTCGCGTCGTCCGTCGCCATTTCCGTTGCCTTGGCTCATGAGGCTCTCCTTGTCGCGATCGTGTCGCGTGGGGGGTTCGGGGTCTTCACTCAGACCGGCGCGTGGTGGGCGCCGGGGGATCCGTTGCTGCGGTGCGAGGCGATCACGCGGGCGAGTCGCTGGGCGCCGAGTTCGAGCGCCTCCTCGTCGGCCATCGCGAAGGTCAGACGCATCGCGTTCGACGGGCGGCCGTCGTGGTGGAACTGCGCGCCGGGCGCGAAGAGCACGCCGGCCGCGACGGCGTCGGCGAGCAGGTCGCGCGTGTCGACCGCATCGGGCAGCTCGAGCCACACCTGGTAGCCGCCGTCGGGCGCCGTCCAGCGCGCGCCGTCGGGCATGTGCTTCTCGAGCGCTGCGTCGAGCGCATCGCGGCGGCTCCGCAGCACGCGGCGGAGCTTCGCGAGGTGGCGGTCGTACTCGCCGTCCGCGACGAACTCGGCCAGCGCGGCCTGGAGCGGAAGCGCGTCGGAGAGATCGCTCGCCTGCTTCAGGGCGAGGAGCGCCTCGCGCAGACGTCCGCGCGCGGACACCGCGCCGACGCGCGCGCCGGGGAAGAGCGACTTCGAGAAGGAGAACAGGTGCACGACGAGCCCGCTCGGGTCGAGGCCGGCGAGCGGCGGCACGGGCTTGCCGGCGAAGCGCAGGTCCATCTCGTAGCCGTCCTCGATCACCGGCACGCCGTGGCGGTGGGCGATGTCGAGCAGGGCGCGTCGGTGTGCGACGTCGGTGGTCGTGCCCATCGGATTGTGGAACGTGGGGATCGTGTAGAAGACCTTCACCTCCGGGCGCGCGAGGGTCTGCTCGAGCACGGCGAGGTCGACGCCGTCTTCGCGCATCGGCACGGCGGCGGTGCGCAGGCCGAGCGCGAGCGCCGCGCCGAGCACGTTGTTGTAGGTGGGCTCTTCGAGCGCGACGATGTCGCCGGGCGCGCAGAACAGCCGCAGCGCGAGGGCGATGCCCTGGCTCGCGCCGTGGCACAGGACCAGGTCGTCCGCCTGGACGGGGAGCGCGGCGGCGCGCATCCGCTCGGCGAGGGCTTCTCGCAGCCCCGGGTGGCCCTGCGGACTGCCGTAGAGCAGCAGCTCGGGTCCGCCCTGGGACAGCGCCCGATTGAGCGCGCGGCGGAAGGCGTCGGCGGGGTAGAGCGAGGGGTCGGGCACCAGCGCGTGCATCGCGACGGCGTCGCGGGCGCTGCCGAAGCGGGGTCGCGCGCGCTCGAAGTCGAGGAGGCGCTCGACGACCGGGGCGAGCGTGGGCGAGTACGGCTCCGGGGCCGGACCGTTTCCGGGAGCGCGTTCGCATTCCGCGACGAAGGTGCCGCGTCCCACTGCCGACTCGATCACGCCGTCCGAAGCCAGCGCCTCGTAGGCCGTGGCGACGGTGTCGCGGTGGACGCCGAGCCGGGCGGCCAGCTCGCGGATCGTCGGCAGGCGCGCGCCGCGGGCGAGCCCCTGGGCCTCGATCGCCGCGCGCACCGCATCGGCGATCTGGCGATAGACCGGCTGTCCGTCCGGCGTCGGGCTGCGGTTCCACTCGATCAGCATCGAGGAGAACTGAAACAGTTCAAAGAACGCCTGTCAATCAGACAATAATCGGCGAATTGTTCCCACAATTCGTCCAGATTGTCCGGTCAGGCAGAAGCCGGCGCCTCGGCCGAGCAGCACGGGGCGCCCCGGGTGCAGCGGCAGGCGCCGACGGCGAGTGCAGCGCCCAGCACGGGGGCGGCGAGGTAGATCCACAGCCCGCCGAGCTGCCCGCTGACGAGCGCCGGGGCGATCGAGCGGGCGGGGTTCATCGAGGCGCCGGTCATCGGGCCGGCGAAGAGCGCCGCGAGCGCGACCACCCCGCCGATCGCGAAGCTGGCCGCGACACCCTTCTCTTTCGCGCCGGTCGCGACGTTCAGGATCGTGAACATCAGCAGCAGGGTGATCACGGTTTCGAGGAGGAGGGTCGGGCCGACGCCGATCGCCGGAAGCGTCGCGCCGAGGTTCGGGTGGGCGCCGAAGATCCCGCGAACCAGGACGCTGGCGAGGCCGGCGCCGAGCAGCTGGCTCAGCACGAAGGGCGCGACCTCCGCTCCCGCCAGGCGGCGCGCGAGCCAGAAGCCGAAGGTGACGGCGGGGTTCAGGTGGGCGCCGGAGACGTCGCCGACGGCGTGGATCATCGCCGCCACGACCAGCCCGAAGGTGAGCGCGACACCGACGTGGGTCACGACCCCGCCGCTCAGGTCATTCACGACGATGGCGCCGGTGCCGGCGAAGACGAGCGCGAAGGTGCCGATGGCCTCGGCGAAATACTTCTGCATGGGGAGCCTCCGGCGGCGAACTCTATCAGGCGCGCGGCGCGAGATGCTTCCCCATGCTGACGCGCGCTTCGACGGCGAAGCCGAGACTCGCGTAGAACGCGACCGCCTCCGGCGATCCCGCCCGCACCTGGAGGTTGAGCTTCGGGCAGCCGGCTGCCGCGAGGAGTTCGGCGGCGCGCTCGATCAGCGCCGCTCCGACGCCGCGCCGACGGTGCGCGCGAGCCACGGCCAGGAGATGCACCCAGCCGCGATGCCCGTCGTAGCCCGCCATGCATGTGCCGACCACGTCGCCGTCGCGCTCGGCGACGAGGAACGCTTCGG
Source organism: Deltaproteobacteria bacterium (assembly GCA_024638705.1). Taxonomy (GTDB): domain Bacteria; phylum Myxococcota_A; class UBA9160; order UBA9160; family SMWR01; genus JAHEJV01. Next base: position 5,408 of record JAHEJV010000072.1, on the reverse strand, counting down.
GCTGCACGAGGAGTTTGCGCGCGATGTCGTCCGCCGGGTCGTTGAGCGCCGGCGCATCGGGAAAGACCGCGCGCCAGAGCGCGACGAGCGCATCGTGGTCGTCCGCGTGATAGGCACGCACGAACGTTCCCCCCTCGCCGCTCACCTCAATTCTCCTGCGACCAGAACAGGTGCAGGATCACCGCGAACACGAGGAACGCCGCGACGGTCGAGAGCACCATCGCGGCGACGTAGGGCCAGGCGGCGCGGAGGAACACGGCGTTCGCCGTCTGCAGGGCGGCGGCGCTCATGAAGATCGCCGGTGCGATCCCCACGAGCCGGGTTTCTCGCGACCCGCGCGCGGCTTCATCGGCGAGGTACTGCCGCAGTCGGAGCGCAAAGATCGCGAAGAGGTAGACGGCATGGATGGCGCTCGCGAGCGGCCAGACGAACACGCCGTCCGTCCCGACGAGGATCACCAGCGGAAGGAAGGAGAACGCGACGATCGCGCCGGAGCTGAGCAGCAACGTCGAGAGCATCTGACGCGCGCCCACGGGCCACGCTCTCTGCGAGCGCGGCGCCAGGGCGGCGACGACCCCCGAGAATCCCGCGACCGCGATGGCGACCTCCGCGGTCGTGAGCAGGACGTCATCGGGTTGGACCATGGCGCGGACGATCGCTCACATCCCGATCAGCCGACACCCGCCCGCGCCGATCTCGAGGGGCGGTCGCTCGGGCTCGAGGGGGACGTCGACCGGGAGGATCAGCGTATCGACGGCGAAGGAGAGCACGACGTCGACGAGCGGCAGGACCATCAGTGGAGCGAAGAGCGCACTCGAAGGTTCGCGGCGGACGTCGCGTCCGTAACACACGAGCGTGTGGAGGTTGGCGCGCGTTCCCGAGTAGGGCGTTCCCAGATGCGAGGTGTCCGAGAGCAGCGTCGTGTTCGTGGTGATCGACATGCAGCCGCCGAGCGCCAGTGCGGCGACGGACCCCGTCACGCGGAGAACGGCACTACTTCCGCGCGTCATCGAGCTCGCGCAGCACACGCTTCGGCGCGACGAGGCGATAGGCGTCCTCGACGATCTCGGCGACGACGGCCCAGTCGGGCTTGCGGTCGAGGCGCACCCCCACCCAGCCGCTCGGCCCGACGTAGGGCGGGACGAAGAAACGCTCCGGGTCGGCTTCGACGAGGTCCTGCTGGCGCTCCGCCACCGAATTGCACCACGCCGCGATACGCCCGTCGCCGTGGTGGTCGTTCCGATAGTGGACGAAGAGCTTCCCCTTCACGCGGAAGGTCGGCGCGCCCCAGGCGAGCTTCTCGGTCGTCTCGGGAAAGGCGAGGCAGAGCCGACGGAGGCGCGCGAGATGGGGGTTCTTCGAGGCCACGCTAGACGCCGCAGGCCGGGTCGCGAGCAGCCGCCACCATCGTGGCGACGGCGCCGAAGGTCGAGAACCAGATGATCACGATGCGCGCCACGTGCAGACGGCGCGAGATCACGGCCGCCTTTCCTGCCAGCGGGGCGCTCGCGCGCAGGTCGTTCTCCCAGTGACGCAACACGAACACGAGCGCGGTCATCAGAGAGGCGAAGGCGAAGTTTCCGATCGCGACGACCGTGACGCCGCCTTGCAGCGAGCAGCGCACGTCCGGGTCGGCGATCGCCAGCGAGAAGCCCGACGTGCCCACGAACGAGACTGCGGCAAGCGCGTCGGCATAGTTCACGAGCCGGTCGGCGAGCGCGCGGTCGTCCAAGATTCGTTGCCCCCGTGTTGCGGGACGCGCGGGCGCCGTCAGGTCTTCGGCAGCAGCTTCCCGATCGCCACAGCCGACAAGCCGACGAAGCCCGAGAAGAGGGCGCCCATCTTGCCCTGGCCGAGCAGCACCGGATCGACGAACGCGGCCGACGCGACGAAGAGCGCGACGGTGAGGCCGAGCGCGGCGACGTAGCCCGCCATCGCGAGCTGCGCGAGGCCCATGCGGTCGGGCAGCGGGAATCCCAGTTTCACCGCGGCGAGGCCGAAGGCGGTGACGCCCACCGTCTTGCCGACCACCAGAGAGCCGAGGATCAGCCACGTCATCGGGCCGATATCGGCGAGGGCGACGCCCGCCTGGCTGAAGGCGAAGAAGAAGAGACCGAAGTCGACGAAGAGCTTGAGCTGGTGCTCGAAGTTGTGGAGCGGCGAGTGCTCCATGTGGAGATCCTCGGCGAACTCGTCGCCCATCTTGTCGATCTCGTCCTCGGCCTTGAACATGCCGGTGTCGCGCTGCGGACCGGGCAGGAAGGGCACGATGAACACGAGGGCAAGGGCAGGGTGCATATGGGCCATCATCAGCCCCGTCCATGCGAGTGGGCCGCCCACCGCGATGTACGGAATCCAGCTCTTGACGTCGAGGCGTCGCATCGCGAATGCGGCCGCCATGCCGAGCAGCACGAGTCCGAGATAGGCGGGTGCGGCCGGGTTGGTCGGATCGCCGTAGAAGACGGCGATGATCACGAGGCCGATCGCGTCGTCGGCGACGGCGAGCAGCAGCAGGAAGTTGACGCCGGGATGCCCCGGGCCGAACACGGCGCGCGCCACGAGCCAGGCGAGCGCGATGTCGGTGGCGGTCGGCACGCCCCAGCCGCGCATCAGGGCGGAGTAGTCGTCGACGCCGGTTTCGTAGATGCCCACCGCGAAGAGCAGGTGCAGGCCGAGGAAGAACGCGCCGACCGGCCCGAACACGCCGCCGAGCGTGGCGATCAACGGATTCATCGCCTTCGCGGGTGGATTCAGGTCGCCGCCGGGCAGACATGCTTCCGTGATCTCCTTCGCCGCGATCCCGAAGAAGAACACCATGAAGATGTCGTTCACGACGAAGTGCAGGTCGAGCGTGTAGCCGAAGACCTTGATGTCTTCGCCGAAGGGCGCCCAGTGCACGGCGTGGTGGTACCACTCCGGCGCGAGGTTCGCGGCGAGCATCGCCACGGCGACGCCGGTCAGCAGCGGGATGGAGAATTCCTGGAGAAGGTTGAGGAAGCCGCGCTTCGGGGTGTCACTCATGGCGGCCGCAGCTTAACCCGGTTGGGCCGCCTGGATCATCCATTCTCTCCCGTTTCGGGCAGGTCGTCCGCGGGAGCCTCCGGGCCGCGATTGAAGTGGTTCATGGCTGCAATCACGCCCTCGCGCAGTGCGACGGCGGCGGCGTCGGACGCCCGCGCGATCACGGCCGGCAGCCGCGCCGACTCATCCCCCGAAAATGGGGCGAGGACGTGATCCTTCGTGTCCTCGCGCTCGGGGGGACGCCCTACACCGAAGCGCAGACGCGGGACGTCGCGGCGGTCGAGGCAGGCGAGGACGTGGTCGAGGCCGCGGTGGCCCCCGGCGCCTCCCGACGCGCGCAGTCGCAGCCGTCCGAAGGGCAGATCGACGTCGTCGAAGACGACGAGGAGATCGCTCGCCACGTCCTCGATCGGCAGCGTCGCGACGGCTTCGGCTACCGCCGACCCCGAGCGATTCATGTACGTCTGCGGCGCGAGCAGCGCGACCGCGAGCGTCGCGCCGCCCGGTGTCGCGGGACGCAGCGATCCCACGCCGAAGCGCGACGCGAAGCGCGCATCGCCGAACGCGATCCCGTGCGCGCGCGCGAAGTGCTCGAGTACGCGCACGCCCACGTTGTGCCGCGTGTCGGCGTACTCGGGCCCCGGATTGCCGAGGCCGACGAGAAGCTTCACGAAGCGCGTCCCCGGACGGTCTCGCGATCAGTCGTCGTCGGACTTCGCTTCGCCGTCCGACTTCTCGCCTTCGCCTTCGCCGTCCTCGGCCGTCGCCTCGGCGCCCTCGGCCGCCTCCTCGTCCGTCGGGACTTCTTCTTCTTCCGGCTTCGCCGGTGCGACCACCGAGATCAGCGTGAGGTCCTCATCGGAGATGAGCTCCACACCCTCGGGCAGCGGGACGTCGCGCACGTGCACCGATTCGCCCAGCTCGAGCTCGGTGACGTCGACGCGGAACTCTTCCGGAATCGACCCGGGCAGACACGAGACCTCGATCTCGCGCATCGGGAAGTCGAGGATGCCGCCCCCGAGCCGGACGCCGACGGGCACGCCTTCTGCGTGCACCGGCACTTCCACCTCGATCTTCTTCGTCGCGTCGATCGCGAAGAGGTCGGCGTGGAGCAGCTCGCCGCGCACGGGATCGCGCTGCAGGTCCTTTACGAGCACGACCTTTCCGTCGAGACCGCCGCCTTGGAGATCGATCAGGGTGTTCATGCCCGCCGTGCTCTTGCGCAGCAGCTGCTCGAGCTCGTGCGGGTCGACCTGGAGCGTCTTCGCTTCCATGGTCGAGCTGTAACAGACGGCGGGGATGCGGCCTTCGGCGCGAAGCTTGCGCGCGTGACCTTTTCCGGTGTGGGCTCGCGCTTCGACGGCGAGTGCGTTCTCGGGCACTGGAGTTCTCCTGGAACCTAGACGAACAGAGAGCTGACGCTCTCTTCGTTGTTGATGCGGCGGATCGCTTCGGAGAGGAGGTTCGCAACGCTGACCACCTTGATCTGCTTGCATTCCTCGGCTTCCGGCCGAAGCGGGATGCTGTCGGTGATGACGAGTTCGGACAGGGACGACTCGCTGATGCGCTTGATCGCCGGACCGGAGAGCACCGGGTGGGTGATCGCGGCGGAAACGCGCGTGGCGCCCTTCGCCTTGAGGGCGTCGGCAGCTTCGGTGAGGGTGCCCGCGGTGTCGACGATGTCGTCGACGATCACGCAGGTGCGGCCCTCGACGTCACCGATGATGTTCATCACCTGGGACTCGTTGGCGCGCTCGCGCCGCTTGTCGATGATCGCGAGGTCGGCGTCGAGGCGCTTCGCGTAGGCGCGAGCGCGTTCCACGCCGCCGGCGTCGGGCGAGATGATCGTCAGCGGCTGGCTGCCGTACCGCGCCCGGACCGCGTCGAGCAGCACCGGCGTCGCGAAGAGGTTGTCGACCGGGATGTCGAAGAAGCCCTGGATCTGACCCGCGTGGAGGTCGACGCAGAGCAGTCGGTCGGTGCCGGAGATCGAGATCAGGTTCGCGACGAGCTTTGCGGAGATCGGCAGGCGCGGTCGCACCTTGCGGTCCTGTCGCGCATAACCGTAGTAGGGCAGCACCGCGGTGATGCGACGCGCGGAAGAGCGGCGCAGCGCATCGATCATGATCAACAGCTCCATCAGGTGCGTGTTCGCCGGGGCGCAAGTGGGCTGGAGGACGAAGCAGTCGCAGCCGCGCACGTTCTCTTCGATCTCGACGTTCACTTCGCCGTCGCTGAACGTGCCGACCTGCGCCTTGCCCACCTCGATGTCGAGATGCTTTGCCACCGCGGCGGCAAGCGGTCGGTTCGCATTGCCCGTGAAGAGCTTGAGGAGGTTCATGCGGGAGGCCTCGGTCGGTCGCGGATGTTGGGCGGTGTCGTGCGAG
>JAHEJV010000389.1 GCA_024638705.1 Deltaproteobacteria bacterium | reverse complement strand
AGTTCCAGGACCGAGTCGGCACGGTTCCGCCGCGATACGGGCGAGCATCGCCAGGCGGCGAAGCCGCCTGCCGCGCTTCGCGCGGCGCCCCACCTCCGCGCCCGCTGACCGCGCAACAGCCCCGCAAAACTCCGCTGCGGATCGCCGCGCCAGCCGCATAACGCACGACTCGAGCTCGAACGCGGGAGTCGCAGGCGGCAGTCGCGCGCGACGCGGCGGACCGGACAGCCCGGTCGCTGCTCTCGTGGACCGTCTGCGCGCGCCGCCCGGACGGTGCGGGACGCCACGGCGTCACTCGCGTTCGGGGATCCGGGCAGTCCCGTAGGCGAACTCAGCGCAGCAGGGAGCCGTGCGATGAGCCCACCGAGGCCCAGGCGAGCCATTCGCCGGAGGGACTGCCCGGATCCGCGAACGCTCTCGAAGCCCGAAAACGGCGCGCCCCGCAGGACCGCCGCACGACAGACCGCCCTAGTACTCCGTGAAGCTCTTCAGCAACCGACTCCGACTAGGATGCCGCAGCTTCCGCAGCGCCTTCGACTCGATCTGCCGGATCCGCTCGCGGGTCACTTCGAAGTCCTGCCCCACTTCCTCGAGCGTATGATTCGCACGCTCGCCGATCCCGAAGCGCAGCTTCAGCACCTGCTCTTCGCGCGGCGACAGCGTCGAGAGCACCTTGCGCGTGTTCTCGGCGAGGTTCGTCGACATGATCGCGTCCTGCGGACACAACGCCGCCTTGTCCTCGATGAAATCGCCGAGGTGGCTGTCGTCCTCTTCGCCGACGGGCGTCTCGAGGCTGATCGGCTCCTTCGCGATCTTGAGCACCATGCGCACCTTCTCGATCGGAAGCTCCATCTGCACGGAGAGCTCCTCGGCGTCGGCCTCGCGGCCGAGCACCTGCACCAGGTGACGCTGCGCCCGCACCAGCTTGTTGATCGTCTCGATCATGTGCACGGGAATGCGGATCGTGCGCGCCTGGTCGGCGATCGCGCGCGTGATCGCCTGGCGGATCCACCAGGTGGCGTAGGTCGAGAACTTGTAGCCGCGCTGGTACTCGAACTTGTCCACCGCCTTCATCAGTCCGATGTTGCCTTCCTGGATCAGGTCGAGGAACTGCAGGCCGCGGTTCGTGTACTTCTTCGCGATCGACACGACGAGGCGCAGGTTCGCCTCGACCAGCTCGCTCTTCGCTTCGTGCGTGCGCTCGCGCGCCTCGACCAGACGCGACATCGCCGCGACGAGCTCGTCGCGCGTCATCTTCGTCTCGGCTTCGATCGCCGAGATCGCCTTGTCGACGGTGTCGAGGTGCTCGCCGGTGAGACGGATCGCCTCGGCGTCGCCCTTCAGCTTCGCGAGCGCCTCGCGCCCCTTCTTGCTGCGACGCGTGGAGAGCAGCGCCAGCTCGCGGAACGTCGCCGGCGACACGCCGTACGCCCGCGTCGCGCGGCGCGCCCGCGACGCCTCGCGGCGCAGCTGCTGGTGCACCTCCTCGAGGTGGTCGCGGATCTCGGTGATGCGCGTCTTGGCGAAGCGCGTTTCGCGCAGCATCACGGTGATGCGGTCGTAGATCTCCGACACCTCGCCGCGCAGGCGGTTGCGGGTGTCCTCGCTGGTGCGCGAGTTGTGGATCGACGCGTTCTTCTTCGCAATCTCCCCGTCGAGGCGCTTCACCTTCGCGACCTTCGTCAGGAAGTCGCGGCGGCGCTCCTCCGGCGTGTGGACGGGCTCCTCGTCGTCGAGGCCGTCGACGAGCGTCTTCAGCTCCACCTTGTTCTTCTTCAGCTCGTCGGCGAGGCCGATCACCTGGCGTACGCCCATCGGCGTGCCGATGACGGTGCGCTCCTGGTCGTGGATGCCCGCCTCGATGCGCATGGCGATCTCGACTTCGCCCTCGCGCGTGAGCAGCGACACCTGGCCCATCTCACGCAGGTAGACGCGCACCGGGTCGTTGGTGGGCGCGTCGTCGGCGGCCTTCGGCAGCGAGGCGCGACGCGGCGCGGGACGGCGGCCGGCGACGATCTTGATGCCGCGCTCGTCCGCGATCGCGCGGACTTCCTGCATCTCGTCTTCGCCGAACTCGTCGGGCAACGCGCGGACCATCTCTTCGGGGGTGAGATAGCCGCGTTGCAACCCATCCTTCACGAGCTTCTGGACGACCGGAAGCTCTCGGGTCTGGTCACGGACCCAGTCACCGGCAGTGGCGACCGGCCCGCTCGCGCTGGGCTTCGCCTTGCCTTTGCGACGGCTGTTGCCGTGCGTGGCCGGGACGTTGGGGGAGGTGGGGACGCTGCTCGACATTTTGGGGGGGCTCCTCGGACTGGCGCAGGAGGAAGACGCCAGCCTCAGATTCGATGCTGCTCAAGAATGATGATGACTGGCTGCCAGCCGTTCTTTGGCGAGTCTTTCCTTCTCTTCGAGAATGGCCTTCACGTCGGCGTTGGGGTCGCGAAGGCTGCGGGTGAGTGCGTTGATACGCTCGTTGAGTCGCTCTTTTCTGAGCCAACGGAGCGTGTCGTCGATGGTGCGCGCGGCGACGTTCTCTTCGAGGACGTCTTCCGCGACGGCGAGCTGGCGCAGGAGTTGCGTCTCTTCGTCGCCCAGGCGCTCGGCGAGCTCTTCGACCGAAACGGAACGGTCTTCGGCGGCGGCGGAGAGCAGCGCGCCGATCAGCTCGCGCAGCGGGCCGGCCGGCATCAGCTCGCCCACTTCGTCGCGCGGGACGCGTCCCGCCAGGCCGGGATGATCGAAGAGGCTGCGTGCGAGTTGCCGGATCTTCCGCTCGTGCGGACCGTTCTGACGCACCGGGACGGGCACCGCGTCGCGCGCGTCCTCGCCGCGCGAGGCCGAGCGGATCGCCGCCTCGACGTGACGCACCTCGGTGCCGACCGAGAGTGCGAGGCGCTGGGCGTAGGCCGAGCGCTCGACGCCGGAGGGGATCTTCGCAAGCAGCGGCGCGACGACGGCCACCGCATCGGCCTTCTCGGACGGCGAGGCGCAGCCGGCGGCGACCGCGCGATCGATCACGAAGTCGAGCGCCGACGCCGCGCGGTCGACCACCGCGCGCAGGGCGGACGCGCCCTCGCTCGCGAGCAGGTCGTCCGGGTCGGTGCCGGGCGGAAGCTGTGCGGCGTGGACGCGCAGGCCGGCGGGCAGCAACACCTCGAGCGAGCGCTCCATCGCGCGCTGCCCGGCCTCGTCGCCGTCGAACAACAGCGTGACGTTGCGCGTACGACGGCGCAGATTGCGTGCGTGGCCCTCGGTGAGCGACGTGCCGCAGGTGGCGAGCGCCTCGTCGACGTCGGCGCGCGCCAGCGCGATGCGATCGAAGTAGCCCTCGACCACGACGGCGCGGTCGGCCTTGCGGATCGCCGCCAGCGCATCCGACGTTCCATAGAACGCCTCGCGCTTGCGGAACACCGGGCTCTCGGGAGTGTTGAGATATTTCGGCTCCTGGCCTTCGGCCATCGCGCGTCCACCGAAGCCGATGACGCGGCCGCGCGCGTCGCGGATCGGGAAGGTGAGCCGACCGCGCAAGCGATCGTAGTGGCCGTCGCCGCGCTGGCGCGGGGCGAGCAGTCCGGCCTTCTCGCCCGTGTCGGCGTCGATGCCGAGCCGCGCGAGCTCCTTCACCAACGTGTCCCAGGCGTCGGGCGCGTAGCCGATCTCGAAACGCTCGGCCTCTTCCAGGGAGAGGCCGCGCTTTTCGAGATAGGCCGCTGCGGGATTGCCCGGCACCTCGAAGGCCTTGCGGTAGGTGGCCTGAGCCACGTCGTTCGCCGCGAAGACCGCTTCGGAAACGCCGCGCTCACCGCCCGAGGTTTCCGGAATCTCGATGCCGAAGTCGCGCGCGAGCCCGCGCACGGATTCGATGAAGGTCAGGTTCTCGACCTTCATGAGGAAGGAGAAGACGTCGCCGCCTTCCTGACAACCGAAGCAGTAGTAGCTGCCGCGGTCGGGGTTCACGTTGAAGGAAGGCGTCTTCTCTTCGTGGAAGGGACACAGTCCTTTGTAGCTGCGACCCGCGCGCTTGAGGGACACCGTCCGACCGACGAGCTCCACCACATCCGCGCGATCGCGAACCTGCTGGATGATCTCGTCGGGGATGCGTCCCAAGCCGCTCTACCTCCCGATGTTCCCGGTGACGGTCACCGCGCCATCCGCCGCGCCTTCTTGAGGGCGCGTTTGCGGGCGGCGGCGGCCTTCTTCTTCTTGCGGATGCTCGGCTTGTCGTAGTACTCGCGTC
>JAHEJV010000071.1 GCA_024638705.1 Deltaproteobacteria bacterium | reverse complement strand
CCGCGGGCAACTTCACGGTCACCACCACCGCCGACACCGGAATGGGGTCCCTCCGCCAGGCGATCGATGACGCCAACCTGGACGGCGACACCGACACCATCACCTTCGACCTGCCCGCCGGCTCCACCATCACCCTGCTCTCCGCCCTTCCCCAGCTGACGAGCTCGATCACCTGGGACGCCAACGCGAACGCGATCACGATCGACGGCAGCGACGCCGGGATCGCCCAACCCTGGCTCGACGTGAACGACGTCCCGCAGTTCTTCGTCGACGTGAGTCTCGTGGGCGGCACGGTCGACACCGGCGGCCTGTTCGGCAGCTACGACATCACCGCGAACGGGACGCTCGGGATCGGTTCCGCGTTCACCGGCAGCGCCTTCGCCTTCGACAAGCAGGGCCCGGGCACGCTGGCGCTCACCAACACGGTGGTGCTGCCGGGCGCCTTCGCGAACGTGCGCGCCGGCACCCTCGAGGTGCTCGAGAACGGCGCAGTCGACAGCGCGCTCGTCGTCGACACGCTGACGGTATTTCCCGGTGCAACCCTCGCGGGCCACGTCGTGCGGCCGAACAGCGGCGTCGCGGCGTTCCTGATCGACATCCAGGGACGCCTCGCTCCGTCGACCACCGCGGGCCGGCTTCCGCTCTTCGGCACCACGATCTTCGCCTCGGGGTCGACCTTCGAGGTCGACGTCCTGCCCGGCAACGACGGCGACCAGGTGGACGTGACCGGCGACGTCATCATCGAATCCGGCGCCCAGCTCGTGACACTCCTCGATCCCACCGCGTTCGCGGCGCCCTCCCAGGTCACCGTGTTGTCGAGCGACTCGAGCATCACCGGCGCCTTCGACTTCGACGGCAGCAGCTTCCTCTTCGTCGATCAGACGCTGATCCAGGACGCGACTTCGATCACCATCCAGGCCACACCGCGCGCGAGCGTCGACCTCGCACTGACGCCGAACCAGCAGCACGTCCTCGACGTCGTGACGACGGCGACGCCCGATCCGAACGACGACCTCGCGACGGTGCAGAGCGTGCTCGGCGGTAGCTTCGTCGGCACGGCCTCCGACTACGAAGACCTGCTCGACGCGATCGGCGGGGAAGACGTGACGGCGCTCGCCACCGGCCGCCAACTGCTCGGCGAGCGCACGGCGCGAGCGATCCACCGACGCGCGCGCGATCCGGGCTGGGGCGAATCCCAGGCCGTCTACGCCAGCGAGGTCGCCGTGCCGGCGCCGGTCTACGCCGGTCCGTCCGGCGCGCCGCTCGGCTATCGCGCATCTGCGCCGACCGCGGCCCCCGCCGCCACGCCCGACGTCGCGCTCGGCAACCCGCGATCGCGCAACCGGGTGGGCGCCTGGGTCGACGCCTTCGGCCAGTACGGCGAGCTCGACGGCGATCGCAGCACCGGGTCGGCCGACGTCGACTCGATCCTCTTCGGCGGCACCCTCGGTGTCGACGTCTGGCTCGCGGAGAAGGTCGTGCTCGGCCTCGCGGCGGGATACGCGCGCAGCGATCTCGAGCTCGACGACCGCGAGGGCGACCTCACCGCCGACACGATCCAGGGCGCGCTCTACGGCGGCTTTACCGATCCGCGCGGCTATCTCTCGGCATACGGACGTTATGCGATGTCCTTCCAGGACTCGCGGCGGCGCATCCAGTCGACGCAGCTCTCCCGCACCGCGAGCGCGAGCTGGGATGCAGAGGATTACGGCGCTGGCGCCGAGGCTGGCTTCACGCTCTTCACCGTGGGCGACTTCGGCTTCCAGCCGATCGCCGGCGTCGACTGGCTGAGCCTCACCGAGGAGGACTACCGCGAGAGTGGCGCGGGTTCGCTCTCTCTCGACGTCGACCCGGACGACCTCGAGAGCACCACGGGCCGCTTCGGCGCGCGGATCTTCGGGACGATCGACCTCGACGGCATCGGCTATCTCGTCCCCGAGCTGCGCGGCTTCTGGCAGCGCGAGTTCGGCGACCAGGACCGCATCCTGCGCGCCCGGCTGATCGGCGCACAGGCCGGCGGCGCGCTCGTCGTCCGCGGCGCCGAGATGCCGCGCGACGTCGTCATCCTCGGCCTCGGCTGGAGCGGCAACATCGGCGAGGACCTCCAGATCCTGCTCGACTACGACGCCCTGCTCGACACCGACCGCGTCGAACACCAGGGCAACCTCGCCGTCCGCGTCAGCTTCTAGCGCACCATCCCGGACACGCAGCGCCGCGAAACCCCCATCGCACGACGCACACCTCCGCGCACCCGAGCGGTCGCGGGGAGGGAGAGACGTCGCCGATGTTCAGCGCGCCATGCGTCCGCGAGGAACGGGAGACGCCAGCCGGCCGGGTAGGCGACGTCTCTCCCTCCCCGTGACCGCCCGCCCCGTACGCCGCAGGAGTCCGACCTGCGAAGCCCGCTAGCGCGCGTTTCGATCCGTGCGCCCGAGACGCTCAAGGAAGAGTTACCTATCGTCGCCTGCGCCCATGACCCGCCCCACCCCGACGTCCCGCGACTTCGTCGCTGCCATGAACGAACGCTTCGCCGCGATCGCCGGTTGGTCCTTCGACCACCGCTGGATCGTGTTGCTGCTCTGCTGCGCCGCGATCTTTGGCGCCGCGAAGCTCTCCGGCCTCGCGCGCGTCGACGCGAGCTACGAGTCCTACTTCGATCCGCAGGACCCGATCTACCTCGCGTACGAGCAGTACCGGGACGACTTCGGCTCGGACGAGGTGTCCTACATCCTCTACGCCGCGCCGGAAGCGGAGCACGGTCCGTGGAACCTCGACGTGATGCGTCGCGTGTTGGAGCTGACCGAAGCGCTCGAGGACGAAGTCCCGTTCATCTACGAGGTGAAGTCTCTCGCGAACGCGGAGTTGACGGTCGGCGTCGCCGACGGCATCGAGATCCGCGAGCTGGCGGACGACTTCCCCGAGACCCAGGAAGAGCTGCTCGCCCTGCGCGACCAGTACCTCGCGAAGCCGATGCTGGTCGGCGGCCTCGTGAGCGCCGACGCCACCCACGCCGCGATCACCATCGAGATGGATCGCTCGAGCACCGACCCGCTCGAGGACATCCGCCACGACACGACCCTCAGCGAAGCCGAAGGACTGAACGCGCTCGAGAACCTCTATCCGCAGGTCACCGACGACGCGATCGCCGCGATCCTGGCGCGGCCCGAGTACGCGGACATCGTCTTCCGCCACACCGGCGACGTCCCCTTCAACGCGGTCTACAACCGCATCATCGAGGAGGAGACGGGCTTCCTGTTCATGATGACGTGCCTCGTCATCGGCGTGATCCTCGCCGTCTGCTTCCGCTCCACCGTCGGCGTGCTCGCGCCGCTCGCCGTCGTGTCGCTCTCGATGATGTTCAGCATGGCGCTGATCGGCGCACTCGGCTGGATGATCGACCTCTCCTTCAGCTCCGTGCCGACGCTGCTCACCGCGATCGGCATCGCCCACTCGGTGCACATCCTCAACGGATTCCGCATGAAGCTCCGCGAGCTGGGCAACCGGCGCGAGGCGTTGGTGCAGACCGTCCGTCTCGTCGGAACGCCGTGTCTGCTGACGAGCCTGACGACGGCAGCGGGCTTCGCGGCGATGAGCTTCGTGCCGATCAAGAGCATCGCCCACATGGGCGTCTACAGCGCCTTCGGGGTGCTCGCGGCATTCTTCCTCTCGCTCACGCTGCTGATGGCGCTGCTCTCCTTCGATCCGATGGCATTCCTGCGCCGCGTGACCGGCGCTGGAGAGCCGGCGCAGCCGATGCACACTCCCGCGGCGTCGCCCAACGCGGACGTCGGCCGTCAGCGCGTGCGCGCCGCGCTCGACGCGATCGCCGCCTTCGACATCCGCCACCGCCGCGCGATCCTCGCGGGCTTCGCGCTGCTCTTCGTCGCGAGCTTCGTTGGCATGACCCGGATCGTCGCCGACTCGAACTGGCTCGACGACTTCTCCGACGAAGTGCCGCTCAAAGTCGACGCCGAGTACGTCGACGAGGTGATGGGCGGCTCGACCAACATCATCTACGTCTTCGATGCGGGCGAACCGGATGCGATCAAGGAGCCCGCGGTCCTGCGCGAGATGGAACGCGTGCAGGAGATCGCCGAGAAACACGACCTGGTACGGAAGTCGTACTCGCTGGTGGACATCCTCAAGGATCTCAACCAGGCCTTCCACGAGGGCGACCCGGCCTACTACGTGATCCCGGAGACGCGCGAGCTCGTCGCCCAATACCTGCTGCTCTACGAGACCTCGGGCGGCGAGGAGGCGGAAGAGCTGGTCTCCTCCGACTACCAGCGCGCCAGTCTCGAGTTCCGGCTGGCGATCGCGCCGACGAGTCACACGGCCGACCTCGTCGCCGCGATCGACGCCGAGCTCGAACGCGAGCCCCTCGAAGCCGCGACGGCGAGCCTCACGGGCATCGGCGCGCTGTGGCTGATCCTGCTCGACTACATCGTGTCGAGCCAGATCACCGGCTTCCTGCTCGCGTTCTGCGTGATCGCGGTCATGATGGTGACGGTCTTCCGCTCGTTTTCGGTGGGGCTCATCTCGATGGTGCCGAACCTCACCCCGATCGCGTTCGTGCTCGGACTGATGGGCGTCCTCGGCATCTATCTCGACTACTCGAAGGTGTCGATCGCGGCCGTCGCGATCGGGATCGCCGTCGACGACACGATCCACCTGATGTCGCGCTACCGCTTCGAGTTCCGGCGCCTGGGCAACTACCGCGAGGCGCTCCACGCCGCACTCGGCGACGTGGGACGCGCCCTGTTCATCACGTCGATTGCGCTGGTCTGCGGCTTCTCCGTCTTCGCGCTCTCGATCCAGCCGACGCAGGCGATGTTCGGCCTGCTGCTCTCGGTGACGATCGTGACGGCGCTCGTCGCCGACCTGCTGCTGATGCCCGCGCTCGTGCTCACCTTCGAACCCTTCGGCCCGGAGGGCGAACGCGTCCGAGCCCCTGAAGCGCTGCGGGAGGCCGCCTGATGCCGTCGTCGAGAATCCTGCCGTGCCTGCTCGTGCTCGCCGTCGCCTGGCCCGCCAACGGCGAGGCGCCGCTCAGCGCGCGCGAAATCATGGAACACGTCGACGCCCGCGACGACGGCGACCACGTCTCGCAGGATCTCGAGATGATCCTGATCGACAAGCGCGGCAACCAACGCGTGCGCAAGCTGCGCGCCTACGGGCGCGACGTCGGCGAGGACGAGCACTCGATCTCCTTCTTCCTCTCCCCGGCCGACGTCGAGGACACGGGCTTCCTCACCTGGGACTACGACGACCCGGAGCGCGACGACGACCAGTGGATCTATCTCCCGGCGCTCTCGCGCACGAAGCGCATCGCCTCCTCCGACAAGAGCGGCAGCTTCATGGGATCCGATTTCAGCTACGCGGACATGACCGACCGGCCCATCAGCCACTACGAGTACACGCTGATGAAGGAGACCGAGGTCGACGGCCATCCGGTATGGCAGATCGAGGCGGTCCCGATCACGGAGCGCGAGAAGAAGGAAACCGGCTACGAGAAGCACGTGACCTTCATCCGCAAGGACAACTTCGTCGAAGTGCGCGGCGTCTACTGGTTGAAGAAGGGACGCCGCCTCAAGTATTTCGACGTGAAGAAGCTCGAAGAGATCGACGGCATCTGGGTCCCCACCGAGATGCACATGACCACGAAGAAGGGCAAGCAGACCGTCCACAAGACGGTGCTCTACTCCCGCAACACGAAGTTCGGCGAGAAGCAGAGCGACGACTTCTTTACGGTCCGCCAACTCGAGAAGGGCCCTTGATCGCGCCGTGACGCCCCGCGGGCTCCCGAAGCGATGCGCGCTCGCCGCGTTGGTCGCGTTCCTCTGCACCGCTTCCGCCGCGGCGCAGGACGACCTCGACGATGTCCTCGGCGGCTTCGAGGAAGAGGACGAACGCTTCGAGGTCGACCCGTCCGCCATCGAGGAGTCGGGCGACGAACGCTTCGACCTCTCGGGCAGCGTCGAGACGAGCGGCTCTTTCAACGTCCGCTCGCACCGCTCGGACACGGGCACCTACTACGGCGGCCTCCAGCGCCTGCGCAACCGCGGCAATCTGCGCCTCGACGCGGCGCTCCCCGACCTCGGCGTGTTCGAGGACTGGCAGCTCCGTCTCGAGGGCTGGGGGTTCTACGACGCCGCCTACGCGATCCGTGGCCGCAGCCGCTACACGCGCGAGGTGCTGCGGCAGTACGAGCTCGACGCCGAAGTGGGCGAGGCCTGGCTGCACGGGAAGATGTTTTCGGACGTCGACGTCAAGATCGGACGTCAGGTGGTGATCTGGGGGCGCTCGGAGACGATCCGCGTGCTCGACGTGCTGAACCCGCTCGACAACCGCGAGCCGGGACGCGTCGACATCGAAGACCTGCGCCGGCCGCTCTCGATGCTGAAGGTCGTGGGTTATGCCGGCGACTGGTCGCTCGCCGCGATCGCGATCCCGGAGATCCGCTTCGACGAGAATCCGGTCGTCGGGAGCGACTTCTTTCCCGGCACCTTCGAACCGGGTGAGGAGAAGCCGGAGCACTTCGAGGACGTCGAGCTCGCCGGCCAGCTGACCGGGGTGTTCAGCGGCTGGGACGTCTCCTTCGTCGGCGCCTGGTTCTGGAACGACGTCCCGCGGCTCGACGGCGGCGTCCTTCCCACGAAGCTCGTCCACGACCGGCTGTGGATGGTGGGCACGGGCGGAAACTACACCTTGGGGAGCTGGCTGTTGAAGAGCGAGCTCGCCTACACCGACGGCTTCGGCTTCTTCGGCGAGGACGACGAGAAGGCCCGGCTCGATGCGCTGGTGGGCGTCGAGTACTACGGCTTCACCGACACGAACATCGTGCTCGAAGCCGCGCACCGGCACTTCTACGAACACGAGAGCGTGATGCGGCGCGCGCCGAACTTCGTCCGCGAAGACACGGCCGAGATCGCGCTGCGCATCACGCGCAACTTCCTGCGCGAGCGCCTGCGCGCCACGTTCGTCGGCGTGGCGCTCGGCTGGGACGCGCGCGACGGGGCCGTCTTGCGCTTCGATGTCGAGTACGACGTTCTCGACGCCCTCACCGTAGGGGCAGGCCTCCTCCTCTATCAGAAGGGAGACCTGCCCCCGCTCGACACCTGGGCAGACAACGATCGTCTGCTCTTTTCGGTGAAGTGGAGCTTCTGAGAAGACCCTCCCAAGGCAGGCAGGGGCCCCGTCTTCTCGCGCTCCGGGTGTGGGCCTAGCGTCGGCTGCGGCGTCGGATGGAGAGGGCGGCCAGGCCGGCTCCGAGGAGGAGTGCAGTGCTCGGCTCGGGAACGGCGGCAATGTTGGAGATCGCGACGCTGTTCGAGAGGGACACGTTGTCGATGAAGAAGCGCATCGCCTGGATGTCGCTGAGGTCGACCAGGTTGAAGAGCCCGAGCGACACGTTCACTGCGCCCGTCGCGATCGTGATCAGGGAGACGAACTGGCTGCCGCTCGAGTCGAAGAGGTAGACGCGCAGGTCGCCGGTGGTGCCGGGGCTCTCGACGTCGAAGCGGAGGTCGGTGTGACCGCTCAGGTCGAGGTTCAGCGCGCCGGCCGTGCCGTCGAACGCGTCGTTGCCGATTCCGTCGTAGTAGAGGTTGAAGGTCGCCGAGTTCGCCGTGGTGAGCAGCAGCGAGTCGTCGCCGCCGGTCGTGACGAGCGCGGCGGTGGCGATCAGCCCGGTGGTGCCGCTGGCGTTGACGAGCGTGCGGCGCACGCCGCCGATCACCGAGTTCGGGTCGAGGCCGGTCTGCTCGGCCGAGGTGGCGCCGGGCGTCGAGGTGTTGTCGACGACGTTGTAATCGCCGGTCTCGAAATCGTCGATGATGATGAGGGCGGCGGCCGGACTCGCGAGCGCGAGGGCGATGAAGACAGCAACGAGGCTTCGAAGGTTCATGAGGCTTCTCCCAGGTGTGTTGTGGACGCAAGGGAAGCCGGAACACACGGCGACGCGCCGTGCTCCCCCTTCCCGAGGGTCGACGCTCCACCTAGCAAAGAGCGTGCCGTATTCTTCGAGCCGTCCGTCGACAGCGCAAAACCCGTGGCCGGACGAGCGCCTAGCAAACGAGTGGTCGCACCGACGTCGGGCACCCCCTGACACGCCGGGGATGAATGCGGCTTCCGCCCGAGGACGTGAATTACCGAGAAGATGGAAGATTCGTTTTTCGAACCGAACCGTTCGGCGCGGACATCGACCCGAGCGTGGGTCGGAACGACTACGAGGCCGCGCGCATCCGAGCGACGGCCGTGCACGACCCGGTCTCCTCGCGACAGGCGTAGCCTGGCGGCGCCGGTGGGCAGGAAGTGCACGCCGCGCCATCCCAGTGGTCCATCCGATTTCATCGAATTGGCACTTCTCGACAGACCACCTTCCCGGCATCCTCCAGTCTCCGCCGAAGCCAGGAGCGACGCCATGTCCATCGAAGCCGCCCGATCCCTCCAGTCCGACCGCACCACCCTGCGCCGCAAGCCCGATCGCGGCGCCTACGACGCAGCGACGATCCACCCGATCCTCGACGAGGCGCTCCTGTGTCACCTCGGCTTCGCGGTGGACGGCCAGCCCTACGTCATCCCGACGATCCACGCGCGCGTCGGCGACCGGCTCTACCTCCACGGCGCCGTCGCCAACCGCATGCTGCGCGCGATCACCGACGCCCCCTGCTGCGTGACGGTCACCCTGCTCGACGGCCTCGTGCTGGCGCGCTCGGCCTTCCACCACTCGATGAACTTCCGCTCGGTCGTCGTGCTCGGCACGGCCTCGGAGGTGACCGACGCGGCGGAGAAGGCCGCCGCCTTCGAGGCGATCGTCGAGAAGGTCGTGCGCGGACGCTCGGCCGCGTGTCGTCCCGCGAACGACGTCGAGATCCGCACGACGAAGGTGCTGCGCCTTCCGCTCGCGGAAGCCTCGGCGAAGGTGCGCACCGGCCCGCCGATCGACGACGAGCCCGACTACGCCCTGCCCTGGTGGGCCGGCGTGATCCCGCTGCGTCTCGTGCCCGGCGAACCGCAAGCCGATGCGCGCACTGCCGCGGGCACGGACTTCCCCCACGACCTCGCCACAGACGTCGGGAGCGCCCGCTTCCGCTGACTTCCCGGCAGACGAAGACGAGCGGCAGCCGGATGCGGGAGGGCCTACCCTCTCGCGCTGCCTTCATCCGGGCCGAGGAGCTGCCGTTGTCCGATCGCATCGTCGCGGAGGAGATCTCACTCCACGAAAAGGTGCGTCGGCATCTCGAACAGCGCACCGAGACGCCCCGCACCGACGAGCAGACCCTCGAGAAGGATCTCGAGGTGCTGCGAGAGCAGATGGTGTCGGGCGCCGAGCGCAAGGACGCCTTCGCGCTCACCGAGCAGTGGAACCGCCAGAGCGCGTTGCTCAGCCAGCTGCGCAAGTCGCGCTCCGGCCCGCAGGTCGATCCGAACTCGCCCTACTTCGCGCACCTGCGCCTGCGCGAGAACGGTCGCGAGCGCGATCTCTGCCTCGGGCGCGCGACCTGCATCGAGGACGGCGTGCGGATCGTCGACTGGCGACACGCTCCGGTGTCGAAGATCTTCTATCGCTACCAGCAGGGCGAGGACTACGAAGAGGAGTTCGGCGGACGCACGCGGATCGGCGAGGTCACCGCGCGCCGCACCGTCCGCATCCGCGACGGTCGGCTCGATCGCATCGAGGCGCCCGAGGGCATCTTCCTCGCCGAGGGCGCCGACTGGCGCACACTCGAACGCGAGCGACCGCGCCTTTTCGGCGGCGCGCGCAGCGCGGTGCGCGCGTACTACGACGACGACGCCACGGCGCGCCGTCTCGGCACCGACCTCGAGGGCAACCGTCGCCGGGCCGACAAGCGCCTGCCCGAGATCACCGGGCTGATCGACCCGACCCAGTTCGAGCTGATCACCCGCGCCGGCGGCTATCTCGCCATCCGCGGCAGCGCCGGATCGGGGAAGACCACCGTCGCGCTGCACCGCATCGCCTACCTCGCCTACGACGATCCGGTCGTCGACTCGGATCGCACGCTCTTCATCGTGTTCTCCCCCGCCCTGCGCAGTTACGTCGGCACCGTGCTGCCGTCGCTCGGCGTCGAGAACGTCCGCATCGTCACCTATCACGACTGGGCGCGGGAGCAGCGGCGTCGCCACTTCCCCGACCTGCCGGCGGCGTCGCGCGCCGACGCCCCGGCGGCGGTGCAGCGCATGAAGCTCGACCCCGCGCTGCTGCTCGCGCTCGAAGAGCACGTCGCCTCCCACCCCGGTCCGCGCACGGCGAAGCAGGCGCAGGACGACTGGGCGAGCGTGCTCACGCGTCCCGACCTGCTCCGGGAGTGCGCCGAACGGCGCGCGCCCGGCCTCTGGCGCGCCTCGGCCTTCGAGCAGTTCGCCGAACACTGCCGGCGCAAGAACGAGGACCTCGCCGCCTGGCTCGAGGGCGAGGAGGAGGTCGAGGCCCATCTCGAGCCCGAGGACGACGCGCTGCTCCTGCGGGCCTGGCAGCTGCGCGTCGGCCCGCTACGCGGACGCCACGAGAAACCGCTGCGATACCGCCACGTCGCGATCGACGAGGTGCAGGACTTCTCGCCGGTGGAAGTGCGCGTCCTGCTCGACTGCATCGACGAGAAGAACAGCCTCACCCTCGCCGGCGACACCCAGCAGCACGTCCACACCCACACGGGCTTCACTTCGTGGAGCCGCTTCCTCGACGAGGTCGGCATCGAGGGCGACGCCCTCGAGACGCTGCGCATCTCCTACCGCTCGTCCCACGAGATCGCCGACTTCGCCCACCGCCTGCTCGGGCCGCTGCGCGAGGAGGAGGAGCCGCCGCCGGCGACGCGCTCGGGCCCGCCCGTCGAGCTGTTCCGTTTCACCGACCGCGGCGCCTGCGTCGCCTTCCTCGGCGACGCGCTGCGCGAGCTGCTGCGCAGCGAGCCGCTCGCGTCCGTCGCGCTGCTCACGCCGAAGGCTTCGATGAGCGCGGTCTACTTCGAGGGACTCGAACGCAGCGACCTCCCGAGCCTGCGCCGCGTCGAAAAGCAGGACTTCAGCTTCGCACCCGGCGTCGAGGTGACCGAGATCGAGCAGGCCAAGGGGCTCGAGTTCGACTACGTGATCCTGATCGATGCGAACGCCGAGGATTATCCCGACGCGCCCGACGCGCGCCGGAAGCTCCACGTCGGCGCGACGCGCGCGGTCCATCAGCTCTGGGTCACCTGCGTGGGCACGCCGTCGCCACTGCTGGGAGATCTCCGCGAATGAGCACCGACCGGCCTTTGCGCGTCGCGCTGGTGACGGGCGGCGCGAGCGGGATCGGGCGCGCGACGGCCGAGCTGCTCGCGAGGGACGGCGCGACGGTGGTGGTCGCCGACCTGGACGCCGACGGAGGCCGCGAGACGGTGCGTCGCATCGAGGCGTCTGGGGGTCGCGCCGACTTCGTCGCCGCCGACGTCGGCGACGAAGCTTCCGTCGAAGCGATGGTCGCCCACGTCGTCGCGAACCACGGCCGTCTCGACGCGGCGCTCAACAACGCCGGCATCTCCGACGAGCAACATTCGTGGATCGATTTTCCGACCGACCGCTGGGAGCGGATGATCGCGATCAACCTGGGCTCGGTGTTCCTGTGTCTGAAACACGAGCTCGCGCAGATGGCGGCGCAGGAGCCACGCGACGGCCTGCGCGGTGCGATCGTCAACACCTCGTCGGGAGCGGGGCTGATTCCCGCGCCCGGCCAGCCGCACTACACCGCTGCGAAGCACGGCGTGATCGGCCTCACCCGGTCGGCGGCCCAGGAGTTCGCGCGCCAGGGCATTCGCGTGAACGCGATCTGTCCCGGGCTCACCGACACGCCGTTGATCCAGAACCAGCCCCAGCAGTTCCTCGAGGCGATGGCGCGCATGTCGCCGACGGGCGCCCTCGGCACCCCGATGGACGTCGCCCACGCCGCGGCCTGGCTGCTCTCCCCCGACGCCCAGTGGGTGAACGGCCAGACGATCGCCGTCGACGGCGGGGGGATCATGCACTAGCAAGCCGACGCGGCGAAGCCGCGTCGGCGCGCAGCGAGCCGCAGGCGAGCGAAGTCGAACGGGAAGACCGAGCGGAGCGTCGCATGGCACTCCAAGCCCGCCGCCAATCACGCCCTCTCAACTCCGAGGCTCCCCATGTCCGAGTTCATCCGCATCGAAAAGCTCCGACCCCACACCAGCGTCATCACCCTCGATCGTCCCGAGCGGATGAACTCGATGTCCTTCGAGCAGATGATCCCGCTCCACGACGCCATCGAGGAGGTCGCCGCCGACAACGACACGTGGTGCGTCGTGCTGACCGGCACCGGACGCGGCTTCTGCGCCGGCGCCGACACCCAGGATTCGGAGCCGCCGCCGAACATCGCCGGCCTCACGCTCACGCGGATCGCGACGCGCGCGATGTCGATCCTCGCCGACCTCGTGCCGGCGATGCGACGCATGCCCCAGCCCGTGATCGCTGCCGTGAACGGTGCGGCGATCGGCGGCGGCATGTGTCTCTCGCTCGGAGCGGACATCCGGCTCGCTGGCGAGTCGGCCTACTTCCGGGCTGCCGGCATCAACAACGGACTCACCGCCACCGAGCTCGGCCTGTCCTTCCTGTTGCCGCGCGCGATCGGCTCTTCGCGGGCGTTCGAGATCATGCTCTCCGGGCGCGACGTCTCCGCGAAGGAAGCCGCGGAGATCGGCCTCGTCTCGCGCACCGTCCCCGACGCGGAGCTGCTGGGTGCGGCCCTCGACCTCGCCGACACGATCAACGGCTGGAGCACCCAGGGCGTCCAGCTCACGAAGCGGATGATCTGGTCCGGGCTCGAGACGGCGAGCCTGTCCGCCGCCGTCGAGCTCGAGAGCCACACCCAGCTCTTCGTGCGTCTGACGACGAAGAACTTCGAAGAGGCGAAGAAGGCGCGCAAAGAGGGCCGCAAACCCGTCTTCGAGGACTGAGAGCCGGGTTCAAGAAGAGGCCCGGTCCCGTCGAAAGAAGGAGGGTTCCGTCTCATCGCGGCGTTCCGCTGAAATGGGAATCGGAACCACCGACGGGGCGATGGCGGATCAACCCACACCGGACGAACGGCGCTTTCGGGCGCTCGCGAACAGCAGCGTCGAGCACGTCACGGAAGTCGACGAGCAGGGCCGCATCCTCTACGCGAGCCCGGACTCACGCCCGGGCTACGACGCCGGCTCGCTCGGCTTCGATCGCGTCCTCGACGAGGATCGCGCCGAAGTCGCGGCGCAGCTCGCGCGCGCGTTCCGCGACGGCACCACCCAGCGCGTCGCGTTCCGGGTGACCTTCGCCTCGGGAGAGATGCAGTGGCTCGAGGCCACCATCACGCCCTTCGAGGCCGAGAACGACGCGCGCCATGCACTGATCGTATGCCGCGACGTCACCGAATCCCGCGAGATGGAAGCGCGGCTGCGCGAGACGCGCGAGCGTTTCCACCGCGTCGCCGAGAACGCCTACGACATGATCTCCGAGCACGACGTCGACGGACGACTGCTCTACTGCAACGATCGCGTGTGGGACGTCCTCGGCTACGGCGCCGATCACCAGCTCACCCCGGTCGAACTCGTCCATCCCGACGATCAGGACCGGCTGGTCAAAGCCTTCCGGCGCGTCCGGGACGGCGTCGAGACATCGTGCCAGGAAGTGCACCGCGTCGAGCGTGCGGATGGAACGTGGTGCTGGGTCGAGTCGACGATCTGCGCGTCGGGGAAGGTCGACGGCCAGTGTCGCCCGCTGATCATCGCGCGCGACGTCACCGGACGCGTCGAGGCCGACCGGCGGCTGCGCGAGAGCGAGATCCGCTACCGCGAGCTGATCGAGAAGGCGCCGGTCGGCATCGCGGTGATCCAGGGCGAGGAGTTCGTGTTCGCGAATGCCGCCGCGGCGGCGATGTGCGGCGCCGCGACGCCCGAAGAACTGGTCGGCACCAACCTGCTCCGGATGCTGCCGGTCTCAGACATGCGGGAGGTCCTCCAGTCGGTCGACCGCGCGCAACGCGCCGACCGACCGCCCGAAGCCTTCGACGTCGTCCTCGAGGGCCTCGACGACCGCGAACGCCACCTGCTCGGTGTCGGCACCTTCGCGAGCTATCTCGGACAGCCCGCCTTCCAGGCGATCATGCGCGACGTCACCGAGCTCGAGCAGTCGCGCCGCGACCAGGAGCGCCTCACGCTCCAGCTCCAGGAGGCGCGCAAGCTCGAGAGCCTCGGCGTGCTCGCCGGCGGGATCGCCCACGATTTCAACAATCTCCTCGCCGTGGTGCTGTCGAACGTCCGCTATGCGAAGGCGGAGGATGCGTCGCGCGAAGACCGCACCGAGGCCCTCGCCGACGCCGAGGAAGCGACGGAGAACGCCGCGCGCCTCGTCCGACAGCTTCTCGACTACGCGGGCCGCCGCGAGCCGGAGGTGCGCAGCGTCGACGTCTCCGAGCTCACCCGGTCGATGACGGAGCTGCTCGCCACGGCGATGTCGAGCGCCGTCGAGCTGCGCGTCGAGCTCGCACCCGAACCGCTCCCGGTGCACGCGGACGTGGTCCAGCTCGAACAGGTGCTGATGAATCTCGTGCTCAATGCGGCCGACGCCGTCGGCGACACGTCAGGACGCGTCACCGTGCGCACGTCGCTCGTCGAGCTCGACGAGGACACGCTCGCCACCTGGCTCGGCGGCGAACACGGCGCGGGGCTCTACGCGTGTCTCGAAGTCGAGGACACCGGGTCCGGCATGGACGAGGAGACGCGGATCCGCATCTTCGAGCCCTTCTTCACGACGAAGCAGAACGGCCACGGCCTCGGGCTCTCGGCGGTGCTGGGTCTGGTGCAGGGACATCGCGGCGCGATCGAGGTCACGAGCGAACCGGGTCGCGGAACGCGCTTCCGGGTGGCGTTGCCCGCGGACGCCGGAGTGCGCACCCGCCCGCGTCCGCGCAGCCCGCTCGTCCTCGTCGTCGAGCCACACACGGAGCGCCCCGCGACCGCCGCCCTGTGCGACTCCGGACTCGACGCCCTCGATGCGAAGGATCTCGTCCAGGCGACGGACCTCTGGAAGCGCCACGGCGAGGAGTTCAGCGCGGCCGTCGTCGACCTGCGCACCGAGGACGCCCCGAGCCTGCTCGACACGCTGCGGACGGATCGCCCCGAGCTTCCCATCCTGGCGCTCGCGCCGTCCGACCGAGAGGGTGAGGATCGCCTGGAGGGACGCGCGACGTTCGTCCTTTCCGCGCCATTCACGAGCGAGGAGCTCTGCGCGCGGATGGCCGACCTGCTCCAGAAAGCCGACCAGGACGCTTGAAGACCGCCCCAGCCACCGGCAACTTGTGTGCAAGTCGAGCGCAGATTGCGCCGATGGGAGTTCTGCAGGCGGGCGTCCTCCCGCCACCGGAGGCCCCATGCGCGACGTCGGTCTCACCCACATCGCCCTGCCCGTCACCGACCTCGACGAGAGCGCCGACTTCTTCGAGCGTTATGCGCGGATGCACGTGATCCACCGGCGCGACGGCGTGATGTGGCTCTCCGACAAGACGCGGCCGTTCGCGATCGTGTTGATCGAGACCCCGACCGTCGCCGAGCCGCTGGTTCCGATCGCCCACCTCGGCGTCGCGTGTGAATCGCGCGAAGAGGTGGACCGCCTGTGTGCGAGCGCGCGCGCCGAGCACGTCCTGATCGCCGGGCCCGAGGATTCGGGGCCGCCCGTGGGCTACTGGGCACTCCTGCGCGACCCGGACGGACACACCCTCGAGGTGTCCCACGGTCAGCACGTGAGCGACGCCGTCGCGCGCGGTTGATCCTCGGCCTCGGGACGCGAGAGATCAGCCGAGGTCTTCGGACTTCACCCGCACGCGCAGCTTCGGCACTTCGAGGACCTTGCCGGCGAGCGCTCGGAGCATCTGGGCGAGCTCGCCCTCGGCGC
>JAHEJV010000388.1 GCA_024638705.1 Deltaproteobacteria bacterium | reverse complement strand
TTCGAGCGCACCGTCGCCTATCTCAAGCAGCGCAAGCAGTTCGACGTGCCGATCGGCAGCTTCCAGGCGCTCCAACACCGCGCCGCCGACATGTTCGCCGAAAGCGAGCTGTGTCGCGGCACGATGCTGATCGCCGCGATCCAGGCCGACGCCGACGACGCCGAAGAACGGGCCGCAGAGATCTCCGCCGCGAAGCTCCAACTCACCGACGGCGGCTGGTACGTGCAGGAGAACGCGATCCAGCTGCTCGGCGGCATCGGCATCACCGACGAGCAGGACGAGGGCCTCTTCTTCAAGCGGCTGCGCGTGCTCCAGGGGCTGTTCGGCGACGCCGACTTCCACGTCGACCGCTTCCAGAGCCTCTCGCGCTTCGACGAGGGCTAGGAGCGCGACGGTCAGGCTGCGCTCTCGGTGGTCCGCGCGACGCGCCGGAGGGTGGCGAGCAGCTCGTCGCGGCGGATCGGTTTCGCGACGTAGGCGTCCATCCCGGCGGCGAGGCAATTCTCGCGATCGCCGATCAACGCGTGCGCGGTCATCGCGACGACCGGCACGTCGCGGTCGGGTCCGGCCTTGCCCGCGCGGATCGCCGTCGTCGCCTGAAATCCGTCCATGTCGGGCATCTGGATGTCCATCAGAACGACGTCGAAGCGACCGTCGCGATGGCACGCGAGCGCTTCGGCGCCGTCGGACGCGACCACCACGCGATGCCCCGCCTCGCCGAGGATCGCGACGGCGAGCTTCTGGTTCGCCGGGCTGTCCTCGACGAGGAGGATCTCGAGCGGGGGATCCTGACGTGCGACCGCACCCGCCGCCCCAGCGCCCTTCTCGTGCAACGCGGTGCGCGGGGCCCGGCCCGCCAACGCCTCCAGCAGCTCGGATTCGCGCGCGGGCATCGACAGACGCGCCACGATGCCGAGCGCCGCGACGTCGTGCAGCGCTTCGTCGGGCTCCGCGGTGGTGAGCAGGATCAGTCGGGCGTCGTCGAGGGCGCTTCGCTCGCGGACGAGCCCCACGAGCGCGAACGCGTCGTCGTCTGGCGCATTCGCCGAAACGACGATGTCGCGGATCGGATCGCCCTTGGCGAGCGCACCTTCGAGCAACGCCAATGCGGCGTCGGAGGTGACGACCGAGGTGACCGGACGCATCCCCGCGGCGCCGAGCTTCGCGGCGAGGATCTTCCGCTCGGTGACCCGCGGACTGAGGATCAGCACACGCGTACCCGCGAGCTCGCCCATCAGCGCCGCGCGCCGCTCCGCCGCCTCGGCGGCGTCCGGCGCCGCTTCGCACGGAAGCGTGAAGCGGAAGACACTCCCGACGCCGGGCTCGCTCGCGACGTCGATCTCGCCGCCCATCAACTCCACGAGCCGCCTGCTGATCGAGAGGCCGAGCCCGGTCCCGCCATAGCGACGCGTCGAAGAGCTGTCCGCCTGCTCGAAGGACTCGAAGATGCGGCTCTGCTTCTCCAGCGGAATGCCGACCCCCGAATCGAGCACCGACACCTGCAGGCGCGGCGGCTCGGGGATCCTCTCCACCCGCACCAGCACCTGACCCTCTTCGGTGTAGGCGATCGCATTGGCGACGAGATTCGTCACCACCTGACGCAACCGGGTCGGGTCGCCCATCACGCGGAGCGGCACCTCCGGGCGCACCAGGAAGGCCAGCTCGATCCCCTTCTCCTGCGCCCGCACGGCGAGCGGCTTGAGCGTCTCGCAGATCGTGTCCTCCGGGCTGAAGGGCGTGCGCTCGAGGTCGACCTTCCCCGCCTCGATCTTCGAGAAGTCGAGGATGTCGTTGATCACCTGGACGAGGGAGTGCCCCGAATCGGAGACGGTCTCGAGGTGGTCGCGCTGGTAGTCGTCGAGGTCCGTGCGGAGCACGACTTCCGTCAGGCCGATCACCGCGTTGAGCGGCGTGCGGATCTCGTGGCTCATGTTCGCGAGGAACTCGCTCTTCGCACGGCTGGCCGCGTTCGCCGCGTCGCGGGCCACCTCGAGCTCGGCGGTGCGGCGCGCGACGCGCTCCTCGAGCGACGCGTTCAACTCCGCGAGCGCACGCGACGCGGCATCCGCCTTCGCCTGCAGGCGCGTGTCGGTGAAGGCGAGGAACCACAGGCCGCCGGCGTTCGCCCCGAAGCGCAGCGCGTGGGAGATCCACCAGGTCCCACTCCACATCTCCGAGTTCGCGAGCGTGATCGCGGCACCGGCGGTGAGGCTGCCAACAAAGCAGAAGAGGAAATCGTCGGTGCGGCGGTTCTGGCGCCAGACGAGGAAGAGGCGCAGCGCCGCGACCGCGAGCAGGAAACCGCCGGAGAGATTCAGCCACTTCGCCGTGTCCGTCAGCCGGCCGTCTTCGAGCATCGGCGGCAGGTATCCCAGAGCGGCCGTCGAGGCGAAGGCCGCTGCCAACGCCACGGCAAGCGACGGAAAGAGCCATTTCGAAACGCCGGCGACCCAGCGCCGCGGGAGCCAGACGAGCAACGCCATCGCACCGCACGCGAAGGTCGAGGTGCCGCGCAGCCACACGAACGCATCGCCCGGGTGGGTGACAGCGTGGAACCCGTCGAGCAACCCGAGGCAGACGAGCGCCGCGATGACCTGCGGGTTGAAGCTCGTGCCTTCGCCGCGTCGGTCGAGCTCCGCCACGAGCCAGGCGAGCAGCAGTGCCACGACCGCGCCGCACCCTTCCAGTGCGGAGTGGAAGGGGGGATGCACCCAACTCCACGGCTCCATCTACAGGCCTCCCGCGAAGCGCAACGCGCCGCGCGTCCCAACCCTACTGCTCGGAGGTCGGAGAGGTCCAGCGAGAAGGGTTCAACCGGCTCGGCGGCCGAGATCCCGCGCGCCACGAGGCCGAGCAGGCGGGAGCTTCAGATCTCGAAGAGCGGCGTGGCGATGCCGTCGGCGCCGAGCGCCCACGGCGTCCACGCGAGCCGGATCGGCTCGATCACGAGATCCCCCTTCCGGGGACGCAGCGGGCGCGCCTCGACGTCGAAGGAGGCGGGGTCGGGGCGCTCGTCGAGCTCGGCGATGTCGTCCTCGAATTCGGCCTCCAGCTCCGCGAGCCGCTCGCGCGCTTCCTCGGCGTCGCGAATCGCGCGCTCGACGTCCTCTTTCTCGCGCGAGATGCGCGCGCCGCGGCTGATCGTCGTGCCGACGCGGCTCGCGGTCCCACGGGTGAGGGTCTTGCGGCCGAAGAGCGCGCCGAGCACCGCGGTGCCGGCGGAGATCAGCGTGTTCTGCTTCTGCGCGGCGAGCTGCGCCTCCTGCACACCGATCTTGTCCTCCGCGCGCTGGATCTTGTCCTGGAGACGCCGGAGCTTCGGCGCATAGCGCTTGCGCAGCTTCTCGACCGCGAGATCGCGCTTCTCGCGCGAGAGGTCGGCAAGGCGCGCGCGGAAATCGCCCTCGGACTCCTCGCCGTCCGACCACGCCTTCAGCGCCTTGCAGTAGTAGACCGGGAGCGTGTGCTCCTTGTACACGACCGACTTGAGCCGCTTCTCCCAGCTCGTGTAGCTCTTCTTCGCACCCGCGCCGGAAGGCAGCGGCGCGTAGCCCGCGTCGGCGTCGCCTTCGGGCCCGAGCATCGGGAGCGGCTCTTCGCTCCACGTCGCCTCCGTCCACGGGTTGGCCGGCGCGCGTCCGTCGCCGAGCATCGCCAGCGCGGTGACCGTCCGCCACGCGTCGATCCCCTGGCGGCTCTGCGCGAAATGGAGCTGCGCGCCCGAGAGCAGTGCGGGCCGATAGAGCTGGCTCGCACCTTCGGGCAGCGGCCGTGTCGCGTCGAGAAAGCCCTGCGGCACGTCGGGCGCGACCACCGGGCGGTCGGGCTTCGCCGGTTTCTTCGGCGCCGGCGTCGCCACCGGCGCGTGCGCCGTCGGGGCCTGCGCCGCTACCGCGGGCGCATCGCCTTCGAGCAGCTTGATCTGGGCGCGCGTCAGCGGACCGCGCAGGTACGACATCGCCCAACGCGTGTGGAAGAGCACGGGCTCGTCGTCGTGGACGTTGTTCATCAGGAAGACGCGACTGTCGAGCCCGGAGAGGATCGCCTCGGTCTTTCCGCGATCGAAGCCCGACCCGCTCGTCGTCGCGGCGCCTTCGAGCCCGTCCAGCACGCGCGCCTTGTCGCGTTCGGTCTGGAGCCGCCCGAGGAACCAGGTGCCGGTGTTCGAGAGGCCCTTGTAGTCGAGGTCGACCGGGTTCTGCGTCGCCAGCACGCAGCCCAGGCCGTACGCGCGCGCCTGCTTGAGGAGCGTGAGCATCGGCGTCTTCGAGGGCGG
>JAHEJV010000070.1 GCA_024638705.1 Deltaproteobacteria bacterium | reverse complement strand
TCGGTGTCTGCCCCTTGCCGCCGCACCCAGGCCATCGCACGCTCCCAGGGTCTCACGGCCCAGCAGGAGCGCCACGATGGCGGAACCCCCGCGTCCCATGGCGAGTCCTCGGCACCCCCAGTCCCAGACGGCCGGAGCCGAGGCTCGTTTCGACGAACCGCCCGCTAGCGTGGGTCGGTCGCCGGTGATCCCCGAGCGCTATTCGGTGCGCGAGAAGGACGGCGTGCGCACGCTCGAGTGCGACGAAGCGCCGCGTCTCAAGGTCGTCCTCGATCCCGGGATGGCCGCGTCCCGGTCGGACGCGGGCTCGCTCGGAGAGCGGATCGTGTTGCTCGACGGCGCCGGCACCTTCGGTCCGCTGCTCGACAACGAGAAGAAGATCTACAACCTCGATCACCACTGGGGCTGCGAGCGTCTCTTCACGCTGTCCACCTGTGAGCAGGCGTTGCTCCTGGTCCACAGCGGGCTGCGACTCTCGGAAGGCGACTGGACCCTCTACGCCAACGACCCCGACCTCGACACCGTCCTCGCCCTCTGGTGCCTGCTGAACCACCGGCGCCTCCGCGAGCTGCGCCCCGAGGCCCGGGACGTCCTGCTCCCGCTGCTCCGCCTCGAAGGCGCGATCGACTCGAACGGCCCGGAGCTGGCGAAGCTGTGCGGGCTGCCCTCGGACGTGATGGAGGCGACCGAGCGCCGCATCGACGAGCTGCTCGTCCGCGAGCGCGAGCTGAAGCAGGCCGGCGCCTGGGTGAAGAAGGAGGTCTACGCCTACACCGTCGAGATCCTGCGCTCGATCGACGCGATGGTCTACCTGGACGAGGACTTCGGCGACTACACCCGGGTCGAGGAGATCTACGGACACGTCGAAGTGGCGCCGCGCTGTGTCGCCGTCGTGTGTCGCGACCGCTCGGGCATCTACACCGTCGAGCAGCACCTCAAGACCCACTGGGGCGACCAGCTCTCGATCATCGCGCTGGAGAACCAGCCCGGGCACTACACCCTGCGACGGATGAACTCGCTCGACGGCCCCGACCTCGAGCCCGCCTACAATCTGCTCAACCGCATCGACCCGGCCGTCGATGGCCGACCGCCCGGAAAGCGCTGGGGCGGATCGGGCGACATCGGCGGATCGCCGCGGCCGCGCGGCACCCAGCTCGCGTCGGCCGAGGTGATCGAGATCCTCGAGCGCGCCTACCAGCAGCCGGGCTTCGGCGCGCGATTCGGCCGGCAGGTGACCGCCTTCGTGATCGGCGTCGCCTATCTGCTCTTCTGGCCGCTCGCGAAGCAGCTGCCGAAGCTCGACGACGTGGTGCCGACCACGCCGGAGCTCTACGGCGCCTTCGAGCTGGCGAAGATCTCGCTCCTCGCGTTGGCGCTCGGCACGGTCGCGAGTCGAGGGGCGTCGCGCTGGCGGCCCTGGGTGTTCGGCTGGCGGATGCCCGCCCCCGGGCGCTGGTGGATGCTCGCCCCGGCGGTCATCGCGTGCTCGATCCTCTCGCGCGCCTGGATCCCCGCCCCGCTCGGCACGAACTTCCCCGAGTTCCTCGCCGCCCTCGCCGCGGGTCTCCTCGCCGTCGCCGCCGTCGAGGTTTGGTTTCGCGGGCTCGTCCACGGGCTGCTCTCCCTCGACTTCCCCGTCCAGCACGCGGGCGGTCCGCGCTTCCTGTCGCGCGCCGCGATCGTGTCCGCGATGGCCTATTCCGCCGTCACCACCACCGTCGCGGCCTCCGCTCTGACGGGCGGCATGGTCGGCGACCCGGGCGTGCCGCTCTCCGTGTCGCTCGGCGTCGCGGCGGCCGCCTCGCTCGCCGCCGGCCTCGTGCTCGGCGCCGTGCGCGAACGCACGCTGAGCATCGCTTCGGGGCTGGCGCTCCAGGGGCTCGGCGTGGTCTGCGCGACCGGGGCCTGGATCTGGCTCTCCTGACCGCGGCCGCCGGGGGCGCCCGCCGTCAGTCGCCCGGTCAGTCGGCTTCGAAGACGCCGCGCAGCAGCACGACACCGCGGTGCACGATCTCGCAGGTCTGGCCGCCAGTGGCTTTCGGAACCGTGTCGCCGCGGGCGCTCTCGAAGGCGATGCGCCCGGATCCGTCCTCGAGATCGGTGTAGCCGAGAATCGTTCCGTCGAGGCTCAGGCCGACGCTCACGCCCTCGGGCAGATCGAGCTTCCGGAAGCGCGCGCAGAAGGCCTCGCTGCCGTCGCCGTAGCGCTCCCACTCACACCTGCCGCGTCCGCGACCGCGACCCCGCGGAGGGTGCAGCCTGGCTTCGTAGTCTTCGACGATCCGCGGCATGGGAGCGCCTCCCTGTCCCTCGTGTCGGCGCACCTGCCGATCGGCTGTAGCCGGAGGTGTCGTGGTAGCGTCGCTTCCCGATGCGGGTGGTCCACTATTTCGACTACAAGAGCCCCTACGCCTATCTCGCCCAGGAGGAGAGCCTCGCGCTCGCCGACCTCCCCGGCGTGGCGTTCGAGCTGCTCCCGTACACCCTCGACATTCCCGACTACCTGGGACGCGCGGAGATCGGCGAGGACGGCGCCGTCGTCGTGGACGAACGCACGCCGCACCAGTGGCGTCGCGTCCGCTACGCCTATCGCGACTGCCGCCGCGAGGCGACCCGACGCGGCCTGGTGCTGCGCGGCCCGCGCCGGATCTTCGACAGCTCGGTGGCGCACATCGGCTTCCTCTTCGCGCGCCGTCGCGGGGATCCGCGCCCCTATCACGACGCCGTATACGCCCGCTTCTGGCGCCGCGATCTCGATCTCGGCGACGCCGACGCCGTCGCCGCCTGCCTCGCCGAGACCGGCATCGACGCGGGCGACTTCCCCGGCTTCCTCGAAGGCGAGGGACGCACCGAGCACGATCGCCTGCGCGAGGAGGCCCACGAGATCGGCGTCTTCGGCGTGCCGAGCTACGTCGTCGACGGCGAGCTCTACTTCGGCACCGAACGGATCCCGCGCGTGCGCGAGCGGATCGAGGACAACCGGGCCTCGAGTGGCCCTTGATTGGAGGACGAGATGAAGATCGCCATCACCTACTGCGTGCGTTGAAACTACCTGCCAAAGGCCACCAGTCTGGCGGCCACGTTGCAGGACGAATTCGGCGTCGAGGCCGAGCTGCTTCCCGGGGATGCCGGGGTGTTCGACGTCGAGGTCGACGGGACGCACGTGTTCTCGAAGCACGACGCGGGTCGCTTCCCCGAGCCGGACGAGATCGTCGCCGCGGTGCGCGCGCTCTGACCGAAACGCTCAGTCGAGCGGCTCGAGCTCGTCGAACAGCTCGCCCGTCATCAGGCGGATGAAGCGCTCGGGCGCGTAGACGCGCTCGCCGCCGAGCCGCTCGCCACGCGCGTAGAGGATCCCGAGCACGCGGAAGTGCTCGACCGCGCCGTCGACCCGGATCGACACGTCGTACTCCTGCGCGACCGAGGTCTCGTTCGCCCACGATGCGACGAGCTCGTAGCCCTCCTGCATGGGCAGGAAGCGCTCGCAGAACTGGGTGTAGAAGCGGCGCACCATCGCGTCGCCGCGCATGCACAGCCGCGCGGGATGGAACTCGTAGACCGGGTCGGGTGCGAGCGTCTCGAGCAGCGCTTCGAGCTCGCCGCGTCCCTCGAGATCGGCGTGACGCGCGCCGAGCTCGGCCATCTTCTCCACGCTCCAGTCGGGCGGCATCGGCATCGCCCGAAGGTAGCGGCGGCGCGCTGATCGCGAGGCGGGTGCGGCGTGCGGAAGTGACCGGGTGCGGCAGGCGAATCCGCGCGGGCTAGCCTTGCGCCATGGACGCGTCGTGGCTGTGGTGGATCGTCGTCGCGCTGATGATCGTCGTCGGCGCGATCGGCGTCGCCGTCCCGGTGTTGCCGGGCGTGCTGCTCATCTTCGCTGGGCTCGTGCTCGGCGCCTGGATCGACGACTTCACCTACGTCGGACGCGGCACCCTCGCGGTCCTCCTCGGGATGACCGCCCTCACCTACGCGATCGACTTCGTCGCGAGCGCCTATGGCGCGCAGCGCGTCGGCGCGCACCGACGCGCCGTGATCGGCGCCGCCCTCGGCGCGCTCGTCGGCCTCTTCTTCGCGCTACCCGGCGTGATCCTCGGCCCGTTCATCGGCGCGGCGATCGGCGAGTACTCCGCGCGTCGCAGCCTCGAAGGCGCCGGGCGCGTCGGCCTCGCGACCTGGCTCGGCATGGTGCTGGGCGGCGCCGCGAAGCTCGCCATGATCGCCTCGATGGTCGGCCTCTTCGCCTATCAACGCTTCGCCTGATTGGAGTCTCCATGCCCCGCATCCTGCTCGTCCTCCTCCTCGCACTCGCGCCGCTGGCCGCGGCGGGCCACGGCCCGACCGTCCACCTCGACGCCGACGCCGTCCAGCCCGCACGCCTCGAGCTCGAACGCGGCGAGGCCGTGCACTTCGTGAACCGGAGCGACGTGACCCTGCGCGTGGTCGGCGCCGACGACGCGTGGAAGAGCCCCGAGCTTCCGGCCGGCGGCGCGGGCTGGCATCTGCCCTTCCCCTTCCCCGGCACCTTCGCGTACACGCTCGAGGGCACGCCATCGGTGGGCGGGGAGATCGTCGTGAAGCCGGCGGAGTGAGCGACGCCGCGCGCACCTGCGGGCCGTGCTCGCTGTGCTGCACCGTGCTGCGCGTCGACGAGCTGAAGAAGCTCGGCGGAGTCGACTGCGTCCATCAACGCGCCGAAGGCGGCTGCGGGATCCACCCGACGCGGCCGGACATCTGCCGCGCCTACTCCTGCCTCTGGCTGGGTGGCGGACTCGGCGACGACGACCGACCCGACCGCCTCGGCGCGGTGCTCGACGTCGTCGCGCGCGGAGGCGAACCGTGGCTGGACATCCGCGAGGCGCAGCCCGGCGTCTTCGACACCTCCGAACGGCTCCAGGAGATCGCCGCCGAGTTCCGCGTCAGCATGCCCGTTCGCATCGGGGACACCGCCTCGGTGCTCGATGCCGACCGCGCCTTCCGCGTGCTGCTGCCCGGCGGCGAGGAGCGCCACGTCGCGGGCGACACGACGATCGTGCGTCGCGACGGTCAGCCCGACGAGACGCTCCGGCTTCCGCTCCTCGAGCGCGGACTGCGGCGCCTGCGGCTGCGCTGGCAGCGCTGGCGCCTGTCCGACTATCGCGGGCGCTGAACCAGGGCGACGCGGTCCGACGCCGCAGCGTGCGCCACGGTCACTCGGAGAACGACCACCGATGGCCCAAGCGCGACGCCGACGGACCCCGATCGGGGCCCATCGGCATCGGAATCGCGATGTCCGACGTCGTCCGGAGGCGTCTAGACCAGGCTGTCGACGAAGCGCGTGAAGTCGTCGCAGTCCTCGAGCAGGCGCATCCCGAAGCCCGGCGCGCGGTGCGGACCCGGCGATTCGTCGGTGGTCCACCACACCAGGCCCGACACGTCGACCGGCCGTCCCTTCGGATCGCGGAACGAGAGCGACACGAGCTCGCCCTGGTCCGGCACCTGGGCCGTCCCGACGAACACGCCGCCCTCCGCAACGTTGCGAATCTTTCCACGCCCCTGGAGCGCCCCTGCCTCGAACTCGGTCTGGATCGCAGTGCGAATGCGGTTCTTCATGGGGGTCGGATCGGTCCGGCGAGCGGGGCGAAACGTGACGGATCGCACGGAACGGGATCCTTTTTCGAAGATCGGCGTGGCGTGGACGGCTGCTAGGGTGGTCTCCGATGGAGCGCGAGTCGGACGCATTCAAGGACCGGATCGAAGACGCGATCGAGCGCGACGACGCGCCCGAGCTCGCCGCCCTCGCCCACGAGGTCGGACTCGTCGCCGAGCCGCTCGACTGGGCCCAGAGCTGCTGCATCCAGCTCTCGCGTCACCACAGCGCGGGCGTGCGCGCCGGCGCGGTCTCCGCGCTGGGACACCTGGCGCGCCGATTCGGCCGTCTCGATCCCGGCCGCATCCGACGCCTCGTCCAGGTCGCCCTCTTCGATCCGAGTCCGCTCGTCCGAGAGCGCGCCGCGGATGCGGCCGACGACCTGTTCACCTTCCTCGGTTGGGAATTCGAACGGCCCGAGGACACCCCTTCCCGAACCCCCCGTTGAGGAGATCCCATGAAAGCCATCTGGAAAGGCGAAGTGCTCGCCGAGAGCGAGAAGACGATCGTCGTCGAGGGCAACCACTACTTCCCGCCCGAGAGCTTGAAACGCGACTTCTTCCGCGAGAGCGACACCCACAGCCACTGCCCTTGGAAGGGCGAAGCGAGCTACTACGACGTGGTCGTCGCCGAGGAGACGAATCGCGATGCGGCCTGGCACTACCCGGAGACGAAGGAGGCCGCCGACAACATCCGCGGCTACGTCGCCTTCTGGAAGGGCGTCGAGGTGAGGGAGTAGGACGCGGCTACACTGCGCCGCCATGCGCGACCGCGACGAGCCCCGAAGACGCGACGACCCGGGCTGGAAGACGCGCGCGACGCGCACGGTCTTCGAGAGCCCGTGGCTGCGTCTCCAGCAGGACGAGGTCACGCTGCCGAACGGCGACGAGATCACCTACACCTTCGTCGACCACGGGGGTTATGTGATCGTGCTGCCCATCCGCGACGACGATCACGTCGTGATGGAACACATCTACCGCCATCCCCTCGGCCGCTGGCTGCTCGAATGTCCGGCGGGCGGGCTCGACGGCGAAGACCCGATCACCGCGGGCCGACGCGAGCTCGAAGAGGAGACCGGCTACCGCGCGGCGTCGTGGGAGCACGTCGGAAGCTTCTTCGTCGCGTCGGGACACAGCAACGAACGCATGGAAGTCGTCGTGGCGCGCGGGCTGTCGGACGACGGCCGGGTCGACCGCGAGCACACCGAGCAGATCGAGCTCGAATGGCTTCCGATCGACGTGCTGATCGCGCGCGCGCGCCGCGGCGAGATCGAAGACGCGCCGTCCGCGCTCGCCCTGCTGCTCTACGCCGCGCGGATGCCGGATTGAAGCCGTCGCGCCGGCAGGATGCCGCCGCGGCGCTGGCCGCCGCGGTGCTCGCCGCCGCCTTCGTCGTCGCGACGACGGCCTGTGCGAAGCCGGCCACGCCCGAGCGTCCGCCGACGGTGATCCTGATCTCCCTGGACGGGGTCCGCCACGACACCATCGACCGCGGCCCCTTCCCCGCCCTCGATCGCATCGCGCGCGAGGGGCTGCGCGCCGAGCGATTGATCCCGGTGTTTCCCTCGAGCACGTTCCCCGGCCACGTATCCCTCGCCACCGGCGCGACGCCGGACGTGCACGGCATCGTCGACAACGAGTTCTGGGACCGCGCGCGCGGGGAGCGCTTCGACTACGACAACGACGCGAGCTGGATCGAGGCCGAGCCGCTGTGGGCGACGGCCGAACGGCAGGGCGTTCCCGCCGCCACCTACTTCTGGGTCGGCTCGGAGACCGACTGGCGCGGCGTCGGCGCGCGCCACCGCATCGCCCCCTTCGACTCGGGCGTCGGCGAAGCCGAGAAGGTCGCGCAGATCACGGCCTGGCTCGATCTTCCCGAAGCCGAGCGTCCGCGCCTGGTCATGAGCTGGTGGCACGGCGCCGATCGCGCCGGCCATCGCTACGGCCCGGATCACCCCGAGGTCGCGGCCACCCTCGCCGCCCAGGACCACCATCTGGGCGACCTGCTCGCGGCGCTCGACGCGCGCGACGCCTGGAGTCACACGACCCTCGTCCTCGTGAGCGACCACGGGATGACGACCGCGGAGCACACGATCCCGCTCAAGCAGGCGCTCGCCGAAGCGGGCGTCGACCCGCGCGTGGAGACGGGCAGTGCGGTCACGCATCTCTTCTTCACGGACGAAGCCGAGCGCGATCGAGCAGCGGCGGCGCTCGCGGGCCTCGCCGGCGTGCGCGTCGACCGCCGCGAGGATCTCCCCGCATCGGCGTCGTTCGCGCACCCGGACCGCACGGGCGATCTCGTCGTGCGCGCGCTGCCGGGCCACACCTTCCGCCGCGGCGGCCTGCTCGCGCAGGTCGGCGACCTGCTCGGCGAACGCCGCGGCTTCCATGGCTACGCCCCGGACCACCCCGACATGGCCGGGATCTTCGTCGCGATGGGTCGCGGCATCGAAGCCGGCGCCCGGATCGGCCCGATCGCGATGATCGACGTCGCGCCGACGATCGCCGCGCTGCTCGGCATCGACCCGCCGCAGCACGCGACGGGGAAGTCGGTGTCGGCGATCGCCCCCGCGTCCCGCTGACGCCTACTCGGGGTCTTCGAACTTCGGCTCGCGCTTCTCCATGTTGGCGCGGACGGCCTCGAGCTGGTTCGGCTTCCCGATCACGGTGCGCTGGATCTCCTCTTCGATGAGCAGACCTTCGGCCTCGCCGGCGTCACGCGTTCGGTCGAGGAGCGACTTCGCGGCGCGCACGGCGTGCGGGCTGCGGCCGGCGATCTCGCGCGCGAGCGCGAACGCCGCCTCGCGCGGATCCTCGGCCGTGTGGGTGGCGAGGCCGAGATCGACCGCTTCGCTTCCCGAGATCACGCGCGCCGTGTAGACGAGCTCCTTCGCGACGTCCTGACCGACGAGATGGCGCAGCGTCTGGGTGAGCGTCATGTCGGGGATCAGGCCCCAGTGCACTTCGCGCACCGAGAGCTTCGCGTCGGGCGTGACGAAGCGGATGTCCGCCGCGAGCGCGATCTGCAGTCCGGCGCCGTAGGCGGTGCCGTGCACGGCGGCGATCACCGGCATCGGCAGCTCGCGCCACACCCAGGCCGCCGCCTGGGCGAAGTTGGCGGCGCTCTCGCCGCTGCGCTCGAGCAGGTCGCGCTTCGGACCCTGCCCGCCCATCACGCTGGCGAAGTCGAGGCCGGCACAGAAGGCGCGGCCCTCGCCGGACAGCACGACGGCGCGCACGGCGTTCGCGGCGGCGAGCTCGCGACCGGTCTCGATCAAGGCCTCGAACATCGGGACGTCGAGCGCGTTGAGCTTGTCGGGCCGGTGGAGACGGACATCGGCGATGCCGTCCTGGATGTCGGTTCGGACGCGGTCTTCCATGGAGCCTCCCTGAGGCTTCGCATGCTAGCCCCGATCGGGGCGCGCGCGCCGCGACCGGGCGTCGTGCGGAAGGCCGCGCTCAGCACGGCCAATCGACGCTCGTCCCGCGCTTCGCTTACACGTTGACCGGAGATCGTCGGCGGGGGACCATGGCGTGCATGGGGGAGCGAGATGGGTGAGTCGTCGGAGCAGCGCCTCCTCGACGGCGCCGCATGGCGCGAGTTCTGTCGCGCGCTCGAACGCGCGGGCGACGCGGTCCTCCGCCCCGAGACCCCGGTCACTTCCTTCGACCGCGCCGAGGGCTTCCGCTACCTCACGCGCCTGCTGCGCGCCGGCCTCGAGAGCCAGCTCGAATTTGCCGACCCGCGCTTCCCCGGCTTCTTCCAGCTCGCCAACGAGACGGTGAAGATCGGAAACGACAACCCGGACAACGTCTACCGCAACGCCAACATCTCCGGCCGCTACCGCTATCGCATCCACGGCACGCGCGGCGACGCGCCCTACCTGAGCTTCGGCACGAAGGGCGGCGGCTACGAGTCGGACGGCACGATGGTGCCGACCGGGCAGATCGACGACGAGACGATGCAGGTCGCCGCCGACGGCAGCTTCGAGATCACCGTCTCGTGCGAGCGCGAGCCCGGCAACTGGCTCGCGATGGAGCCGCACACGACCCAGCTCGTCGTGCGCGAGACGTTCACCGACCGCGCGACGCAGCACCCCGCGCGCCTCTCGATCGAGCGTCTCGGCGATCCCGAGGACGACACCCTCGATCCCGAACAGCTCGAGGCAGCCCTGCTGCGCGCCGTCGCGTTCGTGTCCGGCACCGCCAACCTCTTCGTCGATTGGATGGAGGGTTATGCGGCGCACCCCAACGCCCTCCCATCGGACGATCAGGAGAAGTGTCAGCGTGCCGGCGGCGACGCGAACATCCACTACTGTCAGAGCCGCTGGCAGCTCGGCCCGGACGAGGCGCTCGTGATCGACGTGCCGCGCATCCCGAAGGAGGGCAGCTGGAACTTCCAGCTCAGCAACTTCTGGATGGAGTCGCTCGACTATCGCCGCCACCGCGTCCACCTGAACCCGCACACGGCGCGCCTCGAGACGGACGGCTCGCTGCGGATCGTCGTCGCGCATCGCGACCCGGGCATCGCGAACTGGCTCGAGACCACCGGGCACGATCAGGGCGGCATGCTCTTCCGCTGGATCGGCTGCGAGGAACATCCGCCGATCGCGACGCGCGTCGTGAAGGTCGGCCCGGATGGCCGATGGGATCCCGCATGAACCTGCGGAGCCCGACCCTCAGCGGAGCGCTCTACTTCGTCTGCGGGGTCCTGCTCTGCGCGGCGCTCCTCGCCCACGCGGCGCTCGGCGTCCCGTTCGAGAAGCTCTTCCGCGGCCCGAACGCGATCGCGGAGATGCATCCCTTCACCGGCGCGCTCTCCGTCGTCGGCACGTTCATGTGGGCGGCGGGCGCGGCGATCTGCCTGTTCAGCGCCGCCGTCCTGCGTGCGCGCGGCGCGAGCGGCCCACTCTCCGGATTCCTGATCGCCTCGGGCGGGCTGACCCTGTGGCTCCTGTTCGACGACCAGTTTCAGATCCACGAGGAGATCGCCGACGACCGTCTGGGCGTCGACCAGCGCTTCTTCTTCATCGCCTATCTCGGGCTCATCGCCTGGGGCGTCTATCACTTCCGCACCTGCATCTTCGACTCGCCCTATCCGCTCCTGGTCGCGTCGCTCGCCTTCCTCGGGCTGTCGGTCGCGATCGACGTCTTCCACAGTGTCGTCCCGGCGCTCGACGGCGATGCGGGCTTCTTCCTCGAAGATGGCTTCAAGCTGCTCGGCATCGCGGGCTGGCTCGGCTACTACGCCCAGACCTGCTTCGGCGCGCTCGGCATCACCGCGACTATGGAAGGAGTGGCAGCGCCACTTCGGTGACGAGGTCTTCCGGCGCGACGTCGCTCGGGTCGTTCCGGTAGAACTCCCAGACGTCGCCCGCCGTCTCGTGACCGCGCTCCTGCACCCAGGCGAAGAGCGCGTGATGCGCGAGGGCGAGGGTTTCGTAGGGTCCGCGATGTTCGAGCTGCGCGAAGGTGCCCCCGGACAGGCGCGCAACCTCGGCGCGCTGCAGCGAGGACGCGGCGCCGGAGAACCCGGCGCAGCAGTGCACCGTGATGCGATCCCCGTCCGCTTCGAATACGTTGATCGACATCACGGGCTCGACCACCTCGGCGCCCACGCGCGTGAGTTCCTCCATCAACGCGTAGATCAGCTCGGTGCTGTCCGGAACCAGGCGCTCGGCGTCGGTGACCCCGGAGAGCCGCGCCACCTCGCACTCGCTGCGTGTGTGCACCTCGATCGTGTAGGGGGCGAGGCTGCCCTCCGCCGCGATCTTCTGGAGCGAGAGCAGGGCGCGCTGCCGCGCCGCCAGCTCGGCTTCGATCCGCGCCGACTCGCCCTCGACGATCCGCTTCAGCTCGCCCGCGTCGGCCGCCAGAGCGCGGCGGATCACCGCGAGCGGCAGGTCGAGAGAGCGCAGCATGCCGATCATCACCGCGTCGCGCGCCTGCTCGCGGGCGTAGTAACGATAGCCCGATTGCGGGTCGACACGTGCCGGGGCGAGCAGGCCCAGCTCGTCGTAGTGCCGCAGCGCCTTGACGCTGAGACGACAGCTGCGGGCGAAGCGCCCGATCGGCATCCAGTTCTGCTCGCGCCCCGTCATCGATCAGTCGTTCACGAAACCGGCGGCGTGCTCGGCCGTCGGCGGGATCAACTTCACGATGTCGAGGAGCAGTCCGGACGGGTCGCGCACCATGAAGTGACGCTGGCCGAAGGCCTCGTCGCGCAACGACACCTCGATCGGCAGCCCGAGCTGCGCGGCGCGCTCGTGGAGCGCATCGACGTCGTCGGTCTCGAAGGTCACGAACACGCCGCGCGCGGCGACGCGGTCGGACGGCGGCACGGTCTCGTGTTCGCGCTGCACGAAGGCGATCTGGATGCGCGCGTCCTCGGGGTGCTGGAGCTGGGCGTACCAGCCGTTCTCGAACACGACCTTCATGCCGAGGAGATTCGTGTAGAAATCGCGGCATGCCGCGACGTCGTCGGTGCAGAGATCGGGGAAGAGGCTCGTCATGACGTGGGGTCTCCGGGTTGGGCCCGCCCGTCTGACAGTCTGGCAGTCTGGCAGTCTGGCAGGCGCGTTGGCTCGGTGACGCGAAGATCGGGTCTCCCCCGACGGGAGAGTCAACCCCCCTTGGCGCGCGACGCGAGAAAACGCTCCCAGTAGGCCGAGA
The DNA here is from genome assembly GCA_024638705.1 of Deltaproteobacteria bacterium. Lineage (GTDB taxonomy): Bacteria > Myxococcota_A > UBA9160 > UBA9160 > SMWR01 > JAHEJV01. Next base: position 3,708 of record JAHEJV010000070.1, on the reverse strand, counting down.
ACTCCGCTCGCAACCCCTCGCGCGTGTAGCCGAACTCCTCGAGGGTGTAGGCGTGGAGCGGTCGGCGGTCGCGCTCGTTCTCGACCGCCCACTCGCGCATCCCGGCCTCGGCTTCGGGCGTCAGCGGTTGGTCGGCGTGGGCGTAGATGCGGCGCACCTGGTCCATCGGATCGGCGACCAGCTCGTCGTAGTAGACATCGAGGAAGCGGTGTTCGCGCGAGGCGCGCGCCGCGATCATGCGCTCGAGCGCGCGCGCCCACTTCGCGGCCCAGTGAGCGCCGATCTCGTGGGGATCGACCGTGTCGCTGCCGAGCACGCGCAGCGTCTTCACCAGGCTCGCCAGCGACGGCACCGTGTCGACCGGATCGCGGTGGGTCATCACGACCCGTGCGTCGGGCAGTACGGAGAAGAGGGCGTCGAGATGGGCCAGGTGATAGGGCGCCTTCAGCACCCAGCGCTTCGCCGACTCGCCGCGGCGCCGCTTCTGCCACTGGAGGAAACGCAGCAGCCGCGTCATGGTGCGGTAGCCGGGCGTCGCGTCGGTCGCGTCGAGATACGCCGCATAGCCCGGCACGCGACAGAACGCCTCCGGATTCCAGCTCGTGAAGGCATGCTCGATGAGCATGATCTCCTCGTCCGGCGCGTGGGCATCCATCGGATGCGCGGCGATCAGGTCGGGCGAGCCCTCGAGCATCGCCGCGACCTCGGCTTCGGCGTCGGCGATGCGCGGGTCCTTCGCGTCGGGGGCGGCCTCCTCGTAGCCGGGAAACGGCGCCGGGTTGCGCGACTCGTACCAGAGCAGCGCGAGCCAGCGGCGGTCGCTCGCGAGCATGCGGTGGAGCATCGTCGTCCCGGTGCGCGCCAGCCCGACGATCACCAGCGGTCGTTCGAGCGGCTCGTCCGCGATCTCGGGATGCCGGCGATAGGCGTCCTCGGTGCGCAGCCGACTCACGAGCAGCCCGACGTTGCGCTCGAACTGCATCGCGACGCCGGTGGCGTTCAGGCCGGCCTCTTCGCGGAGCGAGTGGAGCAGGCGTTCGAGCGGGGCGAGGAAGGCGGGATCGCCGAAGTCGTCGAGGCCGGTGCGGCGCGTCGCCTCGGCGAGGACCGCTTCGAGCTCGAGGGAGGGGTCGGCCATCGCGAGCAGCCTACTCCACCGCGAGCACGAGCTTGCCGAGAACTTCGCGGCGTGCGAGCCGCGCGAGCGCGTCGGGCAACGCGTCGAAGGGCACGGTCGGCTCGAGTGGGACGCGCAACGCCCCGCGCGCGTGATGCGCGAGGAGCTCGTCCTGCGCGCCCTGCTTCACCGCGCGGTCGTAGGCGGACGGGATCACGCCCAGCACCGAGTAGTTGTGGGTGACCATGTGAGCCGGATCCGGTCGCCCCCAGCGCCCGCTCGCGAAGCCGATCAGCAGCAGACGACCCTCGTGGGCGGTCGCGCGCGTCGCGGCGTCGAAGGCGTCGCCGCCGACCGGGTCGTAGACGACGTCGGCGCCGCGCTCCCCGGTGGCTTCGCGCAGGGCTTCGGCGAGCTCGGGGGTCGTCGGGTCGACGACGGCGTCGGCGCCGAGCTGGCGACAGAACGCGGCGCGGTCTTCGCCCCGCGCAGTCGCCACGACACGCGCCCCCATCGCGCGACCGAGCTGGATCGCGGCGGAGCCGGTTCCGCCGGCGCCGCCCAGCACGAGCAGCGTCTCGCCCTCGCGCAGCGCGCCGCGACGCGCGAGCCCCACCCACGCGGTGTGGAACGGGATCAGGAAGCCGGCGGCTTCCGCGTCCGACCAGCCGTCGGGCACGGGGAAGCAGAAGTCGTCGATCGCGAGCGCCTCCTCGGCGAACCCGCCATGCCCGAGGAAGAAGCCCGACACCGCCATCACGCGTGTGCCCACCTGCGCCGTCGCGCCCTCCCCCGCTTCGAGCACTTCGCCGCACAGCTCCTGGCCCGGCGTGAAGGGGTGCTGCGGCGAGAGGAGGTAGGAGCCGCGACACATGAACAGGTCGGGCAGCCCGAGCCCGCACGCCTTCACGCGCACGCGCAGGAAGCCCGGCGGCACGGCGCCCAGCGTCACGTCGCCCACCTCGAGGGCGTCGGCGGGCTCGCCAGAACGAACGACCTGCCAGGCGCGCATCGCCTAACGCCTCTGGAACGCGGGCACGCGCTTCTGGGCGAAGGCGAGCGGGCCCTCCTTCGCGTCCTCGCTCGCGAACACGGCCTGACCGTAGTCCCATTCGTGGCGCAGCGCGTCGTCGAGCTGCATCCCGTCGCACTCGTGAAGGGTACGCGTGATCGCCTCGACGGCGAGCGGTCCGTTCGCGCAGATCACGTCGGCGATCTCCTTCGCCTTCGCGAGGGCTTCGCCGTCGGGCACGACGTGTCCGATCAGACCGATCTCCTTCGCCTCCGGCGCGCGCAGGTGCTTGCCGGTGAGCAGGATCTCGGCCGCCTGGGTGTAGGGAATCTGTCGCGGCAGACGCACCGCCGAGCCACCCATCGGATAGAGCGACCAGCGCGCCTCGGACACACCGAAGCGCGCGCTCTCGCCGGCGACGCGGATCTCCATCGCCTGAAGGATCTCGGTGCCGCCGGCGATCGCGACGCCCTCCACGGCCGCGATGATCGGCTTCGTCGGGCGGTAGTGGCGGAAGAGCGCCTTGTAGGCGAGGTCGGGGTCCTCGGCGAAGCGGGCGGTGACGTCGATCTCCGGGTCCTCGTTGCCGGCGTCGCCGGACATCCCCTTGAGGTCGGCGCCGGAACAGAAGTTGCCGCCGGCGCCGGTGACGATGATGCAGCGCACGTCGTCGTCGTGGCTCGCCTCCTCGTAGGCGTCGTACATCCGGACCAGCATCGCTCCGGAGAGCGCGTTGTACCGCTCGGGCCGGTTCATCGTGATGATCATCGTGTGGCCGTCGCGTTCGACGATCGCATCGGGCATGGGGGCTCCTTCGCCTTCTCCCGGGGTGGGGCGTCCTGGAGGGTTACGCGATCACGCCGTCGTCGCGCAACGCGGCGAGTGCTGTGGTGTCGAGACCGAGATCGCGGGACAGCACTTCGTCGGTGTGCTCGCCGAGACGCGGCCAACGCACACCCGGCGGATCCGGGCTGTCGGAGAGCTTGATCGGGTTGCCGGCGACGTGGATCGGCGGGCCGCCGTCGGGTCGTGGCACCTCGAGCACCATCGCGTGCGCGCGGACGTGGGGGTCGGCGCGCAGGTCGGCGGCGTCGTTCGAGGGCCCGGCGACGATGCCGCGCTCGGCGAGTGCGCGCGACGCTTCGAGCTTGGTCCGCTCCCGCGCCCATTCCTCGACGGCGGGGCGGATCACGTCATCGAGGTGGTCGCGCCATCCCTCGCGCGTCGCGAAGCGAACGTCGGTCTTCCACTCCGGATGGCCGACGGCGTCGGCGAAGGCCTCGAACTGGTGTTCGCGCCCGACCTGCACGACGAAGAGTCCGTCGCGTGCGGCGAAGGCCGTGCAGATGCCCGGCCAGGCCGCGATCGAGTCGTCGGTGATCCCGATCGAGGGATTGAAGAGCACCATGTCCATGATCGGGAGCATCGCGTCGAACATGGCGACGTCGACGTGCTGACCGCGACCGGTGCGACGCCGGCCCGCGAGCGCCGAGAGGGTGCCGATCGTCGCGAACAGCGCGCTGCCGATGTCGCCGAGCGCACCGGCGACGCCGATGTTCGGCAGGCGTCCCGGCTCGGG
>JAHEJV010000069.1:7622-16040 GCA_024638705.1 Deltaproteobacteria bacterium | reverse complement strand
AGCCGCCGACCGAGCAGGCGATAGGCGCCGACGCCGAAGCGCAGCGCGCCCATCGTTCCGCGCTCGCCGTAGCGCGACCAGTCGACGGCGCCCGCAGCGTCGCCGCCGCCGAGACGACGCCCCAGCAGGGTCGGGATCCGCGCCAGCATCCCGAGCACGAGCCGCGCGTACACCGCCGCGAGCAGCGGGTAATCGCGCGAGAAGCTGAAGTGCGAGATGCCGCCGTCGACATAACGCACCTGCGTCGGCAGCGACACGATCGGCGTCCCCTGCCACACCATGCGGACCGTCAGCTCGGGCTCGAACTCCATGCGATCGCCGGTTTCCGCGCCGTCCACGACGGCGAGCGCCGGATCGAGGGGCACGCCGCGGAAACCGCAGAGCGGATCGGGCACCGCGCGCGAGAGACAGGCCAACCAAACCAGGCCGCGCGAGAGCTGGCGCGCGAGCAGGCGCGCGAGTGGGGCGCTGTCGTCGAACACGGGCACGCCGAGGACGAGCGCCTCCGGGTTCTGCTCCATCGCCGCGAGGAAGCGCGGCACGTCGGCGGCGCAGTGCTGACCGTCCGCGTCGAGCTGCACGACGTGGGTGAAGCCGCGGGCGCGCGCCTCGCGATAGCCCACCTTCAATGCCGCGCCCTTCCCGCCGTTGCGCTCGATGCGCACCACCTCCACGTCGGGACGCCGGGCGGCGACCGCCGCGATCACCTCCCGCGTCGCCGGGCCGCTGCCGTCGTCGACGATCAGGCACGGCAGATCGGGCGGCTCGATCGCGTCGACGACCTCGGGGAGCGTCGCGCCGTGCTCATAAATGGGGATCAGCGCGCAGGCCTTCACGATCCCTCCAGCGTGCCACGGCCGCTCGCGTAGAGCCGGTCGGGGCGCGCAGCGTCGGCGAGGGAGAAGCGGAAGCGCGAGCCGCCGTCCGTGCGCTCGACGCGCAGCCGCGCCTCCGCCCCGGGCAGCAGCATCTCGTGGAACTTCACGCTGGACAGCGCCGCCAGTGCGGGAGGCGCGTCGAGCAGGTCTTCGAGGGCGGTCATCGCGAAGTGGAGCTGAGCGACGCCGGGCACGACGGGCTGGCCCGGGAAGTGGCCGTCGAGGAAGGCGAGGTCCCAGGGGATGCGCAGGTCGACCTCGATCGCGTCGCCTTCGCGGCGCACGGCGAGCGACTCGGGCGCGGCGACGGGGGATTCGCGCTCGAAGAGCCCGCGCAGGACGTCCGTCGGCAGCTTCCCCTGTGCGTTGCGCGGGAGCGCCGCGACGAAGCGCCACGACCGCGGCAGGAGCACGCGCTCGAAGTCGGGCGCCAGGTGTTCGGTGAGCGTCTTGCCCAGCGCGCGTCGACCCGTGCTCGCGATCGACTCCCAGGCCTCGGCGGTCGGTGCGACCACCGCCGCGACGCGCGTCTCGCCCCCCGCCTTCTCGAGCGCGATCAAGGCGGCTTCCAGCACCGCATCGTGGCGCGCTAGGCAGGCCTCCATGTCGGGGAGCGAGAGCCGCTTCTCGCCCACCTTGACGATGCGATCGGCGCGCCCGCGCAGGGCGAACTCGCCGCCGGCGTGGAGCTCGACGCGATCGCCGGTGACGTGCCGCATGTGGCCGTCCACCTGGGTCTCGCCGGCGCTCACGAAGGGCGACGTCACGGCGAGGCAATCGCTCGCCGCATCGATCGTCGCTTCGACCCCCGGCAGCAGCTTCCAGCGCTCGCCCCCGCGATGCTGTTGACGCACGGCGACTCCGCCGGTCTCCGTCGAGCCGTAGACCTCGAAGGGCGCGTCACCGAGCGCTTCGGCCGTGCGGCGCGCGACGTCTTCGCCGAGCGGGCCACCGGAGGAGAAGGTCGCGCGACACGCGTCGCGCCGCGACGTCAGCTCACCGCGCGCCACGAGATGGCGCAACGTCGCCGGCGCCGACGCCAGCGCGAACGCGTCCGCTTCCTTCGCCCAGGGCGCGAGCTCTTCGGGATGCAGTACGGCGCTGCGCAGGAACGCGCGCCCGGTGGCGAGCGGCCAGAGCGCGCGGAACAGCAGGCCGTAGAGATGCTGCGGCGCGACGGTGGCGAGCATCACGGCGTCGGGACCGAGGCGCGCGCCGAAGAGCTCTTCGAGCACCGCCACCTCGTCTTCGAGATGGCGCACGGCCTTCTCGATGCGGCTGCCCGAGCCGGTCGTGCCTGAGGTGAAGAGCACCGCGAGCGGCACGTCGCGGGAGAGCGGGGCGAGAGCGCTCGACGCCGGCGCGTCGCCGCCCGGTTCGAGCGGATGCCAGCACGGAAGATCGCCCAGCGCGTCGGGCGCCGGCGCGTCGAGGAGCGCACCGTGCACGCGCGGCGCGAGGTTGCGCAGCGCGCCCGGTTGGCGCGACGGCGGCAACACCGCCCGCGCTCCGACGTGCGCCGCCGCCAGCAGCCCGACGGTGAACGCGTACGCGTCGTCGCAGTGGAGCAGGAGGTCGTGCCCCTGCGCCGTGTCGATGCGCGCGGCGAGCGCGGCGACGTCGCGACGCAGGTCGGCCGCGCTGCGTTCGCCTTCGCGCCCGAACGCGACCCGGCGCTCGCCCGCCGCTGCTTCGAACCAACGCGAGAGAGGAATCACACCCGCTCGCCCTTCAGGCGCCTCCGGATGCGGCGGCCCCCGTGCGCGCCTCGGTCACGAAGTGCGCCAGGCTCTTCACGCTCGCGAAGATCTCCTGGTTGCGATCCGGATCGTCGTCGATCGTGACGCCGTACTGCTCCTCGAGCGCCATCGCCAGCTCGAGGGCGTCGATCGAGTCGAGTCCGAGGCCCTCGACGAAGAGCGGCGCGTCGGTCTCGATCTCGTCGGGCGCGACGTCCTCGAGATCGAGCGCTTCGACGATGAGCGATTTGATTTCGGCTTCGAGGCCTTCAGCAGCTCCCACTGTCCCACCTTTTCTCGAAGTAGTCCTGCAGCACCGTCGTCAGTCGGCGGGCGCATGCGGATTTGTTCTCGCCGGGGAGAACATAGTCCCTCGGGCGGATCGGATCGCCCACCTCGACTCGCCATTCCGGAGTTTCGTCGGGCATGTCGGTGACGCTCTGCCCCTTCATCAGCGTACGGGGTGTCACGCGGATGACCACCGGAACGATATCGATGTCGGCGCGGAGGGCCATCAGGGCCGCCCCGCGCTGGAAGGGGAGCAGGCCCTCGGGCGCCGAGCGGGTGCCCTCGGGATAGACGACGACGGTCCGCCCGGCGCGCAGCCGCTTCACCGCCCCACGGACCGCCAGCGCGCCGTTCTCGGCCGCGAGATAGCCGCCGCCCTGGATCGCGCCGCGCAGGAAGGGGTTGCTCGTCCACTCGCTGCTGACGATGAAATCGGCCTGGGGCAGGAATCGCGTGAGCACGGGCGTGTCGTAGAGCGAGGGGTGGTTCGCGACGATCAGCAGCGGGCGCTCGCGGAGCTTCTCGGCGCCGACGCCGACGATCCGGGCCGCGCCGAGCCACTCCGCGAGGCGCGTCTGCCAGTAGGTGGTCCGGTGGATGATCCACTGGGAGCGGACGTCCAGTGCGTCCGCGTCGAGCCCGCGCCAGCGCCCGACGAACCGCGCGATCGGGATCACCGCCACGCCGAGGCTTCCCGCCGCCAGCGCGTAGCTCGCGAAGGCAATGCTGCGGGGGACGAGCAGCCAGCCCCGTGCGAGCGCCGAAGCGGGGCTCGGGGCGGCTCCCGGTCGCTCGCCTTCGCGATCGCGTTCCTGATTCAGGGGGGCCACGTTGGGCCGGCATGATATCGCCCGGCGCAATGCCAGGGCAATCGGACGCACCGTCGGCAGCGCGGTAGTATCCGCGCCGTGACGCGACTGGAGCCGGCGGAGCGAACCCTGACGCGAGCCGTTCTCGTTCTCGGCTTCTTCTGCGCGATGGCAGCCGCGCACCCGTCGACGGCGTCCGCCGAGCCCGATGCCGCCCCTCCCGACCTCGAATCCCTGATGCAGGGGATGGCGAGCACTTCCGGGGTGGTCGCCGAATTCCGCGAGGTGAAGCAGCTCGCGCTGCTCTCCGAGCCCCTCGAATCGCGCGGCACCCTCTACTTCGTGCCGCCCGGAAGGCTCGCCCGAGTCACCACGGCCCCCGCCGCCACACGCCTCGTTATCGACGGGGACCACTTCTCCTTCGACGACGGCACCGGCAGCCAGGCGATGGACCTCTCGGGCAACCCGATCGCCAAGGAGGTGGTCGGGAACTTCATCGTGCTGTTCAACGGCGATCTCGACGCCCTGCGCGATCGCTACGAGCCCGAGTTCGCGGCAGGGAACGACGGCTGGTCGCTCGCGCTGACGCCGCGCGCGAAGCGACTGCGCACGATCATCGCGCGCGTCACCCTCGAAGGCCGCGGCCGGGCGCTCTCGCGCATGACGCTCCTCGAAGCCGGTGGCGACACGACGACGACGCACTTCGAAGACGTCCAGAGCGACCACGCGTTCGACGACGCCGAGCTGGCGCGGATCTTCGGGGAGAGCGACACGGCGTCCGACGGCCGATGAGCACGGGAGCGCCGGGCGGCCGATGAGCGATCGCGCGATCCGTTGGGCGTTCGCCGTGGGCGTCGTCGCGTTCGCCGCCTACGCCGTCACGCACCTCGAGCTGTCGACGGACATCACCGGCTTCCTGCCCGCCGAGAGCGACGCCGAGCTGGCCGTGCTGGCCTCGCGTCTCTCCGACAGCGAGCTGACGCGCACGATGATCCTGACGATCGGCTCGCCTCGGCTCGACGCCGCCGTCGACGCCGCCCGCGCGCTGGCCGAGCGCATGCGCGCGCACGGCGAAGTGGCGCGCGTGGCAACCGGCGTCGATCCGGATCAGCTCGAAGAGGTGCACCGGCTCTACTTCCCGCGGCGTCACTACTTCTGGTCGGAGTCGCCGGAGGACGAGGCACGCGAACGCTTCACGCCCGAGGCGCTGCGTCGGCGCGCGCGCGAGGTGAAGAACAGCCTGGCGCTCCCGACCGCGACGCTCACGAAGTTCCTCGCGGCGGGAGATCCGATCGGCGCGTTCGAGAGCGTGATCGCGCGGCTCGGGGACGAGCGCCCGCCCCTCGACACCCACGACGGCGTCTTCGTCACGCCCGAGCGCGAGCACGCCGTGCTCTTCCTCACCACCCACGCGCGCGCCTTCGACTCGAAGCCCCAGGCCGAAGTGCTCGCGCACCTCGACGAAGCGTTCACGGAGATCGCCGCGGCGAGCGACGCCCCGCTCACGCTCGAGGCGAGCGGCACGAACCGCTTCGCGGTGGCGGCGGAGGCGAGCATCCGCCGCGACGTCCACGCGATCGTCGCGCTCTCCTTCGTCGGCATCGCGATCGTCTTCCTCGCCTTCTTCCGCTCGGTGCACTTCTTCGCCCTCGCGATCTTCCCCTCGCTCTCGGGGATCCTGTTCGCCGCCGTCGTGATGCGCGCGACGACCGGGCGCCTCGACGGCGTGACGATGGCGTTCGGCGCGTCGCTGATCGGCGTCGCGATCGACTACTCGATCCACGTCCTGGACCACTACCGGCTCGAAGCGCGCGCCGCCGGGCGGGAGATCGTGCAGCGCCTGCGACCGTCGCTCGTGCTCGGCGCACTGACGACGATGGCGAGCTTCGCCGGCCTCGCGCTGACCTCGTTCCCCGGCTTCCGCGAGATCGGCGTCTTCGCGACGCTCGGCGTCGCGGCGGCGCTCGGCGTGACGCTCTGGGTGCTGCCCGCGTTTCTCCCCGCCAGCGAAGAGGGGGATCGCGCGGTGCCGCCGCTCGCGCGGCGCGTGTCGGTGGGACTCGGCGCGTTCCTCGATCGCCTGGCGCAGAGACGCGGCGCGCTCGCCGTGGTCCCACTCCTGTGCGTCGCCGCCGCGATCGTCGGTCTGCCCGCGCTCGACTTCGACGACGATCTCTCGCGGCTGATGTCCCTCGACCCGGAGTTGCGCGCCGAAGAGGAGCGCGTGCGTGCGCGCGTGGCGCGGGAGGAGCAGGGTCGCGTCGTATTCACGCTCGGGACGACCGAGGAGGAGGCGATCGCGCGCAACGACGCGGTCGCCGCGCGCCTCGACGAAGCCGCCGCGATGGGTGAGATCGACGGCTTCCGCTCGGTGCACGCGCTGCTCTGGTCGCGCGATCTCCAGCAGCGCAACCTCGCCGCGCTGCGCGGCGTCCCCGATCTCGCCGACCGCGTCGAAGCCGCCTTCAGCGCCGAGGGCTTCCGCGCCGAAGCGCTCGCGCCGTTCCGCGAAGCCCTGGCGGAGGAGCCGCCGCCGCCGCTCGACGCGGCGACCCTGCGCGACTCGCCGCTGCGCGACCTCGTCGCGCCGCTGCTCCTCGATCTCGGCGACCGCACCGCCGCCGTCAGCTACCTGCGCGGCGCCGACGACCCGGCCGCCCTCGCCGCCCGCCTCGACGGCCTCGACCGCGTGCACGTCTTCGACCAGAAGACCTTCATGAACGCGATCTACCGCGAGTTCCGCGCGACGACGCTCCAGCAGATCGGCGTCGGCTGCGCGCTCGTCATCCTCGTGTTGGGCGTGCGCTACCGGCGCTGGCGTCCGGCGCTCGCCGCATTCCTGCCGTCGCTGCTCGTCGCCGGCACGACGCTCGCCGGCTTCGCCGCGATCGGCGCGCCGATCAACCTGCTCCACGTGACGAGCCTCGTGCTGGTGATGGGGATCGGCGTCGACTACGGGATCTTCATCGTCGACAGCGCCGGCGATCGCGCGCACCTCGAGGCGACGCTGCTGTCGCTCCTGCTCTCGTGTCTCACGACGGTGTTCGTGTTCGGGACGCTCGCGATCTCGGAGCACGCGGCGCTGCGCGCGATCGGCGCGACGACGGGGGTCGGCGTGCTGCTCTCCTTCGTGCTCGCGCCGGTGACGCTGGTGTTGCTGCGGCCCGCGACGGAGAAGGCGTGAGGCTCCTCGTGTTGGCGACGGCATCGTTCGCGCTCGCCTGCGCGACGCTGCCGCTCGGCCTGCCGCGCGTGCCCGATTGCCCGGGCGCGCTGGTCGACACCCGCGCGCTCCCGGACGGCGACTTCGTGTTGCGCGAGCGCATCCGCGTCGCGGCGCCCGACGTCGACACGGCGCTCGACGTGGTCGTCGAACGCCACGGCGAGCGACTCGTCCTGGTCGGCTTCGACGCGTTCGGCGCGCGCGCTCTCAGCGTCGTGCAGACCGGCGTCGACACCGACGCCGAGGCGCCGATGGGCCGCGCGTTTCCGATCGGTCCGCTGAACCTGTTGCGCGACGCGCACGCCGCCGGTCGCTTCGCCGCCGACGCCGACGAACGCGATTCCGTGCACCGCGCCGGATGCGGTCACACCACCCACTTCGTGCGGGTGGAGCGGCGCGCACTGCCGCGATGACGGCAGCCATGCGCGGCGTCGCGTTGCTCGCGTGTCTCGCACTCCTCGCCTGCGCGACTCCCGCCGAGCGCTACGACGACGCCGCCCGCGCGTTCGGCTTCACGCGACACGCGATCGCCACGCCCGCCGGAACGCTCTCGCTCTACGCGCAGCGGGCCGGGGCGACCGATCGCCTGCACGTCTATCTCGAGGGCGACGGACTGCCGTCGAACGCGGCGCGCTACGTCCCGCCCGACCCGACGCCGCGCGACGCGGCGGCCCTGCGCTGGATGGCGGCGGACACAGCCCCCTCCGTGCTGCTCGGACGCCCCTGCCAGCACGACGCGCATCCGTGCAATCCGCGCCATTGGCTCGACGGGCGCTACGCCGAGGTGGTGGTGGCGAGCCTGGCGTCGGCGCTCGCGGCGTGGCGCGCGAAGCGTCCCGCGCGCGAGGTGGTGCTGCTCGGCTACAGCGGCGGCGGCACGCTGGCGATGCTGCTCGCCGAGCGCGTGCCCGACGTCGTCGCGGTCGTGACCGTGGCGGGGAATCTCGACGTCGCGGCCTGGGCCGAGCACCACGCCTATCCACCGCTCGCCGTGTCACTCGACCCGGCGATCCGGCCCGCTCTGGCGTCCGACATCCTCCAGGTCCACCACGTCGGAACGGCGGATGCGAACGTCCCGCCGGCGATCGCGCGGCGCGCGGCCGGAAAGCAGCACGGCGCCGTCGTGGTCGAGCACGACGGCGCCGATCATGCCTGCTGCTGGGACGCGCTGTGGCCGGAGATCCTCGCCGACCTCGACCGGCGTCTCGGAGACCGTTCCTAGAACTCGATCCGTCCGCCCAGGGTGAACTGGTGCGCGGTGAGGTCGGAGTGGCCGAGGATCGTGTCGTAGGCGACGAAGGCGGAGACCCCGCCCGAGAACGTCGCTGCGACGCTCGCCGACAGATCGACGTAGTCGCGGTCGGGCGAGCTCGTCTTCACGAAGAACTTCGTGTTGGTCGGATCGAACTTGTACTGCGCCGTGATCTCGCGCGTGTCGTCCTCGAACTGGTGCGCCCAGGAGGCTCCGACCTGCGGCGTGA
>JAHEJV010000069.1:0-7612 GCA_024638705.1 Deltaproteobacteria bacterium | reverse complement strand
CGAGGTTGGTGATCAGCGAGTCGACGTCGTCGTCCTTGTAGGCGAGCTCCATGCCGCCGGCGCCCGACTCGCTGAAGCCGTCGACGTCGAGGCGGACGTACTCGATGCGCGCCACCGGCCCGATGCCGAGACCGCCGAGATCGAAGACGTAGCCGAGGTTGCCCGAGACGACGTGCTCGGTGGCGTAGGTGTCGCCGCTCGCGTCGACGGTCGCGGCCGGCCCGATCACGACGCGGCGATCCGAGTCGATCCAGTGATACGAGAACCCGTAGAGCGCGTCGACGTAGAACCCCTGCTCCGAGAAGCCCGCGAACACCCAGCCCGAACCCGTGTCGCTCTCGATGTCGCCACCGCTGCGGTCGAAGTCGCGGTCGGAATAGGTGTATCCGCCGGCGATGCCGGCGACGAACTGCTCGCTGAAGCGGAAGTCGACACCGAGCACGCCCCCGACGTTGTGGTAGTCGAAGCCGAGCTCTTCCGTCTTCGAGTCCCGATCGCCGAAGCCGCCGTCGACGTTCAGGAACATGCCGAGGCCGCTGCCGCCCATCGGGTCGTCGGCGCCCGCCGCGCCGGCGGCGTGGCGCGGGTCGTAGTCGAAGTCGACGCGGCGTCCGTCGTCGGTATAGGCGTGTCCGGCGACGTAGACGCTCTCACCGCCTTCGCGCAGGGCGTAGAGCCGGTCGCTCACGGCAGCGGCCTGGAGGATCGTGATCTCCGAGGCGCCGCGACCGATCGCCGGCATCTGCGTGTGGGCAATGCTGTCCAGGACCGTGTTCGTCTCCTCGGAGCTGAGACCGAGTGAAAAGGCGGTCGGTCCCGACCCTTGGATGTCGTTCGCCGTGTGGACCAGGTCGGTGCAGCGCCCGAACAGGAAGCCCACCTCGGTGCCGTCGTCGCGATTCACGTTCGGATCGGCGTTCAGCGTGGGGCAGATGATCGTATTGATCGCCGTGCCGAGCTGGCTCTGCAGGCGCGACTGCCCGGGCAGCGTGCCGAGATTGTTCTGCGCGAGCGCCGCGATCGGCAGGGCGAAGATCGCCAGCGCGAAGACGAACGCGGAAATACGAAGCGAGCGATGCGCGGTCATGGGGTCCCCTCCCGGAATGAGGGGCGAAGCATCCCACACGCGTTGGAAAAGGGTCAAGACAAACGGAATCAGGTCGTTCGACGTGCTTCCTGCGACTTGCCCGCGTATCGCTAGGCCGCCCCTGTCCGCACTAGCGGACGTCCACCCAGTGGCTCTGCGGCTCGCCGTGCTCGGGGGTCAGCTCGATCCGGTAGCTGTCGAAGTCGAAGATCCCGGCCTTCGGCTCGAGGAAGCCCGTCTCCCGGCGCTCCGGATCCCAGTGCAGCGGCCCCTCGAAGATCGTCGTGACGCCTTCCTCGGTCACGATCTTCGCGGTCACCTCGCTGCCATACCACGCATCCGGCACGTCGACGCGCAGCAGCACCGTGTCGTCGTCGTCGATGCCGTAGAGCGCGAATCCGCCGCGTTCGCCGGCCTCGGGCACTTCCACCTCGAGGGCGAACTCACCGGGGGTGCCGCGATAGCGCAGCTCCGGCTCGCCGAGACCGAACGGGTCGAGCTGCCAGGTGACGCCGGCGGCCATCACGAGTGCGATCGCGACGGGCGCCCACTGACGCATCCCGCTCGGCGACAGGAACTCGCGCACCGCGAGGGCGGCGCGGGCGATCGGCGAGAGCTGGGGCTCGGGCACGAGCATCAGGGTCGCGCGATAGGCGTCGTCGCAGGGATGGCATTCGCGCATGTGGGCGCGCAGCCCGGTGCGCTCTTCCTGGGTGAGGTTCTCGGGGCGCCGCGCGAGCTCGAGCAGCGACGCGTCGGACGGATGCACGACGGCGTCGGCGTCCTCGTCCTTGAGGCGCGCGAGCATGCCGCGGTGCAGCTCGAGCTCGGCGGCGCAGTCGGCGCAGCCTTCGCAGTGGGAGGCGAACTCGCGGAATTCCGCGGATCCGGGGTCGAGGAGCAGGTCCTCGAGGTCGATTTCGAAGGCGCGAGTGCAGTTCATGAAGTTTCCAGTGGCGCGCAGCGGCCCGCGGAATGCGGGTCGGGTGTCGCTGCACAGTCGGGCGAGATCGCCATCCGGATCACCCGGCCAACGATTCGAGGCCCAAAAGTTGCCTCGCCTCGGAAATCCGCTCCGCGACGACCGGAGCGGTCAGATCGAGCTTCTTGGCGACCTGCTCGGGGGTCGCCCGTTTCGAGCCCTTGAACATCTCCTCCCAGACTTCCCGCAGGGGCGGGGGCAGGTCGCGGCCGAGCCAGCGCCACAGGCGGCGCAGGCCGGCCCGGCGGACGGAGAGCACCTCGCCCTCCGAGAGCCCGAGCTGCTTCGCGATCTCGACGCGGGTGTGCCCCTCGAGGTCCATCATCCCGATCACCTCGCGCTCGCGCGGCTCGAGGGTCTCGAGCGCCTGGGCCGTGAAGCGCTCGGAGCGCTCCATCACGCCCGGCGCATCCTGACCGCCGTCCTCGCGGTCCTCGACGTACTCGTCGGTGGGCTTCTTCGCGCGCACGCGATCGAGGAAGCGGCGCCGCGCGATCGTGTAGAGCAGCGCCCAGGGCTTCTCGACGTCGCCGCCCTGCCAGGCTTCCCAGATCTGGGTGGCGGTCTCCGAGACGACGTCGTCCCAGGCCTCCTCGCACTGCCGCGCGCGGTCCCACGTCGCGAGCAGGCGGCGCACGGTGGGATAGAAGAGCCCCGCGGCGGCGGCGTCGCTCGCGACCATCAGGTCGAGGATCTGCCCCCAGAAGAGGTTCTTCACCACGCCCTCGATGTGACGCTCCGGGTCGGCGCGACCGCCGCCGGCGACCCAGCGCTCGCCGATCTGCAGGACGATGTCGCGCGTCGACTCGGCCCAGTCGCGGCGCACCGAGTAGGCGCCGTAGTTCGACAGCAGCGTCGTGACGCGCCGCGAGAGCTGCAGCACGGCCGCTTCGTCGCGCCTCGCCGCGCGGTCTAGAACGGACTGGAGGCGCATCAGTGTTCCGTGCTCTAGACCCTGGGCACGAAGAGGAAGTGGCCGTTCTCGTGGTGTCCGTGGCGGATCGGCGCGTACTCGGGCATCTGGTCGAAGTCGAGCTCGCGCGCCTCCTGCACGACGCGGGCGCTGATCGCCTGGTAGAGCGAGAGGCCGTCGAGCACGCCCTTGTTCGAGTTGAGCACGTCGAGCAGCGACTTCGCGAACAGCGAGTGCTTGCCGTCGCCGCTGTCGAGCACCGGCTTGAGACCGCCCGAGGTGAGCGCCGTGCGCACGCGCAGGCCGAGCTGCGCGCGCAGCCACTGGACGCGCTCCTCGGTGAGCTCGCCCTGCTTGAGCTGGGTGACCGCCGAGCGCGTCAGCGCGCCCGAATAACAAGAGTCGGCCACGACGATGATGTGGCGCGCCTTCATGCGGTTGAGCTGGTCGGTGAGCGAGCGCGTCGACAGCCAGTTCGCCGGGTTCTCGGGCTCGGCGTCCACCGGCAGCCAGTGTCCCACCTGATTGACGCGATCCAGCTCGCCGTGACCGGCGTAGTAGACCAGGAGGTTGTCCCTCTTCGTGAGCGTCGCGGTGAGCTGGTTCAGCGCCGAGAGGATCTGGTAGCGGTTGGCGTTGCGCAGCGTGGTGACGTTGAAGGCGTAGCGCTTCTCGAGGGTCTCGCTGACGGCGTCCGCGTCGTTGATCGCGCTCTCGAGGTCGGGGAGCTGCTGATAGTCGTCGTTGCCGATGACGAGCGCGTAGTAGTTGCCGAAGTCGACGTCGGAGGGAATCAACGACGGCTTCGGCGCGATCGGCGCCGCCGCTTCCTCGAGCGGCGTGATCTCGTCCGAGGTGAGCAGGAAGTGCAGATTCGAGCGTTCGCCCTGACGGTCGACCGCGACGATCGCCACCTCGGTGCCGCCGGGCTGCACGGCGACGTTGGTCTGGAAGAGACCGTTCGGCCCGGTCGGCGCGGCGAGGTCGTTGATCGTGAGGCTGAGCAGACCGGCCGGCGCTTCGACGCGTCCGACGATGACGCGCTCCTCGATGCCCGCTGCCATCGGGACTTCGCGCAGGCCGGGGCGGCCCGGCGCGTCGCGCGTGGCGACGAGCAGCGGGTCGATCATCTGGATCGACGGCCCGGCGATCGCCACCGCGACGTCCGGGCCGGTCTTCTCCTCGGCCACGGCGGCCAGCTGCTGGCGCTGGGCCTCCGCCTCCGCGCGCAGCTTCTCGATCTCCGCGTTCAGCGCGGCGATCTCCTCGCGCTTCCCGTCGACGGTGGTCTGCGCGGAGGCGAGATCTCCGCTGCGCGCTTCGAGCTGCGTCAGGCGGAGCTGGAGCACCGACTCGCGCTCGCCCAGCTCGCGGGCGAAGGTCTCGAGCGCGCTGCGCGCCTGGGCGATCGCCGCGAGCTCGCCGCGCTCCTGCGCGATCTTGCGCTGCTCCGCCTCGAGCTGGCTGGCGCCGGCGGCGACCTTCTCCTGGAGCGCCGCGAGACGCTTCTCGCGCGCCGCGAGTTCGACGCGGAGCGCCTCGTTCGTCGCGACGACGTCGGGCGGCGCGGGCGCCGTGCGCTCCTGCCCGAGGCGATCGCGTTCGAGCTCGATCGCGTGAGAGCGACGCGCCACCTCCGCGGCCGCTTCGCCGAGCGCGACGGACTGCTTCAGGAGTTCCTTCTCGCGCGCTTCGAGCGCCGCGGTGCGCGCGGCGATCTCGGCCGCGTCGCCCGCCTCGCGCAGCAGTTCGCGTTCGCCCTCTTCGGTCTTGCGCTTCGCGAGCGTCTGGTTCGCGACGCGGATCTCCTCCGCTTCGGCCTCGAGGCGACGTCGCTCCTCGGCGAGGGTGTTGCGCTCCTGCGTGAGCGCGGCGAGCGCGGCGGCGGCGTCGCGTTCGCGCTGCGAGCGCTGCTTGCGTACGCGTTCGATCTGGGTGCGCGCACCGGCGAGCTCGCTGCGCAGCCCTTCGGCTTCGGCCGAACGCACTTCGAGCTCGTCGCGCAGCGACGCGAGCTCGGGTCCGGACACCAGCTCCCACTGGCCGCCGACGAGACCGGCGGCGCGGTCGTACCACGCGAGCGCCTTCGTCACGTCGGGCACGACGCCGAGGCCGTGCTCGTAGAGCTGGCCGAGGTTGATCTGCGCGGCGGAGAAGCCCTGCTCGGCGGCCTTCGCATACCACTTCGCGGCGGTCTCGTAGTCGGGCTCGCGACCGAGGCCGCGCTCGAAGATCTCGCCGACGTAGTTCTGCGCCTCGGCGTCGCCGTCCTCGGCGGCGGGCAGCCAGACGGCGAGCGCCGTGGCGTAGTTGGCGCGGTCGTAGGCGACGTACTCGCCGCCGCGGATCTCGCAGTCGATCGCGCTCGTCTTGATCGGTCGGCGCGGCGAGAGGTAGTTGAACTGGCGACCGAGCTTGCGCACCTGGCCGGGCAGCAGGCAGTCGACGACGAGCAGCTCGTCGGCGGTGGCGGTGGGATGCGGCGGCGGCGCCAGCCCGTCGGACGGCGGCGCGTCCGACGCACAGGCGAATGTCACGACGGCGAGGAGTGCCAGGGCTGCACTCCACACGGCGCGCGAGGCGCCGGTGCGGGGCCGTCGGCCCGTTTGCGCTTCGTTCGTGTGTTCCATCGTTCGTCCTCGTCGCAGTCGTCGGGGGGCTCGACTCTGGGTCATGAGATTCTACCTCGATTCTTCTTCTTCTCCGGGTGGGGG
The DNA here is from genome assembly GCA_024638705.1 of Deltaproteobacteria bacterium. Taxonomy (GTDB): domain Bacteria; phylum Myxococcota_A; class UBA9160; order UBA9160; family SMWR01; genus JAHEJV01. The sequence continues at coordinate 1,916 of JAHEJV010000069.1, read as the reverse complement.
TCAGGCGGCCAGCTCGAGTGAATCGGCCTTGGCGAGTCGGCAGGCGGCCGGCCGCCACGCCAGCTCCTCGGCCACGCGGTCGAGCGCGGCGCGCGCCACGAGCAGCGCGCAGTGGGAGAGTCCGGGCAGGCTCAGGTTGCGGTGCGCGGGGGTCGCGTCGAGCCGGCTGAAACGATTCGGCACCAGCCAGTCGCTCGTGCCGGCGATCGACACGATCCGCGACCCGCGCGGCGCATCGAGCTGGCGCAGCTCTCGCAGCAGGCCGGATCCCGGCACCATCTGCCAGAGCGCCCGGGAGAGCGCGCCCAGCAAGAGCACGCCGAGGCCCGCCAGCGGCGCGCCGCGGTGGGGCGTGCCGAGCGTGACGACCGAGCGGACATGGCGACCGCGATCGAGCTTCTTGAGCAGGTAGGTCGCCGTCAGGCCGCCCATCGAGTGGGCGACGATGTCGGCGTGCTCGAAGTCGGGGTGGGCCGCGTGCAGCGACAGGACCCGCTGGAGCGCGGCGGCCGAGCGGCGCAGGTCGTCGCGGCCGGCGCTGAGCTGGACGCGGATCACGCGGCGGCGGAGCGTCCGCGAGAGATGGCGGGCCAGGGGGGCCAGCATGGCCGCGCTCGAGGCGAAGCCGTGGACGAGGAGGATCGGGCGGTGGGCGCCGTGGCGCGAGCCGGAGGTGCGGCAGCGCGGGGCGTCCTGGCTTTCGAGCGGGCTGTGGGTCTGCTGGATGGTCGGCATCCCGGATTCCTCCGTCTGGAGACCAGTCGGGCGGGATCGCCGTCCGGATCACCGGCCCCCGGAATCCCGTCCCGCGAGGTCGTTCGGGCCGAGGCGTGCCTCTCACCGGAGGGGGACGGAGGCAGTCGGGGAAAGGCCCGGAAAATCGCCGCGCGGTGATCCGGGCGTGCAGTGGCGTCGACCCTTCCCCGTCGCTCGGACCGCGTGGGTTCGAGCCGAGAAAGACCCCCGATAAGGAGCCCGACATGACCCGCAAGACCCGACGCACCTGGATCGCCCTCGCCGCCACCGCCATCGCCGCCCTCGGCGGCCTCGCCCCGAGCACGGCGCGTGCGGAGAACCCCACCCTCATCACGGGCGCACCCGTGCCGGCGAACGAGCTGGCGCAGATGCTCTACCCGCTGCGCACCCGCGGCATCGTCATGAACAACCAGCCGGTGGCGCCGACGCCCTTCGGCTTCCTGATCCAGTTCGAGTACAACTCGGCGGAAGTGAAGCCCGAGAGCCGCCCCTACCTGGACGAGGTGGGGAAGATGATGCGCCTGCCCCAGCTGAGCGGGAAGCAGGTGATGATCGTGGGCCACGCCGATGCGACCGGCGGAGACGCCTACAACCAGCGCCTCTCCGAGGAGCGCGCGAAGGCGGTCGGCCAGTACCTCGCGGCGCGCCACGGCGTCTCGTCGGAGCAGGTCGTCACCGCGGGCCGCGGCGAGGCGGAGCCGATCAACCCGGCGAACCCCTACGACGCCAAGAACCGCCGCGTCCAGTTCCACCCGGTCAACTAGAGAACCCCATGAATTCCACCCACTACACCAACGCCGTGCTGACGGTGATCGCCCTCTGCCTGCTCGTCCTGGTCTTCCGACCGGTCTTCACAGCGAGCGACGCCCAGGCGGACATCATCGAGGACCCGGTCGCGGTGACGACCCCGGCGCCGAAGCCGGAGCCGGCCGCCCCGAAGCGAGAGGTGATCGACGTCAACATCGTGGAGATCGGCGGCTGGGAGCTGCTCTCCCGCTCGGCCCTCCCCGTCGAGATCGAGTCGGGCCCGGTCCCGGTGTCCCTCGACCAGGCCCTCCCCACCTGCGGCTGCCAATAACCCTCTCGGCTCACCCCACGCGAAACGGCGTCGGTCCCTCGGGACCGGCGCCGTTTCCCTTTTTTTCCCTGCGGTTCATGGA
>JAHEJV010000387.1 GCA_024638705.1 Deltaproteobacteria bacterium | reverse complement strand
GAACGCGCCGCGGAAGGCGCGCGCGGCCCTCGAGCGAGCCACCGTAGTCGTCTGTCCGCCGGTTCCACTTCGGACTCATGAACGACGAGAGCAGATAGTGGTGGCCGAAATGCAGCTCGACGGCGTCGAAGTCGGCGTCGGCGAGCATCGAGGCGGCGTTCGCGAAATCCTCGACGACGTCGTCGATCTCGCCCGTCGACAGCGGATGGATCTTCGCCCCGGTGATCGCGCGACCCGGGGATGGACCGCGGATGCGCTTCCCCGGCAGCATCCCGACAGCGCCCGCGTGGCCGATCTGCGCCGCGATCTTCGCACCCTCGGCATGGACCGCGCTCGCGACACGCGCGAGACCCGGTGCGGCGGCGGCGTGGATGTAGATCTCGTTTGGAGCGCCCATGCCGTCCGGGGAGACCGCGACGTAGGACACCGTGGTCAGCGCTGCGCCCCCGGCCGCGACGCGCCGGTGGAAGTCGACCAGCGTGTCGGTGACGACGTTTCCGGGACTCATTCCCTCGAAGGTCGCCGCCTTGATCACGCGATTGCGCAGAGGGATGGGTCCGATCCGCGCCGGGGCGAACGGATCTGGAGCGGTTTCGCGCATCGAAAGATCCCGGTGTCGACCGGAAGGGTCAACCCTCGGGACCTGCGCCGCCGCGCGGCGGGCGCCCCTCGGAGCGCCGACCGATGGTACTACGCCGCGTTGCGCGTGCTCTCGTCCTCGCCGTCCTCGCCCTGCTGCATCCGCTCCTCGTGGGGCGGGAGCGTTCCTTCGGTGAAGCAGGAGCGCAGATAGATGTAGGCGCCTGAAATCGCAATGAAGGAGATGACACACCCGGCCTGCAGGATCTGGAGGTCACTCACGGGAGCCTCCCAACAGGAGCGTGCCCGCCGAGAGGATTGACGGGACCCAGATCCCGACGAAGATCCCCTGCTCCCGGCTGCCGCCGAAATACAGGTAGACGGACAGGATGAAGGAAAGGCCGGCCGCCAGGAGGAAGAGCGCCGCCGGGCGGCTCACGCCGGGGATCAGCTCATCCCGGGTTCGGGCCCGCGCAACGGGGCGGGTTCTTTCGATCGGAACGTTCATGATGGTGACTCCTTTGGGGTCTGTGATCGGACTCGCGGATCATGGCGCATCTGATCCGAGTTGTCTAGATTTTTTCTGTACAAATTGAGTTCACGGGCGCGTTCTCGCGTGAGAGCGCTTCTCCGAGCTTCCAATGCCGTTTCTTGTAGAGGTTCTGCGATGCATCCCAGATCGGACTCCGACCGCCGACTCCGTCCCGAGACCGCGCCCCGGCGCGATTCGATCGCAGATCCGGCCCGCTTGAAGGGTCCGTGGTCCGCAGACGACATCCGCCGGTTCCTGGACGATTTCCACGAGCCTCTTCGCCTCGCGTGCCTCGGGGGCTCGGGCCACCCCGTCCTCGCGACGCTCTGGTTCGTGCCCCGCGAAGGGCGGCTCTGGTGCGCCACCCAGCGCTCCGCCGACGTGGTGTCGCACCTCGAGCGCGACCCGCGCTGCGCCTTCGAGGCGTCGGTGGCCGCCCCGCCCTATCGCGGCGTGCGCGGTCAAGGCATCGCGCGATGTCACGACGAAGGCGGTGCGGAGATCCTCCGCACGCTCATCGACCGATACCTCGGAGACGCCCGCTCCGAACTCGCGCAGAATCTGCTCCATCGCGCCGACCAGGAGGTCGCCATCTCGATCGAGCCCGAGTCGGTCGTCACCTGGGATTTCAGCGAGCGCATGGCGGACGTGTCGTGATCGACGCCTTGCGGGATCGACTGTGTCTGCGTCGCTCGCGGGAGACGCGACGCCGCGTCCTCATTCTCGGGGGCGGCTTCGGCGGGCTCAACGCGGCCCTCGCCCTCGATGCGAAGCGCTACGACGTGACCGTCGTCGACCGCCGACGCCACTTCGAGTTCCTGCCCAACATCCACGAGCTCGTCTCGGGCGTGAAGACCTCGAAGCTGTTGCGCCTGCCCCTCGAAGCGAACCTCGCGCAGGTGGGCCACTCGTTCCTGCACGAAGAAGTGACCGCGATCGACGTCGATGCGCGCGAGGTCTCCACCCGTTCGGGCGAGCGTCTCGAGTACGACGCGCTGATCGTCGCCTTCGGCGGCGCCGACAGCGGCGCGAAGGTGCCCGGCTTCGACGAGCACGCGATCGGGTTCAAGTCCGTCGAACAGTGCGCGCGAATCGGAGAACGCCTCACGAAGCTCGTCGAGCGGCCGGGCCCGGCGAGCGTCGTGATCATCGGCGGCGGACTCGAAGGCATCGAGGCGCTCGGCGAGATCCTGCGCCGCCATCGCGAGCGCAACCTGCGCATCACGCTCGTCGACGGCGGTGATCGCCTGCTCGCCGAAGCCCCGGAAGCGCTCGACCCCCACATCCGGAAGCTCTGCTCTCGCTGGCCCGTCACGTTCGAGATGGGACAGCAGGTCGAGCGCATCGAAGCGGGCGCGGTCGTGCTCGAGAACGGCGATTCGCTCGATAGCGACCTCACGATCTGGACCGGCGGCCCTGCGCCGCCGCAGCTGCTCGCCGAGTCCGGCCTCGCGTCCGCGAACGAATGGGCGTCGGTGAACGAATCGCTCCAGAGTCGCGCGCACCCCGAGGTGTTCGTGGTGGGCGACGGCGCGGCGCTGCCCGACGCGCTCTCGAAGCAGGCCTATCACGCCCTCGACATGGGGGCGTGCGCCGCGCGGAACGTGGACCGATTCCTCTCCGGACGTCGCCTCGAAACGTTCCGCGCGTCGGAGAAGCCGACGCTGGTCTCCTTCGGCGACCTCAGCTGCTTTCTCGTCGCGGGCGATCGCGTGCTCGCGGGCGCGCCGCTCGCCGCCGCGAAGGAGGCGGTGTTCGAAGCGGTCATGACGCAGCTCGACGCGCGGCGGATCGGCGCACAGCTCCCGCGGATCGTGAAGCGCGCGTCGCGAGCGGCGGACCAGCTCCTCTGGCCCGCCCTCCAATCACCGGGCACCTGGCTCGAGCAGGGAAAGGTGTCGCTGCTCTAGGCGCCCTCGCCTACTCCTGGACTTCGCGCAGCCCGATCGCAACCACGCCCGCCGTCGCGCACATCGCGGCGAAGACGCCGAGCAACGCGGCCTCCCCGTAGGCCTCGGCCACGAATCCGAACGCGCTCCCGAGGACGAGCAGCAAGCCGATCGCCGTGTTCGACAGCGGGGTATACGTCGCGCGCTCGTCCTCGTCGGCCATGTCGACGAGACGCGTGGAGCGGCCGAGCCGCACGCCCTGATAGGCGACCATCAGGACGAAGAGCAGCGCGGGCAGGACGAACGCATGTCGGAGCCAGTCGGGTGCGGCCCATCCGATGCCACACGCCGACCCGAGTGCGAGCGTCGCCACCGCCGACGCGTCGAGCAGCACCTTCCGGCTGGGTACGTCCGCGAGGCGTCCCCGGTCGCGCGATCGCCGTCCGAGGCGTTCGCGTCGACGGCTAGGCGGTCGGGCTCTGCTCTGCCAGACGACGCAGGTGGCGTCCGAAGCGCCACATCACCCAGACGTGCAACTTCGCCTGCGTGGCGGCGTAGAGCCACCAGGGCAGACGCGGGTGGAAGTCCTGGACCGCGGCGAGCACGTGCGCTCCGTCCGGCGCAGTGCGGAACTCCAGACGCGGCAGGCCCATGCGCCGCCCGGCCAACGCTCCGCCGGTGATCTCGAGCAGCGCGCGCCCCGGCCAGCTGCGGTCTTCGCGAAAGGTCAACTCGAGAAGCGTGTGGCGCGTTCCGCGCGCGCGGAAGCGGATCACCTGATCCTCCACGTCCACCTGCACGAAGCCGAGAGCCCGCGGCAGCCAGCGCGCGTATTCGTGGGCCACCCACTCGGCGTCGCGGCCGGCGGGCAGCGGCATGCGCTGCACGGAACGCACGGTCGGCTCCTTCGCAAGTCCCTCGGCGTGGACCGCATCGGCGAGCGCCTCGGAGAAGGGCGTGGCCGCGAGTCCCATGCGCTCCTGGAGCCACAGGTCGCGCGCCACCATGTCGTGTCGCAGGCTCTGGATCAGCGGAGCGACCAACGCCTTTGGAAGCTGGGTGACGAGCGAGACCCACAACCGCGAGAGCCCCGGCGAGAACAGGGGCACGGGGATCATGTAGCGACGCTTACCGAGCACGCGCGCCGTCTCCTGCATCATCTCGCGGTAGGTGAGCACGTCCGGACCGCCGACGTCGCAGATCCGCCCGGTGGTCGCGTCGTCTTCCACGCAGTGCGCGAGGATCTCGACGATGTCGTCGAGCGCGATCGGTTGGCACTTCGAGCCCGTCCAGGCCGGCGTCACCATCA
>JAHEJV010000068.1 GCA_024638705.1 Deltaproteobacteria bacterium | reverse complement strand
GGAACTCGCGACTCGGCCTGCGCTGGAACGCTCCCCCTCCCGGTCGCAGTTGTGTGGCAACGCGTACCGGGATGTGTCGAAACCCGCGGTCAAATCACGCGATTTCCTGATCTTTCCCAGGGGGAACAGGGCGGAGCCCGGGGAAGCGGCCGGGCCTCGGGGATTCGAGGCGGCCTGCAGAGGCGCTCAGCGGCCTCGGCGCACGTCCCGGCGCACGAGCCGGTAGACGTCGGAACGGCGCACGACGCCCACGAGTCGATCGTCGTCGACCACCGGCCAGGAGTGCACCCCGCGCGCGTCCATGTGCGCGAGGGCGTCGCCTAACGAGGCGTCGGGGGCGAGCGGATCGGGAAGCGCGGTCGCGAGGTCGCTCGCCACGACGAGGTCGCGCAAAGCCGGATCGTAGAGCGCGTTCTTCACCTCCTCGTAGGAGATCACGCCTTCGAAGCATCCGTCCGCGTCGAGCACCGGCACCATCTCGGCGCCGGTCTCGCCTAACGCTTTGAGAACGCGCTCGAAGGGAAGCCCGGCGGAGACGGTCTGGGGGCGGCGTTGCATCACGTGCGCCACCGTCCGGGTGCCGTCCCCCGAGACGACGCTGCCCCCGATCAGTCCGAGGTTGCGCCGGATCTCGAGCGACACCCAGCGCAGCGCCTGGAAGCCCGTCGCCTCGGCGTGGGGCACGAGGTTGACGAGCTTCACCTCGCCCGCCGTCACCGCCGTGCGTCGCACCAGCCACGGACCGATCAGCTCGAAGACGACCACCGAGGCGATCACCACCTGGCGCAGCTCGCGGGTGGGGTCGGGGGCGACGGATTCGAGCGCCGCGACGAGCCCGAGCGCGACGCCCGCCTGGCAGAGGAGTCCGCGCCCGAGGGACGGCGGCAGCTCCTGGTCCCAGCCGGACAGGCGCAGGCCGAGCCACGCGCCGCCGAGCTTCCCGGCGGCGCGCGCCCCGATGAAGAGCACCCCGAGCCAGCCCGCGTGGGCGAGCGCGTCGATCTCGAGGTCGCGACCGGCGCCGATGAAGAACAGCACGTAGAGCGGGTAGACGGTGTTCTCGAGGTAGCGGAACACCGGCTCCGAGTGCGGCGAACCGTTGGCGAGGGCCACGCCCGCCGCGAAGCAGGCGAGCATCCCGAGCGCGGTCGAGCCGGGTTCGAGCCACTGCACTGCGCCGAGCAGGCCGAGCACGGTGACGAGCCCGAGCAACACGAACTCGCGCCGGCCGGTGATCGCTTCGAGCCAGACGGCGGCCAACAGTCCGAGGAGGCCGCCGCCGAGGATCGCGAGCAGCGCCTTGCCGGTGGCCGCGCCGGCGTCCCCCGCACCGAATGCGAGGGAGACGAGCAGCGGGAAGGCGAGCAGCACGGCGAGGTTGTTCTGGCCGACGCAGAGCAGCAGACAGCGCGAGGCCGGCCCGTCGGCCTCGACCTCGCGCAGCGTGACGAGGGTGGCGCTCGGCGCACTCGACACCGCGAGCGCCGGCGCGATCAGCGCGAGCCGCCAGTCGCCGGTCCAGGCGAGGAGCACGATCGCGACGAGCACCGCCGTACACCCGATCTCCATCGCCGAAACACTGAGGACGCGCGGCCCGACGCGGCGGAAGGTCGCGAACTGGAACTGCGATCCGATCCCGAACAGGATGAACCCGATCGCGAGCTGCTCGACCGCGTGGAGGGCGGCGTCGGTGCCCGGTCCGAGCAGGACGGCCTGCGCGATCGCGCCGTCGGGTGCGATCGCCATGCCGACGTGCGGCCCGAGCAGCAGGCCGACGAGCAGGTAGATGCTCACCCGCGGCACGCCGACGCGCGACGCCGTCCGTCCCGCGGCCAGCGACAGCAGCAGCGCGATCGCGAGAGGCAGCAGGCTCGGGAAGACCGCTACCGGCAGGGATCCTCCAGTGCCGCGCGCAGCGCCGGGTCGGCGCGCTTCGCGTCCTGGATGGCGGCGATGCCGGCGGTGATCGTGGGGTGGCCGTGCGCCGCGATGGCGGTCGCATAGCTCGGTCGCTCCCGGAGCCGGTCCCACCAGGCGGCGACGCCGGGACGGTCTGCGAGGAAGATCGGCAACACGTCGCCCTCGACGAGGCGTTCGAGGATCACGACCCACGATACGTCGGCGAGGGTGAAGGCCTCGCCGAGGATCCACGGGCCGCCCGACTTCGCGAGCTGCTCCTCGAGCGCGTCGAGGTGGACCTTCATCGCCCGCGCGCACACCGAGAGCGCCTGCATCGCCGGCGCCAGACGGTGCAGGCGTCGGATGCCGAACGTCTTGAGCGCGAGGAAGACGAGCGGGCGCTGCTTGAGGCGGTGGAAGAGCAGCCCCTCCAGCACGCGCCACGTGGGGATGGTGCGCATCATCGCGGCGAACAGCGGCGTGGTGAGGCCCGGCACCGCGTTGCCGGCGCTCTTCGCGGCGTCTTCGAGCGGGTTGTCGCCGGTCAGCGACGCGCGGTCCACCCACAGCTGCATCTCCGCGGCGAGCGTCGCGTCGTCGGGGACCAGCCGCGTGGCGCCCGCTGGTGCGTGGTCGGCGGCATAGCGGATCTGCTCGTGCGACTCGTAGATCGGATGCCCCTCGTGAACGAGCACCGGCACCGTGCCGCCCGGGTTCACGGCGAGGAAGGGCGCGCGGATGTTCTCGTAGCAGCCGGTCTCGATCAGGTCGATCGGGTGGCTCGCGTAGTCGATGCCGAGCTCGGCGAGGCAGAAGCGGGTCTTCTTCGAGCAGAGCGAGAGCGCGTTGTGGTAGAGCTCGAACTCGGCCTCGTGGGGCAGCGTGATCTCGGGATGCAGCCCGCCGCTGACGGCGTGGGTGCGCCGACGCCGTCGCTCGAACGCCCATGCCGCGCACGCAACCAGCAGTAGGGCGAGCGCGGCGCCGAGCACCGGTCAGCCTGCGAAGGGGCCGACGGCCTCGCCGCGGGCGCGCGCCTGGTGGCGGTCCTTCAGGATGTTCGCCGCCTCGACGAGGGTCCGGCGCTGCGGACCCTGCGCGAGGATCTCGTCGAGCTGCGCGAGCTCCTCCTCGGTGAAGCCCGCCTCCAAGCGCTCCTCGCGCGCGATGTCGCGCGTCCCGAACGAGAAGCGCGTGTCCGTCTCGACCTGGAAGTCCTTCGCGCGTTGCGCGCGCTCGGGGTCGTCCTTCGTGAACTCCTTCACCCAGTCGCTGCCGAAGCGCACGTGGGTGAGCTCGTCGGCGAGGACGAAGTCGGCGGCCTGGGCCATCACGTCGTCGCCCTGCGCCTTGCCGTACTCGATCAGCGAGCGGAAGGCGTCGCACGCGAGCCCCTCGAGGCAGCGGTTCACGCCGGCCACGCGCAGCACGGGATCCTCGGCGCAGGCCGTCTCGTAGAGGAAGGTGTTCTCGGGGAACTCGCCGATGCGGCCGTCGACGTGTTCGATCAGCTTCTCGAAGATCTGCACGTGGCGCGCCTCGTCCCAGCACTGGCGGGCCATGTTCATCTTGAACTCCCAGGGTGCGTCCGGGAAATCGAAGAGCGTGCGGCTGGCGGCTTCGAGCGCCTGGAGCTCGCCGACGAAGATGCCGTGGAGCTGCGCGCGCAGCTGGAGCGGGGTGCGCTCGGTGCTGGACGCGGCGCCGGCGGCGGTCGTCAGGAACATGAAGCCGGGGCCGAGGTCGTCGAAGACGGGTTCGAGGGCCGTTCCCTCGACGCGTGCGCGCAATTTCGGGGCGATCTCCTCGAGCACACGCACGATCGTCGGGACGTCGTCGGGGAGGCTGCGGAAGAGCTCGTTGCGCGACGAGGAGCGCTTGAAGCGGCGGTCGCGGGCCAGCTCTTCGTGGGGCAGGAATCGCTTCACCGGGGCCTCCTCGGGGCGCGTTCGCGCGAGCGGGCAAGATGCCAGGATGGCCGGCAAAGCTCAACTCGCCCACGCGATGGGTATGATGAAGGCCGAGGAGGTCTCCTATCGTGTGCCCCGGCTGCGATTCCGACGAAGGACGGCTCGGACTCCCGCCCCCGGCCGATACGAGACTGCGCGCGAAGACGAGATGAAGGAGACCCCCGAGTGACGTCCGCCCTGTTCGACAACCGCGTGACGCGCATGCTCGGCGTCGAGATCCCGATCGTGCAGGCGCCGATGGGCTGGATCGCCCGTTCGCCGCTCGCCTCCGCAGTCTGCAACGCCGGCGCGCTCGGCATCATCGAGACGTCGTCCGGCGAGCTCGACGCGGTGCGCGACGAGATCCGCAAGATGCGTGACCTCACGAAGAACCCCTTTGGCGTGAACATCGCCCAGGCCTTCGTGCGCGACCCGAACATCGTCGACTTCGTCGTCGAACAGGGAGTGCGCTTCGTGACCACTTCGGCCGGCGATCCGACGAAGTACACGCGCGCCCTCAAGGACGCCGGGCTCACCGTGTTCCACGTCGTGCCGACGCTGCGCGCCGCGCAGAAGGCCGTCGATGCCGGCGTCGACGGCCTCGTCGTCGAGGGCGGCGAGGGCGGCGGCTTCAAGAACCCTCGCGACGTCTCGACGATGGTGCTGCTGCCTCTCATCCGCGAGAAGCTGGACGTGCCGATCATCGCCGCCGGCGGCATCACGTGCGGACGCACGATGGCCGCGGCCTTCGCGCTCGGCGCCGAGGGCGTGCAGATGGGCACGCGCATGGTGTCCTCCGCCGAGAGTCCGGTTCACGAGAACTGGAAGAACGCGATCGTCGACTCGGCCGAGACCGGCACCGTGATGCTCAAGCCGTCGAAGGGTCCGGCGCTGCGCGCGCTGCGCACCGAGCGCACCGAGCGCCTCGAACGCGATCCGGACGGCGCGATGATGGAGCTCGGCGGCGGCGTACGCGACGTCTACTTCGGCGGAAACCTCGAAGCCGGCGTCGCACTCACCGGCCAGGTGGCGGGACGCATCGAGGCCGTGTTGCCCGTCGCGCAGGTCATCGGGGAGACGGTGCGCGAGTTTCGCGAGACGGTTGAGCAGCTGGCGAAGGGCGCGCAGATCGGCATCGCACGTTAGGCGGTCCGCCCGTCGCGGCTAGTTCTCCGGAAGCGGAATGAATCCCTTCGCTCGCGAGGCGATCACACGCCGGATCGCCCAGCCCGGATCTCCGTCGGAGCAGTCGGGCTCGGTGCAGGGCTGGATGCTCATCGTCTCTCTCGTCGACGCGAGCCCCGAGCTTCGCTCAAGCCGTGCTGATGGAAAGAGCCATCGTCCACACGAGCGCGGCGCGCAGCGACCACGCGACGGTGCGGATCCAGTTCGTCGCAACGAGACTCCGGTGTGCCGTCGGGTCGAAGCCGCGCGAGAGATCGCGATGCCGCGGCACCTGGAGCAACGCGGTCGAGGCCCAGATCACCACCAGCAGGGCGAGCCCCACCCAAGCGAATGCGACCGGCATGCCGACCGGGGGCATCGCGATGATGGCGACGGCGGTGGCCAGCTCGATCCCCATCACCGGCCCGACGATCGGCGTCACCCGCGCGATGTGGTCCTCTTCGTAGCGCGGGAACTGGGAGCGGCCGACGCGGGCGAGGAGCGGGTAGTGCACGTGCTGCACGAACCAGGCGAGGCCGGTCATGTAAAGGGTGGCGGAAAGGTGGGTCAGGAAGATGGCGTTCGGGATCAGGTTGCCGTTCATGGCGGTCCGCGCCTCGCGGTGGGCCGGATCCGGATCCGGCCGGGAAGCAGGGCGCCCATGAAGGCCCCCGAAGACGTTCGTATAGATAAATCTATACAATCCCGCCAGCCCCGGGGTCTGGAAAACGCCGCGGACGGCACGTAGCGCCCGCTAGGGCTCCAACGCGATCCGGACGACCGCGATCTCCTCGCCCAGAAAATCGAGCTGGTCGGTGCGCAGGCCCGAGCTGCGGTCGTAGTCGACATGAAAGACCCGGGCCATCCCGGGCAGCCGGTCGAGGGTGGCGGTGGCGTGGGCGGCGAACTCGTCGGAGCCGGGCGGGACGAGCTCGGCCTTCCCGCGGTGATCGCGGCCGCGCAGGCGGATGCCCACCGGCGCCGGCTCGTAGAAGTTGCGCCACCACTGCTTCTTCCGCGCCTCCGACACCATCACGATGACGACGTCGCCGTCGCGCTGGTAGCCGACCGGAATCGCATAACGCTCTCCGCTGTGGCGCCCCGTCACGGTGAGCAGCGCGAGGCCGGGGGACAGCAGGAAGTGGACCGGGGAGCGGAGCACGCCTGCGACGAGCGGGTTGAGGCGCGACATCACCGAGTCGACCGACACGGGCGCTACTTCCCGCGCCGCGCGGCGGCTTCCTGCGCGGCGACGGCCTCCTCGAGCAGGTCCGCCGTCGTGACGCAGCGCTCCGCGTTCTTCAGCTCGCCCGTCGCGTGGACGGGACGCAGCACGCGATCGAGATAGTCGGGCCCCTCTGCCGTCGGAACGAACCAGCCCGTCGGACACATCGTGAGGATCTCCACGAACGAGAACCCCTCGCCGGCGATCTGCGTCTCGAAGGCGCGCCGCAGCATCGCCTTCGTCTTCACCACGCCGGCGGCGTCGTGCACCGTGCCGCGCGCGGCGTAGGCAGTGCCGCCGAGCGGCGCGAGCAGGTCGGCGATGCGGATCGGGTGTCCGTGATAGGCGGCGTCGCGTCCTTCGAGGGTGTTCTTCGTGCGCTGGCCGATCGCGGTCGTCGCGGTCATGTGGCCGCCGGTCTCGCCGAAGACCCCGTTGTTCAGCAGGACGCAGGTCACCGACTCGCCGCGCGCGGCCGTGTGCACCACTTCCTGGAGCCCTTCGTTCACCATGTCGCCGTCGCCCTGGAGCGTGAAGATCAGGCGGTCGGGCCGCATGCGCTTCGCGCCGGTCGCCACCGACGGAGCGCGGCCGTGCAGCGCCTGTACGAGGTCGACGTCCATCGTGCTGGTGAAGGCCGTGTAGCAACCGATGCCGACGACGCCGATCGTCTTCTCGGCGAAGCCGAGCTCGTCGATCACGTCCAGCATCGTGCGGATCGCGACCGGCTCGCCGCAGCCGGGGCAGAGGTCGTGGTCTTCGTGGAGCAGCAGGCGCGGCTTGAAGTGACCGAGCCGGCGCGCCGGCTCCGTGGGCGGGGCATCGATCGGAAGCGTCTTGCCGTGTGCGCTCATCGCGGGTCCTCCGTCATCGCGCTCTGCACGCGATGCCGCACGTCGTCGGGGGCGTAGAGGTCGCCGACGCCGAAGCCGGCTTCGTCGCTCGAGATGCCGCCGATCGCGACGACCGGCGCCGCGCCGAGCACGGCGAGCCGCACGTCGTCGATCATCTGGCCCGCGTTCTGTTCGAGCACGGCTATGCGCCGCGCGCCGGACGCGGCTTCGGCGAGCGCGGCGGCAGGGAAGGGCCACAAGGTGATCGGACGGAAGAAGCCGACGCGCGCGCCCTCGGCGCGCAGCTCGCGCACGACGTTGCGCGCGAAGCGCGCTAGCGAACCGAAGGCGACCACCACGATCTCGGCGTCGTCGCAGTACTCCGCTTCGAATCGCGTCTCGGCGGCGGCGATGGCGTCGTGCTTGCTCTGGAGCCGCTTCCAGAACTTCTCGGGCTCGATGCCCTTCATGCCTTTCTCCATCCCGATCGGGTTGATGTTGCGCGAGCGACCGCTCCCGCCGAGCGACCCGTCGACGGCCCATTCCTTCTCCGGCAGCGCGCCGAAGTCGATCCGCGAGACGTCGACCGACTCCCAGGTATGCACGAGCAGGAAGTCGCCGTAGAGCTGCACCGGGTTGCGCCAGCGATCGGCGAGGTGGAAAGCGAGCTGAGTGAGACGGGCGGCTTCCGCGACGTCACAGGGCGCGAGCACGACGTGGCGGTAGTCGCCGTGCCCGCCGCCGCGCGTCGCCTGGTGATAGTCGTACTGCCCGCGCGCCATGTGGAACACGACCAGCGGCAGCTCGGCGCGCGTGATCTCGGAGAGCGACTCCTGCATCAGGGCCAGGCCCTGGCCGGTGGAGCCGGTGGCGGCGCGCGCGCCGGTGGCGAGGGCGCCCCAGGCCATCCCGATCGCCTCGAGCTCGCTCTCGGCGTTGATGCAGACGCCACCGTGTTCGGGAAGCAGCGCTGAGAAATATTCGAGCACTTCGGTGAAGGGCGTCATCGGGTAGCCGGCGAAGAAGCGACAGTCCGCAGCCAGCGCCGCGCGCACGATCGCCTCGGACCCTTCCTGCAGGGTGCGCGTCATGCTTCCCCCTCGTGGACGACGGGCGTCTCGTACTGGTAGATCTCGAAGCAGAAGTCTGGGCAGACGAGCAGACACGCGCCGCAGCCGGTGCAGCCGGGCAGCAGCTCGGGGATCGCATGACCGTTCGCGTTGCGTTCCTCGGACATCACCAGCACGCGCGGCGGACAAGCCGGGACGCAGAGCTCGCAGCCCTTGCAGCGCTCGGCGGCGAGGGTGATGGTGCCGCGGCTCACGACGGTTTCCCGCGTCGCGCTCATGCCGCGCGCTCTCCCGAGGGCCAGGCGGGCGCGACGCCGCGCGGCACGGCGTCGAAGCCGGCCCGCAGCGCGCGTTCGTTCGTCTCGCGATGCTGCGCGCGGCGTGCGGGCAGCGACGCGGCGAGCCCTTCCTGCAATGCCTCGAAGGCGACGAGCCCGGTGACCGAGACGTAGGCGCCGACGAGCACCATGGACGCCGCCAGGGCGCTGCCCTGTGCGGACGCGAGCGCCGTCGCGTCGAGTGCGAAGGCGCGCCAGCCCTCGGGCAGGGCGTCGTCTTCGAAGAGGGATTCGTTGCGCACGACGACCGCTTCGGGCGTCAGCTTCGCCGCCACCGCGTCCCAACCGGCCGGATGCATGGCGATCGCCGACCACGCGCGCGACACGATCGGCGGCGCGCTCACCGGAGCGTCGGCGACGACGAGCGTCGAGTCGGTCGGGCCGCCGCGCATCGTGCCGCCGTACGACCCGAAGAGCATCGCCTCGAGCCCGGACGCGACCGCCGCGCGCGCCAGCACCTGCGCTGCGAGCTGGATGCCCTGACCGCCGATACCGGTGAGGAGGATCTCGCGTTCCACGGTCAGGCTCCCGCCGCGGGCGCGCGTCGCAAGCCAGCGAGGGCGAAGTCGACGAGGTGGTCCGCCTCGTCGCGCAGCGGCGGCGCGCGCTGACTGAGCTTGCGCTGCACCCAGCCCATCGCGAGCGTGTGCAGCAGGTCGGCGTCGCGCTCGGGATCGGCGCTCCGAACGACGCCGTGTTCGGCGGCCTCGGCGATCGCGTCGCGCAGCGGACCCATGAGGTCGCGCTCGGCCTCCTCGACTTCGTCGGGAAAGAGCTCGGAGAGGCGGGCGCGCGACACCGCGAAGGGGCGCGTCGCGGCGGCGGCCTCGTCGTCGAGCGCCTGAGCGAGTACGCCGCCGAGCCAGGCGCGGATCTTCGCCTCGGGGTCGGTCGCCTTCTCCAGCCGGCGTTCGAGATGCTCGGCGAGCAGGCGGAAGCCCTCGTCGAGCACGCATAACAAGAGCTCGTCCTTCGAGCCGAAGTGTCGGTAGAAGGCCTGATTCGACAGCCCGGCGCGCTCGACGATCGCGGCGACGCGCGGCTCGAGCGAGCCGGTCTCGCGGATCAGCGCGAAGCTGGCTTCGACCAGGCGGCGCACGGCGTCGTCGTGGCGGGCTTCCCGGGAGGCGAGGGCGCGGCGCGCCGAGCGGGCGGCGATGCGGCCGCGGGAGCCAGGCCTGATCCCGGAACCACCCGGTTTTTCTTCGAGAACGGCATTCTTCACGATCGGAATCGTATTCTGTCCGGCGCCGAGCCGCAAGCGCCGGGTCCGCCTCTCAGCGGCTCTGGACCTGCTCGCGAAGCAGGGCCCGCTGCACCTGGCCGGTCGCGGCGGTGCGCGGCAGCGCGTCGCTCGTTTCCAGCCGGCGCGGCTTCTTGAACCCGGCGAGTCGCGTCTCGCAGTGGCGCTGGAGCGTCTCGAGGTCGGGGGCGGCGCCGGCGCGCGGCACCACCACCGCGCACACGACCTCGCCCCAGGACGGATCCGGCACGCCGATCACCGCCACCTCCGCGACGTCGGGGTGCGCGCGGAGGACCTCCTCGACCTCGCTCGGTGCGACGCTCTCGCCGCCCGTGCGGATCAACTCGGAAACGCGTCCGATCACGTGCAGGTGACCCTCGTCGTCGAGCTCGCCGAGGTCGCCGGTGTGGTACCAGCCGTCGCGCAACGCCCGGGCCGTCGCGTCGGCGTCGTCGAAGTAGCCGTCGAACAGATAGGCGCTGCGCAGCTGGATCTCGCCGCCTTCGCCCAGACGCAGGTCGACACCCGGCGCCGGCGGCCCGACGCTGCCGGGCTTGCGCAGCACGTCCGCGTCGGCGAGCGCCGTGCCCGCGCCGCACTCGGTCGACCCGTAGTAGATTCGCGTCACGGAATCGGGGAAGCGTTCCTTCAACGCCCGCACGAGCTCGATCGGCACCGCAGAGGTGCCGGTGTCGGCCTCGCGCAGGCTCGACGTGTCCCACTTTCCCGGGTCGGTCTCGAGCACGCGCGCCCAGACCGCCGGGATCGCGTAGAGCCGGTTCGCGCGACGCCGCTCGACGGCGCCGAGCAGCTCGTCGGCGCTCGCCGACGCGACGAGTGCGATCTCGCCCCGCGTCTGCCACGCCGCGATCGCGAGGGTGAAGCCGGCCATGTGGAACAGCGGAAACATGCACACCGAGCGCTCGGGGACGTCGCGGAAGACGCCCTGGAAGCCGCGCAGCCAGCTCGCGCGATGCGAGAGCAGGACGCCCTTCGGCCGTCCCGTGCTGCCGCTGGTGAAGAAGAGGACGTGGGGGTCGGTCTCGCGCAGCGACGGTGCGTCCGGTGCGGGGCCGCCGATGCCGAGGGTCGTCAGCGAGAGGTCGTGGCCCGGTCCGTCGGGGGCGCCGATGTGCGCGAGCCCGGAAGCGCCGCTGTCGCGCAGCATCTCGGCGGCGGCTTCCGCCCGCGCGGAGTCCGCGACGAGCAGCCGCGGGCGCGCCATCGCGGCCACCGGGGCCGCCTCCGAAAGCCCGTAGCGCGCATTCAACGGAGCGAAGACGGCGCCGAGCTTCGCGCACGCGACGAAGAGGGGAAGCACGTCGAGGGAGGTGTCGGCCCAGGACACGACGCGATCGCCGTGTCCGACGCCGAGCGATGCGAGCGCGGCGGCGAGGCGATTCGCCGAGCCGTCGAGCTGTGCGTGGGTGAGCGTCCGTTCCCCGAGCGATGCGGCGACGGCATCGGGAACGACCTCCGCGTTGCGTCGTACGATGTCGCCGATCAACAGGTCCACGCGCGGCAGCATGAACTTCACCGAGGCAGATGGGAAGAGGATCGGCGCTTCACCGTGACGAACGGCTGCGTGGGATCGAGCCGAGGGACCGCGATGGACACGGTCGGCCGGGGTGCTTGACGCCGCGGCGCGCGCCGTCGATGCTGTTCGGGTGACGGCCTTCGACTACTCCGCTTCGCCGATCCCGATCCGCGACGACCTCCCCGCCGCGCACCGCGACGCCTGGCAGTGGATCGCGTCCCCCGGCGCCTGGTGGACGGGGGCCGAGCGCGTCGCGATCGCCGAGGAGGTCCGGCGCGCCGGCGATTGCGCGCTGTGCCGCGAGCGGAGGGAAGCGCTCTCGCCGATGGGCGTGTCCGGCGAGCACGATCACGCCGGCGCACTTCGGGAGGCCGCGGTCGATGCCGTGCATCGCCTCGTCACCGACGCGTCGCGTCTGTCGCGCACCTGGGTCGAGAAGACGCTCGCCGGTGGACTCTCCGACGGCCACTACGTCGAGCTGCTCGGCGTCGTCGTCGCGGTCGTCGACATCGACTCCCTCCATCGCGCGCTCGGGCTGCGCCTCGAGCCGCTGCCGGCTCCGCGGCCGGGCGAGCCGACGAAGCAGCGCCCGGCGGGTGCACGAGAGGGCGTTGGCTGGTTCCCCACCCTGGACAAGGACGCGGCCACCGGCGAGTACTCCGATCTCTACCCGAAGGCGCCGCAGATCCCGAACGTGATCCGCGCGATGAGCCTCGTGCCCGACAACGTGCGCATGCTCAAGAAGCTCTCGACCGCGCACTACGTGCCGCACACGATCGTCGCGAAGGTAGCGGCGGAGACGGGTCGGGCGATCTCGCGGTCGCAGATCGAGTTGATCGCCGGGCGCGTATCGGCGCGCAACGAGTGCTTCTACTGAACGACCGCGCACTCATTGCTGCTCCGGGCGAGCGGCGAGCTGCAGGGTGAGACGCCGGACCTCCACGCCGTCACCGACGGCGACGCGTCGAGCGGCGTCCCGGCGGGTGATCTGCTCACCGCCTTCGCCGACGCGACGCTCGACGGCGATCCCGACGCGACGGCGCGGGCGCGCGACGCGGTGCTCGCCGAGCTCGGGCCGGAGGCGACCGTCGACGCGGCCGGCGTGATCGGAAACTTCCAGCGCATGGTGCGGATCGCCGACGGCACCGGCATTCCGCTCGACGCGCCGGTCAAGTTCATGAGCGCCGGCATGCGCGAAGAGCTGGGCATCGACGAGTACGGCTCTTCGCAGAACACGACGCCGCTCGGCTCGTTCGGTCGCCTCGCCTCGCGCGCGATGCAGCCGCTGCTGCGCGTGGCGATGAAGCGCTTCGCCGGAAGCTGAAGTGCATCGATTCCACCCGCTGAGGAAGTAGACGCCGATGAGAGTCTTGTGGGTCCTCGCGCTCTGCATCGCGCCGATGACGGCGACGGCGGCGGTCTTCGACCTCGGTGGATCCGCGCCCCTCACGGCGAGCGCCACCATGCCCGGCTGTTCGGACAGCGACAACGGAGGGGGATCCTCGCAGGCGACTGCGTCCTGTGCCGCGGGAGGGTATGCCGCGGCCGCGAGTGCACAGGCTTCACGCACGGCTTCAGTCGAAGGAGGCGAGGTCTTCGCGTTCGCCGAGGCCGCCGCGACCTCGATCGGGCCGCCCGGAACCCAACAGGCCTCGGGCAACGCGAGCGGTTCGGCGAACAACTCCTGGACGGTCACGACCGATACCTGGTACTCGCTCGCGGTCGAATCGTCCGGGGGCGCGACCGCCGAGTTCACCGACGACGTCTCCGGTCCGTTTCCGCCGTCGGGCGTGTTGACCCCGGACACCTACGTCCTGCGCGCCGTCGCGAGTGCGAATGCGACGGCGCAGGACTCGTCGGGTGCCCAGACCGTCACCGCGGGGCCGCAGGAGGGCTCGGCTTCGGTCGTGTTCGCCGAAGTGGGATCGCCCGACCTGATTCGCGGCACGATCACGGCGGGAGGGAGTGCGGTGCCGGGCGTCCGCGTCGAGGCGCGCGACGGGGGCGTCGTCGTGAAAGTCGCGTTCACCGGCAACGACGGCAGTTATCTCCTCGACGACCTGCCCGGCACCGTCACGTTGCACGTGTCGCATCCGTTGGGCGGCTTCGTCCCGCTCGTGTCGGCGCCGCTGACGCCGCCGACCACCTTCGATGCCGACCTGGCTGCGCATGCCGTTCCGGCGCTCTCGCCGTTCGCCCAGTGGGGATTGCTCGCGACGCTTCTCATCGTTGCGGGCTGGCGCACGAGAAACGTCCGACGGCGCACGCCCCGCTGAGGGACGAGAAGCAGCCCGGAGTCCCTCGTGCGCGACGCGCGGAGGATCTTCCAGAGACAGACCGAGTCCGGGGTTCAGCGGGCGGTCGGGCGCGCCGAAGCCAGAACGACACCGAGGAGGCCATGACCGCGCTGCTCACGAAGAGTCCGCAGGCTTTCGTCGATGCGCTCCGAGGCCTGGGGCGCAGGCGGGCGTGGATCGCGTGCGCGCGCGAAGAGGGCGCCGAGCCGCGGGCCTCGCATCCCGATCTCGAGCCGATCGCGCGCGCGCTCGCCACCGACCGCGACTACGACCGACACGAAGCCGTGTTCCTCGAGGTCGGCCCGCGAAGCGGCGCGCTCTTCGGCGCGTTCCTGCACGATACGCTGCGCGGGCAGGGGCAGGGCGGCCTGCGCTGCTGGCCGTATGCGAGCACCGGCGACTTCCTGCGCGACGGCCTGCGCCTCGCGCGCGGCATGGGACGCAAGAGTGCGCTCGCGGGTCTGTGGTGGGGCGGGGGCAAGGGGGTGATCGCCGACCCAGGCGACGGTACGTTGCGGGACCCGGAGCGACGTCGGCGGCTGTTCGCCGAGTACGGCCGTTTCGTCACCAGCTTGCGCGGGTGTTATGTCACCGCCGAGGATGTCGGCACCTCGCCCGAGGACATGCGCGTGCTCTTCGCGAACACACGCTTCGCGACCTGCATTCCCGAGTCGCTCGGGGGCTCGGGGAATCCGGCGCCGATGACGGCGCAGGGCGTCGTGTGCGCCATCGAGGCCGCGCTCGAATGGCGGGGGGAGGCCGGACTTTCCGAGAAGACCGTAGCGATGCAGGGCGCCGGAAACGTCTCGGCCCACATGATTCCGGCGCTCCTCGAGCGCGGCGTGTCCCGCCTCATCGTGAGCGAGACGTCGGCCGAGCGACGCGCGGCCCTGCTCGACCACATCGCCGACGATCGTCTCGCGATCCGCCACGTGAAGCCCGACGACGCGTCGATCTTCGCCGAGGAATGCTCCGTGTTCGTTCCGAACGCGCTCGGCGGCGTGCTCGGTCCGAAGACGATCCCCGAGCTGCGCACGCCGCTCGTGTGCGGCGCAGCGAACAACGTGCTCGAGGACGACGCGCGCGACGGTCGGGCGCTCGCGGATCGCGGCATCACGTTCGTGCCCGACTTCATCGCCAACCGCCTCGGCATCGTCGCCTGTTGCGACGAGGACGCCGGTCGCGTTCATCCCGATCCGCGCATCGAGGCCCAGCTCGGCCGCGACGACCCGAACGCAATCGCCCAGGTGGTGATGCGCGTGCTCGACCGCGCACGCGACACGGGCGAGACGCCGGTCGAGGCGGCGAACGTCCTGGCCGACGAGGCGATGCGCGAGCCGCATCCGATCCACGGCGATCGCACGCGCCGCATCGTGGCGTCGCTGCTGGCCGACGGCTGGGTCGAACGCGCCCCGGAGCCGGCCCCGGCCTAACGCGGCGTCGCCCGGGAAAGCTGGATTCGGACCGCGTCGGTCGTCGCGCTAGCGTGCGGACCGGAGGTCCGTGCATGTCCCGTGTCCGCTTCGTCCCCCTCGTCGCCTTCCCCCTCGCGCTCGTCGTGTTCGCGGCCTGCGGCACCGACGCCCCCGCAACGGACGCCGTGTCCGCGCGCCCGGTGGGGGAGGGCGAGGTCGTCGGGTTCGCCCATCCCGATCACGAGGCCCACGCATGGAAGGGGATTCCGTTCGCGCAGCCGCCGGTCGGCGCGCTGCGCTGGCGCGCGCCGCGTCCGCCGGAAGGTTGGGAGGGGACGCGCGAGGCGCTCGTGTCGGGGAGCCCGTGCGTCCAGTTCGATCCGCAGGACCCCGACGACCCTTCGGGCAGCGAGGACTGCCTGACGCTCGACGTCTATGCCCCGCGCTTCGACGCCGAGGCCGTGCCGACGGGCGAAGCGCGTCTCCCGGTGATGGTGTGGATCCACGGCGGCGGCAACTCGATCGGGAGCGCCGAGGTGTACGACGCGGCGCGCCTCGCCGCCGAGGGCGATGTGATCGTCGTCGCGATCCAGTACCGGCTCGGCGTGCTGGGTTGGCTGAGCCATCCCGCGCTGCGTCGCGAGGGCGCGTCGCCCGAGGACGCGTCGGGCAACTACGGCACGCTCGACACGATCCGCGCGCTCGAGTGGGTGCGCGACCACATCGCCGGCTTTGGCGGCGACCCGGGCAACGTCACCGTTTTCGGCGAGTCGGCCGGCGGCGTGAACGTCTTCGCGCTGCTGCTCTCGCCTCGTGCGAAAGGACTCTTCCACCGCGCGATCGCCCAGAGCGGCGTGCTCTACTCGGCGACACGCGCCGACGCCGAGGACTACGCCGATAGCGATCCGCGACGGATCGGGACCCATGAGTTCCTGTTGCGTCACGTGCTCGCGGAGGATCTCGCGGACGATCGCGCCAGCGCGAAGGCGTACATTGCGACGATGTCGGAACCCGAGATCCTGGCGTACCTGCGCAGCAAGAGCGGCGCGGAGCTGCTCTCGGTGTTCGCCGACGAGGCGCCGACGCAGGGCGGCATGTACTTCGTGCCGAACGTG
>JAHEJV010000386.1 GCA_024638705.1 Deltaproteobacteria bacterium | reverse complement strand
GGGGCTGGATCGGCATCAGGTCTCCTCGTCCGCGCTCGGGGCGTCGGCGTCGTCGGGCAGCTCGACGCGCAGGGTGCCGCAGTCGCCGCCCTGCTCCCACACGCCGGTGAAGGTGCGCGCATCGACGCGGCGCAGCGTCCCGCGGCGCGGCCGGCTGCGGGCCATCCAGTCGAAAGCGCCGGGCTCGATCTCCGCGCCGGCGAGCACCACGACGCCGTCATCGTCCCAGTAGGTGAGCAGCAGCGCGCCGTCGCCGAGCTGGAGATCGGCGTCGTCGTCCTCGCAGTCGGGACGCTCGTCGTCGAAGGCGGCGACGACGCGGCAGGGGAAGTGGGCCATGGCCGTCAATGAACCAGAAGACGCGACGCTCCGCCTCCCGCGTTCGCTTCCGCTGCCAGGACCCGCGGGCAGGCGGAGCTGCTGTCGGAGGGTTGGGCGCTCGCATCGGCCCGAGGCTGCTGCGGAGAGCGCGCTCCTAATCCACCAGCGCCACCGCCTCCGCATCCGCGTACACCACGCAGTCCGCGTGCCGACGCAGCACGCTCGCGGGACAGCCGGGATCGATCGGACCTTCGAGCATGTCGCGCAGCGCGGGTGCCTTCGCGGCGCCCTTTGCGGCGACCACGAGGCGCCGCGCGGCGAGCACCGTTGCGGGTCCGGCGGTGACGGCTTCGCTGGGCGGCTCTTCGGGGTCGAAGCGATCCATCGCGTCGACGCGCGTCTCGGGCGCGAGGGCGGTGCGGTGGAAGCCGCGCTCGAAGGGCGTGCCCGGCTCGTTGAAGGCGAAGTGTCCGTTGCGTCCGAGCCCGAGGAACTGGAGGGCGACGCCGCCGCGTGCGGCGAGGCGGCGCTCGTGGTCGTCGAGAGAAGCCTCGGTTCCCACGTAGGGAACGGGCAGGAAGCGCCCCGCATGGAGCAGATCGGAGAGCGGCGGGCAGCGCGTCACGAGCTCGTGGACCATGCCGCCGGGTGTGGTCGGTGCGCAGCCGACGTACTCGTCGAGATGCGTCGCGTACACGTCGCCGAGGTCGAGCGCGCCCATGTCCACCGCATCGGCGATGCGCTGGAAGAATCCCGCGTAGGTGTCGCCGGTGGCGAAGCCGATCCAACCCTCCCGGTGCTCCTGCACGGCGGCGCGGAACGCGTCGAAGAGCGCCGCGTCGACGGAATCCGGGTCCGCGCAGCGGATCAGACGCACGGATCCCCCTCTTCCCTCGCGTGCAAGCGCGCAGATCGCAGCATGTCGTCTCCCTCTCGCGCATATACTGGCGCAATGTCGGCCGCCGCAGCGTCCTCTCCCGTCGAACGCGCGCGCGCCCTCGCACCGCTCGTCCGCGAAGCCGCCGACGAAGCCGAGCGCGAGCGGCGGCTGCCCGAGCGCGTGGCGCAGGCGATGGCGGAGGCCGGGCTCTATCGCGTCGCGGTGCCCGAGCGCTTCGGCGGGCTCGCGTGCGATCCGCGCACGCAGATCGAGACGATCGAGGCGGTATCGGAGGCGGACGGCGCAGCGGGTTGGAACCTGATGATCGGTGTCGAGAACATGAGCTTCCTCGGGCCGGCGTTGCCGCGCGCGGTGGCGGAGAAGGTGTTCTCCGACCCGGGGCTGATCGTGGTCGGCGCGCTCAATCCGCAGGGTCGCGCGACGCCGGTCGACGGCGGCCTGCGCGTCACGGGCCAGTGGCCGTTCGCGAGCGGCTGCCACAACGCGCACTACTTCTGGGGCCAGTGCGTGGTGGAGGACGCGGCGAGCGCGACGCCGATGCTCCGGGAGGTGCTGATCCCGCGCGCCGAGTTCGAGATCGTCGACACCTGGCGCGTGGCGGGGTTGCGCGGTTCGGGCAGCCACGACGTCGCGGTGCGCGACGTGTTCATCCCCGAGGAGCGCGTGACCGCGGCGATGGCGAAGCCACTCGCCATCGACGACCCGCACTACCGCATGCCGCCGCTGAACCGCCTCGCCTACAACAAGGTAGGCGTCGCGACGGGCATCGCGCGCGGCGCGCTCGACGCCTTCGTGGGAGTGGCCGGCGCCACGACCCGCCGCGCGTCGTCGCAGCCGCTGCGCGAGAAGCCCGCCGTGCAGCGCGCCTTCGCCGACGCCGAGATCGCGCTGCGCAGCGCGCGCGCGTTCGTCTTCGAAGCGGTCGACACGATCTGGCAGGCCGCACGCGTTGGCCGCGCCACCGAGGCGCGCGAGCGAGCGCTCGTCCACCTCGCGTGCTCGCACGCCTGTCACGCGGCAATCGACGCGGTGACGCTCGTGCACGATGCCGTCGGCACGCGCGCCAACTTCGAAGGCCACCCGCTCGAACGCCGCCTGCGCGACGTGCGCGTCGTTCCGCAACACCTGACGGTGTCTCCGCCGTGGATCGAATCGTCCGGCGGCGTGCTGCTCGGCCTCGCGAAGGAGCATCCGTTCGGGTAGCCCAACCAGTCACCCGCTGCCGCGAGCCCGGCACGGGCCCGCCCGTCGCCAGAGGGTTGATCGCGGTGATACGATGGCCGCCGACGCGAGGAGATCGACATGCGGAAGTCCACGACATGAGCGGCGCCGACGCCGCCGCACTGCGCGCCCAGCTCGACCATCCGGTGATCGACGCCGACGGGCACTGCATCGAGTTCCAGCCCGCGGTGCACGAGCACCTCGTCGAAGTCGCCGGGCCCGAGGTGGCGAAGGCCGTGGACACGGTGATGGCCGCGCCCGCGCTCGTGCGTGGGCTCCCACCCGAGGAGAAGCGCGCGCGCGGCATCTTCCGCATGTCCTGGTGGGCGTTTCCGTCGTCGAACACCCGCGACCGCGCGACGGCGATGTTCCCGCGGCTCTTTCACGAGCGCCTCGACGAGCTCGGCATCGACTTCGCGGTCGTCTATCCCACCTTCGGGCTCGCGGCGCCGGGCTTCGACGACGACGAGCTGCGCCTCGCGTCGGTGCGCGCCTTCAATCACTACTACGCCGAGGCGTACGCGGGCCTCGGCGATCGCCTCCGGCCGGCCGCGCTGATCCCGATGCATACGCCCGAAGAGGCGATCGCCGAGATCGATTTCTGCCTCGATCACCTCGGGCTGCGCGCGATGGTGTTCAACGGACACGTGAAGCGGCCGCTCGAGCC
This sequence comes from Deltaproteobacteria bacterium, assembly GCA_024638705.1. Lineage (GTDB taxonomy): Bacteria > Myxococcota_A > UBA9160 > UBA9160 > SMWR01 > JAHEJV01. The sequence goes on along the minus strand of JAHEJV010000386.1, from coordinate 1,204 downwards.
CGGCGGCGAAGCCACGCTCACCGGCCACTGGCTCGACACCTTCGGCCTCGACTCGGCCCACGACTACGACCCGCTGTGGGCGCACTGCGAACGGCGCGGCGTGTCGCCCACCTTCCACTCGAGCGCGATGGGCTGGCGCGAGCGCAGCTCGCCGACGAACTACGTCTTCAACCACCTCGGCAACTTCGGCTACGCCGGCGAGGCGACGTGCCGCTCGCTCTTCCTCGGCGGCGTGACGAAGCGCTTCCCGAAGCTGCGCTTCGCCTTCCTCGAGGGCGGCGTGGCCTGGGCGGCGTCGCTCTACGCGAGCCTGATCGACCACTGGGAGAAACGCGGCGCCCACGCGATCGGCGAGCTCGACCCCGATCGCATCGACCATGACGAGCTGCGCGATCTCTTCGAGCGCTATGCGCCGGAGCGCTTCCGGAAGAGCGCCGAAGAGCTCGTCGCAGCGACCCACCTGCTCTCCGCCCCGGGCGAAGACCCGGCCTCCCTCGACGAGCTCCGCCACTGCGGCATCGAGCGCGGCGAAGACCTGCTCGACCTCTTCGCCGCGCCCTTCCACTTCGGCTGCGAGGCCGACGACCCGCTGAACGCCCTCGCCTTCGATCGCGACACCCTTCCCTGCGGCGCACGGCTCAAGGTTCTGCTCGGCTCGGACATCGGGCACTGGGACGTGCAGGAGGTGTCGGGCGTGCTGACCGAAGCTTTCGAGCTGGTCGAAGAGGGACGCATCACGCGCGACGACTTCCGCGCCTTCGTCTGCGACCATCCGTTCTCGCTCTGGGCCGGCGCCGACCCGAAGTTCTTCGACGGCACGCGCGTGGAGGACGCGGCGCGCGAGTGGTGCCGCGCGAACGAGGCATGACACCACAGGCGTCGATTCCCGGTTCCCGCCCGCGCGCGCGGTACGTTGCTCGCGTTGGTCGCTCCACCGGGAAGGAGATGTTCCGTCCGAACGACGCGTCGGCGTGGTCGCCGTTCAGCTCGGCTGCCGCCTCCCGCGTGGAGGGAACCGGGATCGTCGTCCCCGAGCCGGCGACGGCCCTACAGCTCGCTCTCGGCCTCTTCTTCCTCGGCGGCTTTCGCGGGTGCCACCGCTCTTCGCAACGGCTGTCCTGACGCGAAGAGCGCGACGCGGTCTTCGATCGCAGCGATCAGGCGCGGACGCCGGCTCGCCCGCGCGAGTCGCAGCGCGCGGCGT
>JAHEJV010000385.1 GCA_024638705.1 Deltaproteobacteria bacterium | reverse complement strand
GCCTCCGGCGTGACGGTGCGGCCCGAGCGGTCGGCGCTCGGCACCTTCACCGTGCCGCTCGCCCAGACCCAGGCCGTCGCACTCGCCCGCAACCCGGAGCGTTGGGGCGGCACCGCCACCCTCGACCGGCCGGCGATCCGCATCGCGGTCAACGCAGGCGGGCACCTCGAGCGCGTCGCCCGCGCGAGCTTCCCGCGCGCGAGCCTGCTCGCGATCCCGGACAACGAGGCCGTCATCATCGCCCTCGCGGAGCAGAACGTGCATGCCGTCGTCACCGACGACGTCGAGGCGCCGCACTGGGAAGCGCGTGTGGACGAGCCGCTGGCGCGCGTCGGCCCGCTTTCGCGGGATCGCAAGGCCTGGTGGGTCGCCCCGGAGCGAACCGACCTCGCAGCGGAGCTCGACGCGTGGCTGCTCGCGCGCGAAGCCGACGGCACGCTCACCGCGCTGCGCAGCGAATGGCTCGGCGAAGCGCGCGCGACGACCGCCGATCCGCTGCTCGCCCTGCTCGCCGCGCTCGACGAGCGGCTCTCGATGATGCCGGTCGTCGGCGTCGTGAAGCGCCGCGAAGGATTCCCGATCGCCGTCCCCGAACGCGAGGCCTACGTCATCGACGCCGCGCTCGAAGTCGTGCACGACGCCGCCGAGCGCGCCGATCGCGAGCCCCCGCCCGACGATGCGGTGCGCGCCCTGTTCCGAGCGCAGATCGACGCGGCGAAGCACATCCAGTCGCGCGCCGTCCGCGAGGACGACACCTTCCCCGAAGATCTCCCCGACCTCGAGGAAGAGCTGCGCCCCGGTCTGATCCGGGTCGGGGCGCGGATCGCGCGCCTGCTCCTCTCCCTCCCGGACGACCTCGAAGCCGGGAGCGTCGGGGCTGCGGCACTCGACCAGCTGCGCGCGCCGCACCTGACGGACGCCCATCGCAAGGCCCTCGCCGAGGCGATCGTCGCGATCAGCGCCCGTCCTACGGCGAGCGAGTGAGCGCGCGCGCCGCGAGCCCGGCGACGATCGGCAGCAGCAAGCACGTCGCATAACGCAACGCCGCGAATCGCCAACCCAGGATCGGCACTTCCCAGGCGAGGAAGCGGTGCACCGCGAGCAGCGACCACGCCGAGAGGAAGGCGACCACCGGCCCGGTGCCAGCGCCGGTGCGGATCATCACGGCGGCGATCGGCATCGAGACGAAGGGGCCGGCCGGCGTGAGGATGCCGGCGCCGGTGGCGAGCAGCAGGCCACGCAACCCCGAGTCGGCGCCGAGCTGTTCGCGCACCCACTCCTGCGGAATCAGCAGGTCGGCGAAGCCCGCGGCGAGGAACGAGACGACGATCACCGGCCCGAAGCGCGTCAGCAGATCCCAGCCCGAACCGAACCCTTCGTTCACCATCGCCGTGCCGCCGCGCGACCACGCGAGCGCCGCCAGGCCGGCGAGGATCACGACCAGGGCGATCAGGGTGCCGTCGATCACGCGCTTCCTCTCCCCCACACGAGGCTCAATAGAACGCGCAGCGCGCGCGGTGGCGCGGGTGCGCCTTGATCTCAGGCCGCTGTCCCCGCATCCAGAGCTTCGTGTCGAGACTTCGCGCGCTGGCTTCCACGCCGCGGCTGCGCAGCAGGGCGACCGCCCGCTCCACCGCGTGCAGCGCGACGGCGCGGATCTCCACCTCCTCGGGCGAACCGGGTGCGAGCAGCTCGTGGCGCTCGATGCGCGAGAGCAGGCCAGCGTCGTACTCGAGCACGCCGTCGAAGCGCAGCACGTGGGGCACGAGGTTGTCGGCGAAGATCGTGAGCGCGTCGAGGTCGTCGAAGCGGCCGGGACCCTCGCCGTCGAAGGCCGAAGCGAGGTCGGAGGCGGTGATCTGGCCGCGCTTGTAGAGCGGCACGTCGAAGCCCGCATAACGCGCAACGTCGCGGTAGAGCGGCATCTCGGCCAGCATCGCGACGAGGCGCTCGGCGCTCCCGCCGGCCGACTCGACCGCCTTCGTGAACGACCCGCCGTGCTGCGACGCGAGCCACGCGCCGAGATCCTGCAACGCACGCGCGAAGAGCTCCATCAGCTCGCGGGCTCCGGCATTTCCCTGTTGTCCGAACACCTCGGCGCAGGTGTCGGCATCGAGGCGTCGGAGCGCCACCGCGTTCCAATGACCGTGCTTCTCGAAGTGGTCGGCGAGGCCCCCCGCCACCGTGAAATAGCCCGACTTCCCCTCGCGCTTCGTCAGCTCGGGGAACCAGCCCGACCCGAAGTTGATCGCATCGAGGGTCACGACGTAGGCGAGCCGCGCGCCGGGATCGGCGGTCTTCTCGTGCGCCGGGTCGACGACCGCGGGTCGCTCCCGCTCGGTCTCCGATTCGAGCCCGTCCACCCAGGCCTCGAAGCCGGCCTCGTCGATGCGGACGAATCGCGCCTGCTCCGCGACGTCGGCGCACGCTTCGCGAATGGCTGCGAAGACGCTCATGCCTTCGGACCGATGATCGCCAGGGCCGCGGGCTTCACCTCGATCGTTGCGGGCAGACGGCCGAGCGCGTCGCCATCGCGTTCGAGCGCGACATCGCCGTCCGGAGCGTCGGCTTCGACGCGCGCCCCGCGTGCGAACACGACCAGGGGATCGCCGAGGTGGGTTCCGCTGTAGATCTTGCGGAGCTTGGCGAGAAGCCTCCAGGTGGGAGTGTGTCGGACGCCCACCACATCGACCGCGCCGTCGTCGATGCGCGCTTCGGGCGCGACCCGCATGCCACCGCCGAAGTTCCGTCCGTTCGCGACGGCGACGAGCACCATCTTCTCGTCGGCGACGAGCTCGCCGTCGACGCGCAGCGTGACGCGTCGGCTGCGATGGCCGATCAGGGCGCGCACGGTGCCGATCGCGAAGGCGACGGTGCCACCGAGCTTCTTCGTCGTGCGCTCGGTCACCTCCACCACGGCGCTGCTGACGCCGAAGCTCGCGACGTTGAGCATCCAGGTCTCGGCCGGCTCGCCGTCGCGGCCGACGAAGCGCACGTGGCAGGCGTCGACGCGACGCGCGCTGCCGTTCTGGAGGACCGCGAGCGCGGCGTCGATGTCGTTCGGAATGCCGAGCGTGCGTACGAAGTCGCAGCCGGTTCCCAGCGGCAGGATGCCGACGACTGCATAGCGGCCGAGGTCGGCATGCAGCAGACCCGTCGCCACCTCGGCCACGGTGCCGTCGCCGCCGGCGACCACGAGCCGCTCGACGCCCGCGCGCACCGCCTCGCGCGCGAGGCGTTCGGCGTCGCGCGGACCGGTCGTGTGCGCGATCTCGACCTCGCCGAGCGCTTCGAGGATCTTCGGCTCGAGCTTCCGCCAACGCCGCGCCGTGGTCCCGTGACCGCTCTGCGGGTTCACGATCACGAGTGTGCGCGGCATGGAAGGCCCGTTGCTCCTACGACTTCGCCTCGCGCAGCAGGTTCAACGCCGAGCCGGCGCGGAACCACGCGATCTGCTCTTCGTTCAGGGTGTGGAGTGCACGGAAGCGATCCTCACTGCCGTCGGCGTGGTGCAGGACCACGTCGACCGGCTCGTCGGGGGCGAGGTCGGCGAGGCCGAGCACACTCACCTTGTCGGCTTCCTGCACGAGGTCGTAGTCGGCCGGATTCTCGAAGGTGATCGGCAGGACGCCCTGCTTCTTCAGGTTCGTCTCGTGAATCCGCGCGAAGCCGCGCACGAGCACGGCCCCGGCGCCGAGCAGCCGCGGCGACATCGCCGCGTGTTCGCGGCTCGAGCCCTCGCCGTAGTTCTCGTCCCCGACGACCACCCACTTGTGGCCCTCGGCCTTGTAGTGGCGCGCGACCGCCGGGATCGGAGCCGTCTCGCCGCTGAGCTGATCCTTCGCGGTGCCGGCTTCGCCGGAGAACGCGTTGATCGCACCCGAGAACATGTTGTCGCTGATGTTCTCGAGATGGCCACGGAACTTCAGCCACTTCCCGGCCGGCGAGATGTGGTCGGTCGTGCACTTCCCCTGCGCCTTGAGCAGGAGCGGCAGCTTCTCGAAGTCGCCACCGTGCCACGGGACGAAGGGCTCGAGCACCTGGAGCCGCTCGCTCGTGGGTGACACCTCGACGCTGACGCCGCTGCGATCGTCCGGCGGATCGGCATAGCCCGCGCGGCTCGTGACGAAGCCGTCGCGCGGGATCTCCGGCGCCGGCTTCGGCGGCGCGAGACGGAAGGGACCGTTCGCGCCCTCGATCTCGTCCTTCATCGGATCGAACTCGAGCGTTCCCGCCAATGCGTAGGCGACGACGATCTCCGGGCTCCCGATGAAGGAGAGGGTGGCCGGATTGCCATCGTTGCGCTTCTTGAAGTTGCG
>JAHEJV010000384.1 GCA_024638705.1 Deltaproteobacteria bacterium | reverse complement strand
CGAAGATCGCCGCCGAGTGTCCCGAGGCGCGCTTCATGCTCGTCGGGGACGGCCCGCTGCGCGAATCCGCCGAATCGCAGGCGGGGGAGCTGGGCTGCCGGGACGCGATGATCTTCACCGGGTGGCGAAAGGACATCCCCGAGCTGATGGCGGCGAGCGACATCCTCGCGGTGACGTCCTACCAGGAAGGCTTCGGCCGAACCATCACGGAGGCGATGAGCACGGGCATCCCGGTCGTCTCATTCGACTCCGGGGCGCCGCGCGAGATCATCGTCGATGGCGAAACGGGTTTCCTCGTCGCCGAGGATGACGTCGCGTCCTTCGCGGAGAGGGCGATCAGACTGGTCCGTGACGCCTCGCTGCGACACCGCATGGGCGAGGCCGGGCTCGCGCGGGCGCGCGCCGAGTTCGACATCCCGCCCTTCGTCGCGAAGACGGAGAAGATCCTGCTCGAGGCGGTCGCGAGCGCCTAGTCTTCGAGCGTCACCGTCTCCCCACTCCAGCGTGCGCGATCGATCGCGAACGTGGCGCGGGAGACGGCGAGCAGGTCTTCGAGAGCGAAGGGGGAGGGCGCACCGCGCTTCACCGCCGAGACGATCTCGGCGACGGCGGTGTCCTGGCCCTTGTCCTGGTTGAGCGTCTTCGTCGGCTTGCTGCCCGCGAAGGTCGTCTCGCGGAAGTTCTCGCAGCGCGCGGTTCGTCCGCCGCCCGACACCTCGAAGCGTTCCTTCGGCAGCGCCGCGGAGGCCTGCGCGAGATAGTGCAGCGTCGCGGTCGAGCCGTCGGCGAAGCCGAGCATCGCGACGGTGGAATCGTCGGTCTCCGGGTTGCGCGACAGGCTGTGCGCGCTGACAGAGGTGATCCGTGAACCGACGAGGAAGAGCAGCAGGTCGACGAAGTGGCACACCTCTCCGACGATGCGTCCGCCGCCGGCCGTCGGGTCGTTGATCCAGGTGCCGGTCGGCGTCGCGCCGGCGGCCACGGTGTAGTGGATCGCGAGCGGGCCGGACCCGGCGAACGCGTCGCGGATCTTCCGCGCGTGGGACGAGAAGCGCCGGTTGTAGCCGACCGCGAGGAAGCCCTGGGTTTCCCGCGCCGCTTCCTCCAGCGTCGCCAGTTGTGCCTCGTCGAGAGCGGCCGGCTTCTCGAGCCAAACCGCCTTGCCGGCGCGAAGCGCCGCGGCGGCGAGGTCGGCGTGCGAGTCGTGGCGCGTCGCGACGAAGACGAGGTCGACGTCCGGATTCTCGAGCACCGGCGCCGGATCCGTGGCGCAGGAGGCGAAGTCGAACTTCTCGGCGGTGCGACGCGCCGACGCGCCGGTGGACGTGACGACGGCCACCTTGCGCAGGCCCGAGAGGCGGCCCACCGCCGGGAGCAGGACACCCTTCGCATAATTGCCCGCGCCGACGAAGGCGACGCCCAGCTCGTCCTTTGCCGCGCGTGCGGTCGGCGCGCGCAGCGCGAGCTCGCGGTCGAGCGGTGCGGCCCCGTCGTACTCGAAGAGCACCGCGAGCGCACGCAGGCGGCCGCTCGCGAGCTCGTCGTAGGTGGCGACGGCCTTCGCGAAGTCGACCGTCTCGGAAGTGATGCCGGTCGGATCGATCGCGCCCGAGTTCGCCAGCGCCAGGAAGGCCTCGAGATTGCGGTTCTCCGTCCAGCGCACGTAGGCCCGCGGGTAGTCGATCCCCGACTCCTCGTAGCGGTAGTCGTAGCGTCCCGGGCCATACGACATGCTCATGCGCAGCTCGAGCTCCTTGTCGTAGAAGGCGCGGCGATCGAGGTCCATCGCCGTCGCGCCGACGGCCACGACGCGGCCCTTCATCCGACACAGCTCTGCGGCGAGCTGGATGGGCGCGGAGTCGGAGGAGGCCGCGGCGACGATCGCGAAGTCGACGCCGGCGCCATCGGTGTGGGCGAGCTTCCAGGCCTCGTGGTCGTCTCCGGGGGCGGCGCCCCACTCGGCGCCCTGTTCGCGCGCCTGCTCGACGCGCGCGGCGTCCATGTCGATCGCGAGCACGCGGCAGCCGTTCGCGCGCAGGAGCTGTACCGCGAGCTGACCGATCATGCCGAGGCCGACGACGGCGACGATCTCGCCGAGCTGGGGCTCGGCGACGCGCAGGCCCTGCATCGCGATCGCTCCGAGCGTGGCGAAGGCCGCGCGGTCGAGGGACAGCCCGTCGGGCACGCGGGCGACGAGGTTCTCCGGCACCGCGACCCATTCGGCGTGGTTCGCATAACCCGCGCCCGCGCAGGCGACGCGGTCGCCGGGCGCGAAGCCGACGACGCCTTCGCCCACCGCCTCGACGACGCCGGCGCACGAGTAGCCGAGCGGCTGCGCGGCATCGAGCCGCGTCATCACCGTGCGGTAGGTGGGAAGCGGCCCGTCCTGCTGGAGCTTGCGGACGACCTGCTTCACGAGGTCGGGGCGGCTGCGCGCTTTGCCGAGCATCGACTTGCGCGCGAAATCGATCGCCATGCGCTCGGTTCCGGGCGACACCACCGAGAAGTGGTTGCGCACGAGCACCTGACCGGGCGCGACCGCCGGCGCCGGCACCTCGACGAGCTCGAGCGCGCCGCTCTTCGGGTTCTGGATGATCTGCTTCACGGTGTGCGCTCGAGGTGTCCGGCCCAGCCCGGGTGCGGCCGGAACACGCCGTCGCAGGTGAGATCGTCGAGCGTGCGGAGCGTCAGCTCGCCGGCGCCCCCTTCGGCGACCTCGACGTCTTCGGGGCTGCGTACGCGGGTGATGCGCAGACCGGTGTCGGACATCGGCTCGCGGACCTTCGGGAGGTTCTGCTCGTCGAAGCCCATCAGGCGTACGGCGACGAGGTCGACGGCGACCGGGTCTGTGCTGGCGATCACGACGCCGAGCGGCCGGTCGTCGGTCGCCAGGGGCCCCTCGCCCTCGCCGGCGAGAATGCCGTCGAGGACCGTCAGCACCGTGCGGACGGGCGCGTCGGCGTCGAGCCGAGGGCCGGTCGGCGTGCTGTAGTAGAGGCAGCGGTTCAGGTCGAGGCACATGCGCCAGGTGGTGCGGTTGCCGTACCAGTTGCCGCTGCGCAGGAAGTCTTCGCCGCGCGTGGCATTCTCGACGCGGCGCACGGCGCGGACCAGCTTCGCTCCGATGCCGCGCTTGAGCAGCGCGCGCCCGTGCTCGGTGGCGCGACTGCGCATCCGGTCGATCCAGCGCGCGCCGGGAAACTCGTCGCCCCCTTCGTCGGGCGATCCGACACAGTGGTGCGGCAGCCAGTTCTTGTCGCCGTTGATGCCGACGAGGTTCTTGAGCGCGAGCGTCACGCCGGTCTTCTTGTGCGTCTTCAGCTTCGGCAGGTTGATGACGAGGTCGGCCGAGAGCACGGTCTCCGAGAGGAGATAGGCGTGGCGCCCGTTGCGGTGGTTCTCGACCGTCGGCCCCGCGTCGTAGTCGGCGCCGCGGAAGCGCTCCGGGTCGAGCCCCGAATCGTGGAACCAGCTCTTCGCGCCGAGATCGACCTCGCGGTATCCCGCCGGGTCGCCCGGCAGCGCGCGGCGTTCGACGATCACGCCGTCCTGGTAGGTCACCGTCTCGCGTCGCAGGTCGATCACCTCGAGCACGCGCCCGAGCTCGTCCTGGTAGAGGGACGTCAGCGCGTCGAGGCCGACGATCTCGCGGATGCGGTCGAAGTCGCAGTCGTGCTGCGGCGCCTCGGCGATCGCCACCGACCCCTCGGCACCGACGGCGATCCAGGCGTAGTCTGCGATGGCGCGCAGGATGGCTCCGTGCGTGATCACGCTCTCGACGCTGCCGCCCTCGCGCGGATTCCAGTGTCGGATGAAGTTGGGCTTGAGCACGATGCGCGCGCCGCGGCCGACGAGATCGCCGATCGGGTTCCACTCCGCGGTGCCGTGCCGGTCGGCGTCGAGCCCGAGCCCGAAGAGTGCCGTCCGAACCGCCTCGTATGCCGGGTTCGCGGCGTCCCCCACCGCACCCTCGCCGAGCAGGCGCACGATCTCCGGGTGGCTCTTGCCAGGAGCGTACGGAGCCTCGACGTCCCCGTAGTCGCGGCTGGTGCGGGCGAGTCCCACTCGGATCATTCGGAAGCGCTCCTTACGTTCGACTTCACGGCGCGGAACTTTCCGTTCGGCTCGCGCGGGATCGCATCGACGCTGCGCAACACCACCTCGATCTCGTGGCCCAACCGCGATCGGACCTCGCGCAGGAGCTTCGTCTCGCTGGCGGCGTCCCAGGTCGGTCGGGGGACGAGGCGGATCTCAATGGCCTCCGGAGTCTCCTGGAGGATCTGCGCTTCGGCCACATCGAGCTGCTCCTTGAAGATGTGGTCGAGCCGCCCG
>JAHEJV010000383.1 GCA_024638705.1 Deltaproteobacteria bacterium | reverse complement strand
CGATCTGGCCGCTGGTCCTCGGGCCTGCGCGCGCGAAGCAGTTCCTGCTCACCGGCGATCCGGTGAGCGCCGAGGACGCGTACCGGATGGGCCTCGTGAACGAAGTCGTGGCGGCGGATGCCCTCGAGGAGACGGCGCTCGCCTTCGCCACCCGCCTGGCGGAGGGAGCGCCGCTCGCGGTGCGCTACACGAAGCAGGCGGTGAACAAGCTCGTGAAGGACGCCCTTAACACCGCCTTCGACACGTCGACGGCGCTCGAGATCGTCACCTTCCAGAGTGAGGATCACCGCGAGGCGCTCGCCGCGATGCAGGAGAAACGCAAGCCGGTCTTCCGCGGCCGTTGAACGAGAGAGGGATTCGCATGGGCGAGATCGGACTCTACGAAGCGATGAGCACCCTTCGGGCCGTGCGTCGGTTGCGACCCGACCCGGTCCCCGACGACGTTCTGCACCGCGTGCTCGAAGCCGCGAGCTGGGCGCCGACGGGGGGCAACGTGCAGCCGTGGCGCGTCGTCGTGGTTCGCGACGCGAAGAAGATGGCCGCGCTCGGCGAGCTCTACGCCGCGCGCTGGGCCGCCTACGCCGACCAGCACATGGCCCAGCTCGACGGCGCCCCCGAAGCGCTGCGCGAGAAGACCAAGAAGCTGATCGACGCGGGCGACTATCTCGCCGAACACTTCGCGCACACCCCGGCGCTGCTCGTCTTCTGCTTCAACCCGAAGTCGATGGCGATCACCGACGCGAAGCAGGATCGCATCTCGGTCGTCGGCGGTGGATCGATCTATCCGGCGGTGGAGAACGCGCTGCTCGCGTGTCGCGCCGAAGGGCTCGGCTGCGTGCTGACGACGCTGCTCTGCGAGGTGGAGCCGGAGGTCCGGGAGCTGCTCGCGATCCCCGAGCCGTGGGCGACCGCTGCCGCGGTGCCGATCGGCTACCCCGTGCTCGGCGGACACGGACCGATCTCGCGCCGCCCGGTCGAGAAGCTCGCCTTCGCCGACGCCTGGGGCGAACCCCTTCGCCTCGCGTCGTCGTGAGTCTCTACTTCACCGACGAGCCCGAGCACATCGCGATGCTGCGCGACACGCTGAAGCGGTTCGTCGCCGAGGAGCTGCCGGCCGACCGCGTGCGCCAGTTCGACCGCGAGCACCGCTTTCCGCGCGAGGTGTTCGACAAGCTGGCGTCACTCGGGGTCTGCGGCCTGACGATCGACGAGGAGTATGGCGGGCAGGGGCGCGACCTCGTCGCTGCCGTCGCCGTCATCGAGGAGCTGTGCCGGGCGGGCGCGTTCGCCGCCGGGCCGTTCATCCACTGCGCCTTCTACGGAGGGATGAACATCTCCGAGAACGGCTCCGACGCGCAGAAGCGCGAGCTCCTGCCGAAGCTCGCGAACGGCGAGCTGCTCTTCGCGTACGGGCTCTCCGAGCCCGACGTCGGCGGCGACCTCGCGAGCGTCACGACGACCGCGCGTCGCAGCGACGACGGGAAGCACATCGTCCTCGACGGCTTCAAGCGCTGGTGCACCGGCGCCGATTGGGCCGACTACATCTACTGCCTGGTGAAGAGCGACCCGGAGGCGCCGCGCTACCAGAATCTCTCCTTCGTGCTCGTCCCGAAGGACACGCCCGGCGTGCGCGTGCACCCCATCGAGCACGCGAACCTCCGCTACACGCTGTCGAGCGACGTGCTCTTCGAGGGCGCGCAGGTGCCGATCGACCATCTCGTCGGCGGCGAGGGGGCGTGGAACCGCGGCTGGAAGATGCTCGCGGGCAAGGCGCTCGACGTGGAGAAGCTCGAGATCACCGCGGTGGCCTTCGGCATCGCGCAGGCCGCCGTCGAAGAGGCCTGGGAGTACGCCCAGGAGCGCGTCCAGTTCGGACGCCCGATCAGTGCGCACCAGGCGGTGCGGCACTCCCTCGTCGAAGCGCGTACGAAGCTCGAAGCGTGCCGCGGGATGCTCTACCGAGCGGCCCACGTCGCGCAGTCCGGGCGTCCCTGTGCAGTCGAGACCTCGATGGCGAAGCTCTTCGTCGCCGACACGGCCGTCGAGATCGCCATCGCGTGCCAGCAGGTGATGGGCGCCTATGGTCTCGCCGAGGGCCACGACATGGAGCGCCACGTGCGCGACCTGCTGGGGATGCCGATCGTGGGCGGCTCCTCCAACATGCAGAAGAACAACATCGCGGGCCGGCTCGGACTGCGCGGGGAGTGAGCGGGATGGGCGGATCGGGAGCGGACATTCGCGCGGCGGCGCTGGGTTTCGAGAGCGAGCTGCTCGGTCGCGCCGACGAGATCGAGGCCGCGCGCCGCCTTCCGGTCGACCTTTCGAAATCGTTCGCGCGCGCCGGCTTCTATCGCACGTGCGTGCCCGAGGCCTACGGCGGCCTCGAGCTTCCGCCCGCCGAGACGATGTCGGCGATCGAGACGCTGGCACGCTGGGACGGCGCGTCCGCCTGGTGCTGCTTCATCGGCGCCACGTCGGGAACGCTCCTCGCGCTGCTGCCGCCCGGATCGGCGCGGGAGATCTTCTCCCACCCCGAGGTGTTGCTCTGCGGGGTGTTCGCGCCGCGCGGCAAGGCGACGGCGGTGGAGGGCGGCTTCCGTGCGACCGGCCGGTGGCAGTGGGGCTCGGGCACGCAGAACGCCGACTGGGTGATGGGCGGCTGCCAGGTGATCCGCGACGGCGAGGTCGAGCGCATGAAGAGCGGCGCGCCGCGGTCGCGGTCGATGCTGGTGCCCGCGAGCGAGGTCGAGTTCTTCGACACGTGGCAGGTGTCGGGTCTGTGCGGCACGGGCAGCACCGACTTCGCGATGAACGACTGCTTCGTGCCGAACGAGCGCGTCGCCGGGCTCGGCGTCGACCGGCCGCTCGAGCGTCCGCTCTACGCGTTCCCCCAGTTCGGATTGCTCGGGATGGGCATCGCCGCCGTCGCCCTCGGCCTCGGACGCGCGGGGATCGACGCGCTGGTCGACCTCGCCGGTGGCAAGACGCCGCAGGGAAGCAGCCGGAGTCTCGCCGAGCGACCGGCGGCCCAGGCCGACGTCTCCCGGGCCGAGGCGCTGCTGCGCTCCGCGCGCGCGTTCTACTACGAGGCGATCGAAGCGGCCTGGGAGCGCGCCTGCGCCGAGGGGCGCATCGAGGACGAGCACAAGCGCGACATCCGGCTCGCGACGACACACGCGACGCGCACCGCCGCCGAAGCCGTCGACCTCATGTACCACCTCGCCGGCGGCACGTCGGTGTTCCGCACGTCGCCGCTCCAGCGCATCTTCCGCGACGTCCACGTCACGACCCAGCACATGATGGTGAGTCCGTCGACGCTCGAGCTGACCGGTCGGCTCTTCCTCGGGCTGGAGACCGACACGTCGCTGCTATGACGGTCGCTGCGACGACGGTCCGGGTCGGTGGCCTCGCCGACGAGGGCGTGCTCACCGGCGCGCACGCGCAGCGCCGCGCGCTGCTCGACCGCGCGCGCGCCGTCGCACTCGACCATCTCTTCATGGCCGACCACGTGAGCTTCCACACCGGCGCGGGGATGGACGGCCTGATCCAGGCGACGGCGCTCACGGCGATGGACCCGGAGCTCACCGCGTACGTCGGGGTGTACCTGCTCGCGCTGCGCCACCCGGTGCCGGTCGCGCGTCAAATCGCGACGCTCTGCGAATCGGCGCCCGGACGCCTCGTGCTGGGCGTCGGCGTCGGCGGCGAGGACCGCCACGAGATCGAGATCTGCGGCGTCGACCCGCGCACGCGCGGGCGTCGCACGGACGAGAGTCTCGTTGCCCTGCGCGCGCTGCTCTCGGGCGAAGCCGTGAGTCACGAGTGCGAGTTCTTCGCATTCGAAGAAGCGAAGATCCTGCCCGCGCCGACGCCCCCCGTTCCGATCGTGATCGGCGGTCGTTCCGACGCCGCGGTGCGCCGCGCGGGTCGGCTCGGGGACGGCTGGCTCGGGGTGTGGTGCTCGTCGCGTCGCTTCGCGGACGTGATCGAGCAGGTCGAGGCGGAGGGCGCTGAGCGCGAAGTCGCGTGGCGCCACGGACTCCAGGTCTGGGTCGGCATCGACGCCGATCGCGAAACGGCGCGCGAGCGTCTCGCGAAACGGATGTCCGGCTTCTACCACGTCCCGTACGAGCGCTTCGAGAAGTACAGCCCCTACGGCGCACCGGCGGAGATCGCCGAATTCCTGCGCCCCTACGCCGAGGCCGGGTGTCGCGATTTCAACGTGATGGCGGTCGCGGCCTCGAGCGAGGCGGCGATCGACGGCGTCGGCGAGATCCGCGCGCACCTGCACGCGTGAGCGGCGACTAACGCAGTGCGATCGCCTCGGCCCACGGGGTC
>JAHEJV010000382.1 GCA_024638705.1 Deltaproteobacteria bacterium | reverse complement strand
GGCGTTGCAGCGGATTGCCGCCCCGGCGTCGCGCGCCCAGCCCTCGAGGGCATCGCGCACGTCGCGCGCGCGCCCGCTCGCGGGAAAGATCTTGTCGAGGGGCTCTTCCACCGTCGCGACGCCGAGATCGGCGAAGCGCTCGCGCACCGCGCTCGGCGGGAGCACGCGAAAGGCGTGCTTGAGGAAGCGCGCGCCTGCCTTGCCGAAGGCGCGCGCCGCCTCCGCGGGGCCGAGCGCCGTGGTGAGGTTGCAGCGCGATCCGCCGCTCGCGAGCACCTTCGTTCCGGTGCGTGGCGTCTTCTCGAGCACGAGCACGCGACGGCCGAGCTCTGCCGCGCGCGCCGCCGCCCACAGGCCCGCCGCCCCGGCGCCGACGACGATCAGGTCGTGCTGCGGCGTCAACGCGTCACGCGCCGCCGCCGTCCCCATCGCCCGGGTCGGGCTTCGGCCGGCGCATCGCGCGCATCTGGCCGACGAGATCGAAGAAGCGCGGGTTCTCGCCGAGAGGGTCGAGGCTCGTCACGCCTAACCCCAGTGGCCTTCGGCGTAGGGCGTGTTCCAGCACTCGGCGAGGCGTCCGTCCACCACCTTGAACACCTCGATGCCGCACATCTCGGTGCCGCCCTTCTTCGTGAACTGCATGTTCCACACCGAGGTGACGTAGGTGTCGTCGGCGTGGGTGATCACGCGGTCGATGTGGACGCCCATCTCGTCGAGGCCGAAGCGGATGCGGGCGATCTGCTCGTCGTGGCTGAGCTTCGTCGTCTGGCCCTTCGGGTCGTGCCGGACGATCGGGTCGGCGCACAGCTCGCGCAGCAGTTCCAGGTTGCCCTGGTTGTTCACTTCTTCCCAGTAGCGTTCGAGCAGGATCTGGGCGTCGGGCTTCTTCATGGGGGCTCCCGGCTCGAAGGTCAGCGCGCGCGCAGGTCGCCGAAGAACATCTCGGTGACCGGATTGAAGACGTCGGCGCGCTCCCACTGGAGGAAGTGGCCGGCCTCGGGCACGACGAGCGGGCCGACCCGGTTCGGGAAGGCGATCTCGCAGCGCTTCGGGAAGTCCTTTGGCACGACCTGATCGTCCGGACCGTAGAGGATCAGCGTCCGCGTCTCCGTCTGCTGCATCAGCAGCGGCGGCTCGCTCATCGGACGACCGTGCTCGAGCTGGTAGGGCGCCCAGCTCGCGGCGAGCTTCGCCGCGTCGGCGAAGGGCTCGGTCATGAAGTCGCAGTCGGCTTCCTCGAAGGAGTATTGCGACGCCCACAGCCGGTGTTCGTAGAATTCGCGCACATAGCGCCGGCGACGCGCGGGGGTGTCGAGCTCTGCGAGCAGCTCCTTCCCGTCGCGTCCCTGGCGGATGCGATAGTCGCCGGTGGGTCCTGGCTCGAGCGGCACGAGCGAGAGGCCGTGCTCGGCGTACCAGTCGGCGCGGTCGAGCACGACCGGCGCGACGGTGTTGAAGAAGATCATCCGGTCGGCGAAGCCGGGGAAGCGGTTCGCCATGTCGACGATCACCACGCCGCCGACGTCGCCGCCGACCAGGCCACAGCGCGGGTGGCCGAGGACGTCGTGCACGAGCGTGTGGAGGTCGCGGGAGTAGAGCGCGAGGTCGTACTCGTCGTTCGGCGAGAGATCCGAGTCGCCGTAGCCGCGCAGGTCGGGGACGATCACCTCGAAGCCCGCCGCGGCGAGCGGCGCGACGTTGCGCCACCAGATCCGCTTCGTCTCCGGGTAGCCGTGCACGAGCAGCAAGGGGTAGCCGCCGATGCCCTCGCGGAGGTAGGCGAGCTCGACCCCGTCGGCGACGGGGGCGCGGTGCACCGCGAACGCGTCGGGCGCCGGCGTCTCGGGCTGGGGCGGACGAGGGACGGGCAATGAGGACTCCGGTGACGGGGCTGTTGGGCGAGACTACTGCTTCGCGCGCTTCGCGATCGCCTCGTCGTCGGCGATCAGCGAGTTCACGTAGTCGTCGGCGAGCGACTTCTCGGGGTGGCGTCCGGCGAGCTGTCCCATGAACGGGGGGCGGATCGAATAGCCGATCAACTCGCGCAGTCGCCGCGACATCCGTTTCGTGCGCTCGGGCGGGATCGACAGCATGAAGTTCTCCTGCTGGCGCGCCCAGGGCTCGCAGTACTGGTGGCTGAACGCGCGGCGGAACGCGTTCGAGCGGTTCGCGCCGCCGCGGTGCAGGAGCGTGCCCGAGAACAGCACGAGCGAGCCGGCCGCCATCTCGACCGGGACGAGGCGCGCCTCGAGCGCCGGGTCGGACGCGGCGTCCGAGGGATCGAGATAGGTGCCCGCGACATGCGCGTCCGACCACGTGTGGCTGCCGGGAATCACTTCGGTGCCGCCGTTCTCCGCCGTGAAGTCGTCGAGCGCCCAGATCGTCGAGACGCTCACGGCCGGGCGCGGGCGCGGAATCGTGTAGAAGCCGTCGTCGAAGTGGATCGGCTGGGGCGTCTCTCCCGGGCCGATGCAGATCGCCTGGCTGGCGGTGAGCAGATATCCGGGCTCGAGCTGGGTGTCGAGCAGCTCGAGCACCGCCGGATGCTCGGCGGTGCGCTCGAATATCTCGCCGCGGCCGACGAGGGAGTACACGCGCCGCGTCTTCTCCCCCTCGAAGTCGTTGCGTCCCTCCCACTCGAGGTCGAGGTAGGGCTGGAGGGACTTGCGGAGGGCGTCGATCTCGGCGCCGGAGAGGACGTTGCGGAGGATCGTGAAGCCGTTTCGCTGATAGTCGTCGAGAGGGGATTCCATTGGCGGCTCGCGGCGCGCGGGGTCGCGTCCCACTCAGGTAGCAGGCCGGGATTTCGGACGCCTGCCGGGTCGATGTGCCCCGCGATGGGGCACGCCTTGGCGCGTGAACGCGCACGTTCTCCCATCGAGCTTCGCTGATCGTGCACGAAAGCGACTGAATCGGGCCGGAATCGGGCCATCGGGAGCCGCGCGAGTCGACGCCAGGATGGCACGGTCGCTGCATTCCATCTTCCCACATGCGCCTGCTGGAGATTGCCGATGAAGCCCGTTGCTGCCGCTCCGAACTGCGTTCCTGAATCGATCGCCGAACGCACCGGGCTCGTGCTCGAAGAGATCGCCGGACCGCTCGATCCGAAGGTCCTTGCCGACGTGGACGATCCGGATCTCGTTCCGAACGCGGGCGGGGGGCTCCTCGGCGTCGCCCTCGTGTTCTTCTGGTTGGTCGGATTCGTGGCGCTCGCCGTCCAGATCCCCGGATGGCTACGCGCCTGAGCCCGCGAAGGCCGCACGCCGCGGTTCAGCGAGAGGGATCCGGCACCCGATAGGGCGACGCGTCCGGGCGCCACTCGATGATCTCGATCGGGTGGCCGTCCGGGTCGTGGAGCACGAAGGCGGTCGAGTTGTCGAAGACGACGGGCTCGCTCTGGCAGGCGACGCCCGCCGCGACGAGCGACGCGTGCGCGCCAACCGCGTCGCGCACCTCGAACGACATCAGCGTGCGCTTCTCCCGCGCCGGTTCGCGCCAGCTGTGCCAGAAGAGCTGCACGACCGAGTGGCTGGCGATCAGTCCGCGCACCATGGACGAGCGCGCACCGGTGACCCCGGTGACCGCCTCGAACTCCGGGCCGGCCAGCTCCCGCTCGAGCACCGTCTGCATGCCGAAGTGGCTGCGGTAGAAGGAGAGGGCGCGCGGGAGGTCGGCCACCTCGAGCGAGACGTGGGACATCCGCGCGAGGCCGTGGGCTTCGAGGGTGCAGGCGGTCGGCGGCATGGACGCACGATACCGGCTTGACACCGACGCGGCGTCCGGCGAGCGTGACGCCCCTGGGAGGTTTCCATGAACGTCATCCGCATCCGGCCGGTCTTCCTGCTCGCAGCGCTTCTCTCGGTCGCGTGCGAGAGCACGCCCTCGGTCGAGTCCGCGCCGGACTCCGCTGCGAAGCCGCAGATCTCCTTCGGCGACGGCGAGCACAACTGGATCGTGGTCGACGGCGTGCGGCGCGACGGCGCCACGTTCACCTTTCCGAAGGCGCGCATCGACGGCAACGGCTGGCTCGTGCTGCACCCCTTCGAGAACGGGAAGCCCAACGGGATGATCTACTCCGGCGCGACGTACATCGCCGACGGCGAGAACGAGGACGTGGCGGTGAAGGTGGACGAGATGCCGGCCGCAGGCGACCGCTATCTCGTGATGCTCCACCGCGACGTGAACGAGAACCGGACCTTCGACTTCGTCTTCGTCGACGAGCACCACGTCGAGGATCGTGCGGTCTTCGAGGGCACGACGATGATCTCGCACGTCTTCGTGGCCCCGTAGCCGCGCCTCCTACGAGAGCGCCGGGCATCGGATCGAGCCGTTTCACCCGCCGAGC
>JAHEJV010000381.1 GCA_024638705.1 Deltaproteobacteria bacterium | reverse complement strand
GCGGCGCGACCGGCAGGCCCAGCATCTTCGCGAGCGGCTTCACGTCGAAGAGGATCGGCGCCTGGTCGTCGCTGCCGATCACCGCCGTCGGGACGATCGGCGCGCCGGCGCGCAATGCGTGTTCGACGAAGCCGACGTGGAACTTCTGCAAGCGGTACCGGTGCGCGATCGTCTTGCGGATTCCATCGATGCCTTCGGGGAAGACGAGCACGAGCTGATCGTCGTCCATGAGGTCGTCGAAGTTCTCGTGCGTGCCGACGACCTGACCGACGCGCGCGTAGAAGACGTTCACGAACGGAAGCTCGCCTGCCCAGCGATCGACGATCGCTCGCGGCAGCCGCGGCGGGTCGGTGTGGAGCAGCACGTCGAGGATCGTCATCGCCCCGTCGAAGGGGAGCAGGCCCGCGTGGTTGGCCGCGAGGATGGCGGGCCCGTGCTCGGGCAGATGCGCGTGACCCTGGCTCTCGACGCGGAAGTAGTAGCGGTAGAGGGCGTAGATCCAGGGGACGCTCTTGCGCGCGGTGTCCGGCGAGTAGCCGAAGCGGTCGTAGGGGCCCTCGCCCTCGACGAGGTGGGCGGTGGCGGCGAGCGCGCGCCTCGCGCGGTCGGGAAGCAGTCGGTCCCAGAGGTCGCCGTGCTCGGGGAGCTCGATCTCCTCGAGCGTGGGGATCGCGGGCGGGCGCCGGGGCGCGGGTTGCGGAGCGGGGTCGGCGACCGCCGGGCGGCGACGCTCGATCATGTCGAGCCGGGCCTCGAGGGGGTCGGGCAATCCGTCGTCGGCAAAGGGATCCCGGTCGCGCGCGACCGGGCCTTCCGCTCCGGAGGCCGCCGCGCCGCGGTCGGACCCCCTGGCCCCGACACCCTCAGCAGGCGGGGCAGGTCCGACAGGGCGGGGGGCGGGCTCGGTCACTTCGTCTCCGTCGCTCCGTATGGCGCGCGCAGCTCGAGCTCTTCGGCGAGCTCGGCCAGGGCGCGCGCGCCGCGATCCCGCGGCGCGCACTCGAAGATCGACAAGCCCTTCGACTGGGCCTCGTCGATGCGGACGTGGTAGCCGAGCACCGAGTGGGAGATTTCCTTCGGGAAGCGCGCCTCCAGCTTTCCGAGCAGCTCCTGGGCGAGCTTCGTGCGCCGATAGAAGGTTGGGACGACCATCGTGATGCGCAGCGCGCGGCGGTCGTAGCGCTCGCGCACCGTCTCGATCGTCCGCATCAGCTCGGCGCAGCCGTCGAGGCCGAGGTAGGTGAGCGGGACAGGCACCACCACCTCGTCCGCGGCGCGCAGGATGTTCATCGTCAGCGGTCCGAAGGAGGGCGGCGCATCGAAGAAGACGAAGTCGTAGTGGTCGAGGCGGAGCGCGCGGTCGAGCGTGGCCGCCAGCCGTGCCGTGGGGTCGGTGTCGCCTTCCTCCCAGGCCGGAAATAGCCCGAGCGACTTGTTCGCGACGACGAGATCGAGCCCGTCGATCCGCGTGCGGACGGTGGGCAGCATGCACGCCGCGGGCGTCGTCTCCGCGCCCTCCGGGCCGGGCTCCCCGAGCACCGTGTCGAGGAGCAGGTCGATCGCCGAGCGCGTCGGCGCGCGGTGGCTCACGCCGAACACCTTCGCGAGCTGCCCCTGCGGGTCCATGTCGATCGCGAGGACGCGGCGTCCGCGGCGGAGCGCGAGGTAGGCGCCGAGGTTGGCGACCAGCGTCGTCTTGGCGCTGCCGCCCTTCTCATTGATGAACGCGATGCGGCGCGGCTGCTGCATCGAACCTCCCCCGAGTGGTTCGCTGCGCGGACCTTCAACGGATCACTACTCCCGACGCCTGACCCTGTCAACGCACTTCGCCACGCAAAAGGGGGTTCTTGCGAAGAAGAACCCCCTTTGCGGTTCGAACGATCCGACGTGGGGCACTCGCCCCCCGCAGGTCAGCCCTTGGCGGCTTTCACCGCCTCGGTGAGGGCCGGCACGATCTCGAAGAGATCGGCGACGACGCCGAGGTTGGCCACCTCGAAGATCGGGGCGTCGGGATCCTTGTTGATCGCGACGATGAAGTTCGACGACTTCATGCCGACGAGGTGCTGGATGGCGCCGGAGATGCCCGCCGCGATGTAGAGCTTCGGGCTCACCACCTGGCCCGAGGAGCCGACCTGGTATTCGTGCGGGAGCCAACCCGCGTCGACCACCGGACGGCTGGCGCCCATCGCGCCGCCGAGGGCGTCCGCGAGGGGCTGGATCACCTCCGGGAACTTCTCGGGGTCGCCGACGCCGCGTCCGCCGGACACGATCACGCTGGCCTTCGAGAGATCGACGCCCTTCGCCTCGGCGACCTTGATCTCCACGAACTTGCTGCGCAGCGCGCCCGCGTCGACGGACACCTCGAGCTTCTCGACCGAGCCGTCGGTGGCGGCGTCGAAGGGCGAGGTGGCGCCGGGCTGCATCGTCGCGACGACCGTTCCGCCGGTCGTCGAGATCTTCGCGTCGAGCTTGCCGTTGAAGACGCGGCGCATGAACGACACGTTGCCGTCCTCGAGGTCGACGGAGAAGGCGTCGCTCACGAAGGCGGCGTCGAGGGCGGCGCCCACCCGCGGCGCGACGTCCCAGCCGGTCGGCGTGTTGGAGATGAGCACGAGATCGGCGCCCGACGCTTCGACGGCCGCGCGGATCGCCGCCGACGCCGTCTCGGCCGAGTAGTTGGCGAGGAGCTCGTGGTCGGCGGCGTAGACCGTGCCGCCGCCCTTCTTCGAGAACTCTTCGGCCTGGCCTTCGATGCCCTGGCCCATCACGAGGCTCTTCACGTCGCGACCGCCGGCCGCGGCGATCTGCTGCGCGAAGGCGGCGAGCTCGTAGCTGGCCTCGCGGATCTGTCCCTTCTGGATCTCGGTAACGATGAGAATGCTGCCCATAGTAGGCTCCTGTTCGGATAGAGGGATGCCAGGCGGCGCTCCGCTCCGTTGTTCTGTTCGACTTCGCTCGCCTGCGGCTCGCTGCGCGCGGCCTGCGGCCGCTTGCTAGAGCAGCCCCAGCTCCTTGATCTTGGTGACGAGCCCGGCGACCACTTCGTCGGTCGAACCCGAGAGGATGTCCGCGCGGTCGCCCTTCGGCGGCGGCGCGATCGACTCGATCTTGATCTTCGCCGCGCCGGCACCGACCTGACCGGCAAGGCCGAGGTCGGCCACGGTCTTCACGTCGAGCGGCTTCTTCTTCGCGGCCATGATCCCTTTGAGCGACGCATAACGCACCTGGTTCAGACCCGTCTGCACGGCGACGAGGCAGGGCGACTGCAGCTCGACCACCTCGGAAGCACCCCCCTCGATTTCGCGATCGATGGTGAGCGTGCCGTTGCTGCGGTCGATGGCGACGGCGGCGGTGGTGTGCGGCATGCCGACCAGCTCGGCGAGCATCGGCGGCACCGACGCGAAGTTGCCGTCGTCGGCCATCAGGCCGGCGAAGATCAGGTCGGGGTTCTCTTCCTTCGCGATCGCCGCGAGGATCTTCGCGATGCCGAGGGCGTCGGAGCCTTCGGCTTCCGGGTCGTTCACGTGGATCGCGCGGTCGGCGCCCATGCCGAGCGCCGTGCGCAGCGCCTGGGTGACGCGGTCCGGACCGATCGACACGACGACCACCTCGGCCTCGCCGGCGTCCTTGGTGCGGAGCGCTTCTTCGAGGGCGTAGGTGTCGTAGCTGTTGATCTCGAACTTGATGCCGTCTTCTTTGATCCAGGATCCGTCGCCGTTGATGTCGAGGCGGGCGTCCTGGTGCGGCACCTGCTTGAGACACACCATGATCTTCATGGGGGAAAGGCCTCCATGCCTGTGTGGGGGATTGGGGAAAAAGGAAACCCCGAGGCCGGTCGGCGCCGGGGCGGCGAAAGCGGGCGGAAGCTACTGGAGGGCGTTTTTCGCCGCAAGCCGCTCGGACGTCGACCCGCCGCGCGCATCGCGCCGCGAATCCGAGCGAAGTCGACTGGTTACGCGCCCATGAACATCAGGAACTGCTCGAGGCTGGCGACGCGCAGGAAGGGGTTGTTGCGCTTCTCGTCGCCGAGTGAGCCCTGGGCCTCGGCCGAGTAGAGGTGGCCGGGGTAGAGGATGGTGTCGTCCGGCAGCTGTTTCAGCGTCCCGTTGAGGCTGTGGTACATCGCCTCGGGGTCGCTGCCGGGCAGGTCGACCCGGCCGCAGCTGCCGAGGAAGAGGGTGTCGCCGGAGACCAGGCGGCCCGGCTTCCCCTCTTCTTCGACGAGGAAGCACTGGGATCCGGGCGTGTGGCCGGGCGTGTGAAGGAGGCGGACGCGCACGGCGCCCAGCTCGATCGTGTCGCCGCCGGCGACGCGCTTGAGGTCGGACTCGGAGGCGCCGGTCACCTGCTTG
>JAHEJV010000380.1 GCA_024638705.1 Deltaproteobacteria bacterium | reverse complement strand
GGCAGCGCGGATCGAGCTCATCCAGGGGGA
This sequence comes from Deltaproteobacteria bacterium, assembly GCA_024638705.1. Taxonomy (GTDB): domain Bacteria; phylum Myxococcota_A; class UBA9160; order UBA9160; family SMWR01; genus JAHEJV01. The sequence goes on along the minus strand of JAHEJV010000380.1, from coordinate 4,329 downwards.
CGTGCGCGAGGTGAAGCACGAGGCCGTCGACGTGACGGTCGGCTTCAACTTCTCCTACTTCGTCTTCCAGGAGCGCAGCGACCTCGTCGCCTACTTCCGGCGCGCGCTCGAGTCGATCCACCGCGAGGGGATGTTCCTGATCGATCTCTACGGCGGGGCCGAGTCGCAGCGCACGCTCACCGAGACACGCGAGCACGACGACTTCGACTACGTCTGGGACCAGGACGTCTTCGACCCGATCAACAACCGCGCCGTCAACTACATCCATTTCGAGTTCGGCGATGGCAGCTCCATCGAGCGCGCCTTCACCTACGACTGGCGCCTGTGGAGCATCCCCGAGCTGCGCGACGCCCTGCACGACGCCGGCTTCTCGCGCACCGACGCCTACTGGGAGCGCACCGACCGCAAGACGAACGAAGGCACCGGCGTCTACTACAAGGCCACGAAGGCGCCCGACGACCCGGCCTGGGTGGCCTACATCGCTGCCCTGCCGTGACGGGCCGCCCCGCCCCGAGCGAAACGACGGAATGACGATGCGCCTGCACAACAGCCTGACCGGGAAGGTCGAGGAGTTCACACCGGCCGACCCGGGCGCGGTGCGCATGTACCACTGCGGGCCGACGGTCTACAAGCGCCAGCACATCGGCAACTTCCGCGCGTTCGTCCTCGCCGATCTCTTGCGGCGCACCTTCGAGATGCAGGGCCGCTCGGTCACCCAGATCATGAACATCACCGACGTCGGGCACCTCACCGAGGACGACGTCGCCGACGCGTCGGGCGAGGACAAGCTCCAGAAGGAGGCCGCGCGCCGCAAGCTCGATCCGTGGCAGATCGCGCGCGAGGAGGAGGAGAACTTCAAGCAAGACCTCGCCGTGCTCGGCATCCTGCCCGCGCATCACTACCCGCGCGCCACCGAACACGTGCCCGAGATGATCGCGATGATCGAGAAGCTCCTCGAGGACGGGCACGCCTACGAAGCGGAGGGGAACGTCTACTTCGACGTCGCGTCCTTCGATCGTTACGGCGCGCTCTCGGGCAACACGCTCTCCGAGCTCGAAGCCGGGGCGTCGGGCCGGGTCGAGCAGCGCAGCGAAAAGCGCCACCCCGCCGACTTCGCGCTCTGGAAGCGCGACCCGAAGCACCTGATGCAGTGGGATTCGCCCTTCGGGCGCGGCTTCCCCGGTTGGCACATCGAATGTTCGGCGATGGCGCGGAAGTATCTCGGCGACACCCTCGACATCCACACCGGCGGGCCGGACAACAAGTTCCCCCACCACGAGTGCGAGATCGCCCAGAGCGAGTGCGTCACCGGCCAGACCTTCGTGCGCCACTGGATCCACTGCGGCTGGCTCGAGATCGGCGGCGAGAAGATGAGCAAGCGCGCGGGCACGCTCTACACCGTCCCGCAGCTGGTCGAGAAGGGTTATTCGGGCGCCGATCTGCGCCTCTATCTCTTGCGTCAGCACTACCGCTCGCCCCTGCCCTTCGACCTCGCGCTGATCGACGAAGCCGCGAAGACACGCGCGAAGCTCGACAACTTCGTGCATTACGAGATGGCCGACCGGCCCGAGCGCGAAGACGATCCCGCCGTCGCCACGGCGATCGAGACCGCGCAGCGCGACTTCGCCGCGGCGCTCGAGGACGACCTCAACACCTCGGTGGCCCTCGCGGTGATCCACGAGTTCATGACCGCGATCAATCGCGCCGACCCGGGCGCTGCGGACGCCGCGCGCGCCGTCGCCCAGATGCGCGAGTTCGACCAGATCTTCGGCGTGCTCTCCGACGCACCCGCGCGCGGCGACGACGACGCCGAGATCGACAAGCTCGTCGCCGAGCGCGACGCCGCCCGCGAAGCCAAGGACTGGGCTCGCGCCGACGAGCTTCGCGATGCCCTGGGCGAGCGCGGGATCGAGCTGCTCGACTCCCCGGACGGCACGCGCTGGCGGAGAAAGTAGAACCGTCGTCGGGCGCGGGGGCGATGGAGAGACATCGCCGATGTTCAGCGCGCCATGCGTCCCCGAAGAGCAGATAGCGTCCGCCGGCCTGGCAGGCGATGTCCCTCCATCGCCCCCGCGCCCGGCCTCGATTTCACGAGCACCGCACGCCCTCGCGCCAGGAAGCCGCTTGCGAGCGAGCCTCCCAGCGATCCCACGTCGTGAGGTGCGCAGCGACCGCCTCGCGTAGCGCCTTCCCCTCGACATCCCCGGCCTCGGCAGCGAGCGTCGCCCACATGTAGGCGGCGCGCAGATCGAAGGGAACCCCCACTCCTTCCGCATAACACCGACCGAGTCGGCGCTGTGCGGACGCGCTGCCGGCGTCGGCCGCGCGGCGCAGCCAGGCGACGCCGCGAGCCTGGTCTTCGCGCACGCCTTCGCCGCGGAGATACAGGACGCTCAGGTTCACCTGCGCGGCGCGGTGTCCGGCGTGGGCGGCGCGGCTCGTCCACCAGAAGGAACGGCGCACATCACGCGGGACGCCGAAGCCGCGGCGGTAGAGGATGCCGAGGGTGTAGGCGGCCTCATGGGCGCCCTGCTCCGCGGCGCATTGGAGCCAGTGCGCAGCGACGACGGGGTCGGGCTCGCCGACCTCGCCGAGCAGCAGCATGCGCGCGAGGTGGAGCTGGGCGCCGCGCTCGCCGTGTTCGGCGGCGCGCTCGTACCAGAGCGCCGCCTCGTGCGGGTCGGCGGGAACGCCGTCGCCGCGCTCGTAGAGAAAGCCGAGCGAGAACTCGGCCGGGCCGAATCCCTGGCGAGCGGCGCGACGCAGCCAGTAGAGGGCGCGGGCGACGTCGCGAGGTCCGGTTTCGCCGTTCTCGTAGAGGGTTCCGACGCACCACTGGGCCGGGGCATGGCCGCCGCGCCCCGCCTCGATGAGCCAGCGCAGCGCCGAGCCGAGCTCGCCGCGCTCCTGAGCGCGGAAGCCGCGGAGCGCGTGGGTCTCTGCCTCCCTGCGACGCCGGTTTCCCATCCGAGCCTCCTCGAAGGACTCATCGGCAGCGGGGCCCCGCGACCGAAGCGGGCGTGCAACCGACCGGAAACGGGACGCTTTTTTGGGTGGCCCGATGGCGGGATCGGGGCGACCCCGATAGAATCCGAATGAGATTCTGATTCTGGATTCGAAGCAACCCCGGCTTCGGAGGACGCGATGTCCGCCGCCCCGCCCCAGCTCGAGAGCCCCGCCCCGCTGAAGCAGGCGCGCAGCCACGCCACGCTGCACCGCCTCCTCGACGCGGCCGAGGCGCTGATCGAAGAGAAGGGACCGGCCGACGCGTCGATCCCGGAGATCGTGCGACGCGCGAAGTCGTCGGTCGGCGGGTTCTATGCCCGCTTCCGCGACAAGGACGCCCTCCTCCGCGCGCTCGAAGAGCGCTTCCTCGCCGAGATGGCCGACCGCGTCGACGCCCTCGCCGACGAGGCTCGTTGGGAGGACGCGCCGCTGGAGGCGATCGTCGAGGCCTGCGCCACCGAGCTGGTCACGGTGATCGGCGAGCGACGCAACCTGATCGCCGCCTTCCTCACGCGAACCGCCCTCGACCCGGAGGTGCGCGCCGACGCCCTGCGCTTCCGCGCGCTCGTGTCCGAGCGCATCACGCGACTGCTGATGACGCGCCGCGACGCCTTCGACCATCCCGAGCCGGACCTCGCGATCGACCTCGCCGTCCAGTTCGCCTTCGGCCTGACGCTGCAGCGCGTCGTCTCCGGCCGCCTGCGCGCCGCGGGCCGTCCGCTCTCGGACGCCGACGTCATCCGCGAGATCGTCCGCAACTTCACCCGCTATGTCGGCGCCGCCGACCTCACCGAGACGCCCGCAACGAGGACCCGACCGTGAAATACGAACAGACGAACCCCGTCCCCCTGCCCGACTCGGGAGCCGTGCGCGAAGTCGAGAACACGATGAAGACGGTCTTCGACTGGGAGTACGCGCTGCGTCAGCAGAACCTGCTCTCCCTCTATGAGAAAGGGAAGAAGCTCAACTGGAACGCGACCGAGCTCGACTGGTCGACCCCGGTCGACGTCGAGAAGATGATGCGCGAGCGCCAGGCGGCCGGTGGCGGCGGCCTGATGAACCAGCTGATGAACCCGCCGCGCAAGCTCGAAGACGACGAGGTCATCGAGCTCCAGACCCACATGAACGCGTTCATGCTCTCCCAGTTTCTGCACGGCGAGCAGGGGGCGCTGATCGCGACTTCGAAGATCGTGCAGACGGTGCCGTGGGAGGAGGCGAAGTTCTACGCGGCGAGCCAGGTGATGGACGAGGCGCGCCACGTCGAGGTGTATCACCGCTACCTCACCGAGAAGTTCGGCATCTCCTTCGAGGTCCACCCCAGCC
>JAHEJV010000379.1 GCA_024638705.1 Deltaproteobacteria bacterium | reverse complement strand
GCCCGCGGCGGCGCCGAGAACGTCGTGCTGTGGATGGCCCGCGGGCTCCAAGAGCGGGGCCACGAGGTCGTCGTGGCGGCGCGCAAGCTGCCCGCGGACCGTTGGAGCGAGGGCGACTGGGACGGCATCCCGCTCGTGCGTGTCGAGGAGAAGCGTTTCGATGGTTGGCGGTCGCGTCGCGACCGCAAGCGCGTGCTCGGCAAACGCATGCGTCGTGCGCTCGGCGCCTGCGATGTGATCGTCGCGCACAACGAGCCGGCGCCGCTGTGGGCGACGGTCGCGGCGAAGCGCATGACGGGGACGCGCGTCGTGTGGTTCTGCGAGGAGCCGAAGGCGCGCTTCCACTGGCGCACCACGACACCGCACTTCGCGGCCGCGATCGACGACCTCGTGAAGCATCCCTGGCTCGACGAGGTGGTGCGCGCCTGGTATGCGGACAGACAGCGTGACAAGAACGGCGGGCGCAGGGCCATGGATCGCGAGCTCGATCTCGCCGCGGCCCGGCGCGCCGACTGCGTGCTCGGAAACAGCGCCTTCACGGCGAAGAACGCAGAGAAGGTCTACGACGTTCGGGCGGAGCCGTGCCTGCTCGGCATGCCCGAGCCCGAACCGGTCGACGTCACGCCGGACGCGGCCTACGTGGCGTGGGTCGGCTCGATGGTGGCGCACAAGAACGCGTACGGATTCCTCCAGGCGCTCCACATCGCAGTGCACGAACTCGGCGCGCGCGACCTGCTCGTGCGCTCGGTCGGGGTGAAGGGCGACGAGGTCGAGCGCCGCATCGAGAAGCTCGGCCTCGGCGACGTCGTCCAGCCACAGGGATGGATCGACGACGCCGAGCTCAACGCGCTCGTCGCCGGGGGAAGGCTGCTCGCCTATCCGACGATCGACGAGCCCTTCGGCCTCGTGCCCCTGCACGCCATGGCCCACGGACGTCCCGTGCTCGCCTCGAGCCTGGGCGGACCGGCCGAGACCGTCTTGGACGGCGTCACCGGACTCCACGCCGACCCGCTCGATCCGCGCGAGATGGCCGAGCGCTTGTGCGAGTTGTGGAACGATCCCGAGCGCTGCGATTCGCTCGGCGCGGCCGGGCGCGAGCACTTCCACGCCCACCTGACCTTCGAGCACTTCCTCGATCGCTTCGAGGCCGCGGCCTTCGGTGGCGACGCCGCGCGCTGAGTCGGGAGCGGGCCTGAGCGCGAGATACGAAAACGGGCGGACACGCACTGGTGGGAGCGCGTGCCCGCCCGTTCCTGTTCAACGCCCGCTGGTCCCCACTTTTGTCCGAAAGCCCTGACCAGTCCTCCAGATCTCCAGCTGTTGGTGAGCGCCAGATGTCCGAAGGGAGCGTTTACAGGGGGGATGGCCTGTTTCTGAACGTATGCGAACAAAAAGCGAAAGTCAAGCGGAGCCGGCGAAAATTCCTGCACGGCCGATTCGGCCGGGAGGGCGATCCCGGGCCGACGCTACAGTTGCCCCCTGCATGACGGCGGACTTCACGATCCACGCGCCCGCGCCGAGCGGCCGTCGGCGCAGGCGGCTCGCTTGGAGCACGACCCGCCGTCTGCGGCGGAAGCTCCGCAAGGGCAAGATCCTCTCCGCCCACGACGCGTTCCTCTTCGACGAGCTCGCGCCCGGCGACGTCGCGATCGATCTCGGCGCGAACGTCGGTGAGATCACGGCGTTGATGGCGGCGCGCGGCGCCGAGGTGCACGCCTTCGAGCCCGATCCGCTCGCGTTCTCCGTCCTGAGCGAGAAGTTCGCCGACTCCGACCTCGTCTCGTGTCACAACGTCGCGGTCTCGAACCGCGCCGGACGCATGAAGCTCTACTTCCGCGAGGAGCGCGGCGACGATCCGCTCGTCTACTCGGTGGGCTCGACGCTCTCCGCCGAGAAGACCGACGTCGACACCGACGCGTTCGCCGAGGTGGAGGTGATCCGCTTCGCGGATTTCGTCGCGCAGTTTCCCCGCGTGCGCCTGCTGAAGATCGACATCGAGGGCGCCGAGGCCGACGTGCTCGACGATCTCCTCGCGCGCGGGCTCTTCGACCGGATCGACCTCACGCTCGTCGAGACCCACGAGGAGTGGATTCCGGAGCTCGTGCCCCGCATGGAGGCGATCAAGGCCGAGGCGAGCAAGCGCGGCGTGCGCGACATCTACTTCAACTGGACCTAGGCACGCGGACCGAACCCGTGGACCCGAGCGTATCGTGACCTCACGCCTCCTCGCCGAACCTTCCGGAACGGCGCCACCTCCATGTGCGGCATCGCGGGAGTGCTCCAGCGCGAGAATCGCCACGCGCCGGAGGAGATGCGCGACTTCGCCGAGCGCATGGGCGCCGCGATCGCGCATCGCGGTCCCGACGATGCGGGCGCGTGGGTGTCCGACGACGGTCGTTGCAGCCTCGCGCACCGCCGGCTGAGCATCATCGAGCCGACTCCGGTCGGTCGGCAGCCCTTCCTCTCGGCCGACGAGCGCGCGGTGATCTGCTTCAACGGCGAGATCTACAACTACCGCGAGCTGCGTCCCGAGCTCGAAGCGCGCGGTCGTCGACTGCGCACCCTCACCGACACCGAGGTTCTCCTCGAAGCCGTGCGCGAGTGGGGCGGGCTCGCGTTCCCGAAGCTCGACGGGATGTACGCCTTCGCCCAGTACGATCTCGACCGCCGCGACCTCTGGCTCGCGCGCGACCGGTTCGGCGAGAAGCCGCTCTACTACCTCGACGACGGCGTGCGCATCGCGTTCGCGTCCGAGCTGCATGCGCTGCAGCAGCTCCCGTTCTTCGACGCCGAGGTCACCGAGGAAGGGCTCGCCGAGTATCTCTGCTTCACCTACGTCGGCGCACCGCGCACGCTCTACCGCTCGGTGTCGAAGCTGCCGCCGGGCTCGACGCTGCGCGTCGGCGCCGACGGACGCGCGACGGTCCAGCGCTATTTCGAGTTCATGCCCGGCGTCGACCCGGACGGGGAGGGCGGGAACGCGGGGCGCAGCCTCGACGATCTCGCCGACGAGCTCGAGGAGATCCTCGTCCGCCTGATCGGGCGGCGCATGATCGCCGACGTGCCGCTCGGCGCGTTCCTCTCGGGAGGCGTCGACTCGTCGACGGTGTGTGCGCTCGTCCGCAAGAAGCTCGGCGTGCCGCTGCAGACCTTCTCGGTGGGCTTCGTCGACTCGGAGGAGTCGGAGCACCTCCAGGCGCGGCGCTTCGCCGAACATCTCGGCACGACCCACTTCGACCAGCAGATCGCCCCCGACGCCACCGATTTCCTGCTCCACGCCGGCGATCGCCTCGACGAGCCGAACGGCGACTCCTCGTGCCTGCCGACGTTCCTGCTCTCCGAGTTCGCGCGACAGCGCGTCACGGTGGCGGTGTCCGGCGACGGCGGCGACGAGATGTTCGGTGGCTACGGGCGCTACTTCGACCTGATGCACCGCAAGCAGCGGATCGCGAAGAAGGGGCGCGCGCTGGGCGCCGGCCGCCGTTACTACGACGGCATGATGTTCTTCGGGGACGAAGACCTGTGCGCGCTCTTCGGTCGCATTCCCGGCGAGCTCGAAGCGCACCTCGACCGCCTGCGCGGCTTCGTCGACCGCGACCACGGCGGCCCCGACCTGATGATGCGCATGCGCAAGACCGACGTCGATCACTACCTGCACGGCGCCGTGCTCGCGAAGGTCGACCGCATGAGCATGCAGCACGCCCTCGAAGTGCGGACACCCTTCCTCTCGATCGAGCTGGCGCGCTTCGCGGAGAAGCTGCCCACGCGCGCCCTTTACGGCGATCGCAAGGGGAAGCTCGTGCTCAAGCAGCTCGCCGCGCGCTATCTGCCGCGCGAGTGGCTCGACCTCCCGAAGAAGGGCTTCGGCCTGCCGACGACGAAGGGGTGGGGAAACCGCGAGCTGCTGGGCGTGGTGGGGTCGCTGCTCGACTCGGACGAGGGCGCGCTCGCGCAGGCGCTGGGACGGAAGAACATCGCGCGCTTCCTCGAACGCCAGCACGAGGATCCGCACATCTATCAGCTCTGGACGATCGGGGTCCTCGAGAGCTATCTGCGCACGCGCCCCGCGACGCTGCCCGAGTACGATCCGACGCCCGACCTCGAACGCCTCGAGATCCGCGCCTTGCACCCGCTGGCCGCCCGCGTCGCACGCGAGCGCGGCGACCGCGACGTGTTCCTGTTCTGCACCGGTGGCTTCCCGGACTGGCGGCGCGACCTCGGCGGCGCGGTGACGCTCGTAGCGCCCTTCGCGGCGGCGGAAGAGGAGGGCGCCGACTTCGTGCGCGCCGACTGGTCGACCCCGGACGGGCTCGATGCGCTCGGCGGGCAGGTGACGTCAGGAGCGCTCGCGCTGTTCTTCGCGCCGGAGACGCCGGCGAAGCT
>JAHEJV010000378.1 GCA_024638705.1 Deltaproteobacteria bacterium | reverse complement strand
GCTCGACGAGGCCGGGCTGTTGCGACGCTGCGAGCGCATCCTCCTCGGCACCGAGGTGGCGCGCGCCACGATCGAAGTCGTTCGCGAAGCGCGGCGCGAGCGCGGCGAGCCGGTGACGCCGTGCGACCTCTGGTTCGCGATCGAGACCGAGCGCTGGTTCCGCGACGCCGCCGACGAGCTCGCCGCGCACCACCCGGCCCTTGCCTGGAGTGATCTCTTCACCTGGCGGACGGCGGCGCTGGGCGGAGCGGCGGGCGCGTGTCACTCGCTCGAGGTGCCGTTCGTGTTCGGACTGGGCAGCGAGCTCGGGCGTCTGGTCGCTGGCGAAGACCCGACCGCCGCGCCGCTGTCCGAGCGGATGCAGGACGCGTGGCTCGCGTTCGCGCGCGCGGGCGATCCGCGCACGGCGGCGCATCCGGACTGGCGTCCGTACACGGAGGCGGATCGCGTCACCCAGACGCTCGGTGTGCGCGACGCGATCGTCGTCGCCGAGCGCGAACGCGAGCGTCTGCACTGGGAGTGGCTCGGCGCATGACTGCGGCTCTCGCGATGGCGGCGTTCGTCGCCTGGGCGCTCTGGCGGGTCTTCGGCGGCTACCCCGCGACGCCGGAGGGCGTCGCACTCTCGCGCCGCGAGCTCGCCGCCCTCGACGCGCTCGCCGACGCCTCGTTCCCCCCGGACGGCGCGATCGGGCGCTCCGGCAGCGAGGCCGGCGTGCCGCGTTATGTCGACGAGCTCGTCGCGCTCTCCCAGCCACGCCAACGCGTGCTGATGCGCCTGCTCTTCTTCCTCGTCGAGCACGGAACGCTGCTCTTTCCCGCGCGCGCGGGGTGGCAGAGCCTGCGTCGCTTCTCGTCGCTGCCCGTCCACGCGCGCGCCGCGTGGCTCGAGGGCTGGCGGACGAGCGCGCTCTTCCCGCGTCGGCTCGCGTTCACGAGCCTGCGCGCGGTGCTCACACTCGCCTACTTCGCCGACCCGGTCGTGCAGCGCCGCCTCGATTTCGCGCCGCCGGAGATCGTGAGCCCGGTCGTGCGCGCCGACCGCCTCTACCCGCACATCGGCGCCTCGCGCACGACCGTGACGGTCACCGAAGCCGACCTCGCGGAGGGCGCGTGAGCGACGTCGGGAGCCACGGCAGCGCCGATCGCAAAGTCGATCTGCGCGTCTTCGCCGACTACGCGGGGGACGTTCGCGAGGAGGCGGACGTGGTCGTCGTGGGGTCGGGGCCGGGCGGGGCGGTGGTGGCGTACGAGCTCGCTGCGCGCGGACTCCGCGTCGTGCTCGTCGAGGAGGGGCCGCCGTTCACGCCGGCCGACTACGAGACCGACGGTGGCCGCTCGATGGCGCGCACGATGCGCGAGGGCGGGCTGCGCGCCACTTCGGGCACGGTGATGCCGACGATGCAGGCGATCGCGCTCGGCGGCGGATCGCTCGTGAACTCGGCGATCTGCAACCGCGCGCCCGGCTTCGTCCTCGACGAATGGTGCGACGAGTACGAGCTCGAACACACGACGGCCGCCGACCTCGCCCCGCACTACGAGGCGGTCGGGAAGCGGATCGGCGTCGCGCCCACGCCCGACGCGGTGCAGGGGCGCCGCAACCTGCTCTTCCGCGAGGGCTGCGACGAGCTGGGGATTGCGAGCGAGCCGATCTCGCGCAACGTGCGCGGCTGCCAGGGCAGCGGCGAGTGCTTCACCGGATGCCGTCCGCGCGCGAAGCAGTCGACCGACCTCACCTACGTGCCCGACGCGCTCGCGCTCGGTGCGACGGTGCTGACATCGGCGCGCGTCGGAACCGTGATGATGGACGGGCGCCGCGCCGTCGGCGTGCGCGGCCGGATCGTGGCGCCGTTCACCGGCGCGCCGGGTGTGTCCTTCGAAGTGCGCGCGCGCCACGTCGTGCTCGCGGCGGGCTGCATGCAGACGCCCGTGCTGCTCGCGCGCAGCGGCGATCTCGCCAACCGCTCGGGCCAGGCGGGCCGCAATCTCCAGTTCCACCCCGGCGTCGCGGTGATGGGCCTCTTCCCCGACGCGGTCGATCCGCGCTTCGGCGCGACCCAGGGCTACCAGTCGCGCCACTTCCTGCGCGACGGGTTCAAGCTCGAGACCTTGTGGGCGCCGCCGGCCGTGCTCGCGGTGCGCATGCCCGGCTCGGGCGAGGCGTTTGCGCGACGCCTCCTCGATCTGCGATACGCCGCCGTGTGGGATGCGATCAACAGCTGCAACCGCTCGCTCGGCACTGTGACGGCGCGCCCGCGCGGCGCCGACCCGGTCCTGCGCTGGCGACTGCACCCCGCCGACCTCCCGATCCTGAAGCACGCGCTCTACCGCCTGGCCGAGATCTTCTTCGCCGCCGGCGCGACGACGGTGCTCCCCGGCGTGAACGGCCTGCCCGAGGAGATGCATTCGCTGGACGAGGCGCGCGCCCTGCGCGACGGCGACTACGGCGCGAACGACCTCGTCCTCGGCGGCAACCACGCCTTCTGCACGACGCGCATGCACGGCAATCCCGAGCGCGGCGTCGTCGATGAAACGGGCCGCTGCCACGACCACGACGGGCTCCACATCGCCGACACCGGCGTCTTCCCCCGCTGTCCGTCGGTGAACCCGATGTGGACGGTCATGGCGCTCGCCCACCGGACCGCCCAGGCGATCGCCGACCAGGGCTGAAAGTCCAGCAAAATCGGACAGATGGAGCCCCGGCGCCGGAGCCGGAAAAGGTCGCCCCCGGGCTACACCCGCGCGCGCGGCGGGCCGATAGGGACAGAACCCTGGGAGGAAGGGCTTTCATGCGCCTTGCCGTCATCCTGCTCTCGATCGCGCTCTTCGTCCCCGCGGCCGCCTCCGCCCGGAACCCGGCGCACTGCCAGAACATCGCGAAGCAGCTCGTGCACTACGACGCGATGAAGGTGCGGGCGCACGAGAAGGGCGAGGACCTCTGGGTCGAGCGCTACGAGGCCCACATCGAGCGGATCGAGGGACACTTCGCCGAGAAGTGCCCCGAGCTCTACGCCGACCAGATGGCGACCCAGCAGTTCGCGAAGATGGTGAAGGCCGCGGCGAACGCCGCGCTCTCCTATCTCACGCTCGGCGCGTACTGACCCGGGCTCTGCGGGAGCCTCCAGCAGGGGGTCCGGCGGCTGGTAACATGAGCCGCCATGAAACAGCGGCTCCTCGGCAAGACCGGCCTCTCCGTGTCGGAGATCTGTCTCGGCACGATGACCTTCGGAACGATGGCGGACGAGAAGACCTCGCTCCGCTGTCTCGATCGCGCCTTCGAGGCCGGCGTCGACTTCATCGACGTGGCCGAGGTGTATCCCGTCCCGCCCGACCCGGACTACGCCGGCGCGAGCGAGGAGATCTGCGGCAAGTGGCTCGCGGGACGCTCGCGCGACGCCGTGATCGTCGCGACGAAGGTGGCGGGTCCCGGCGGCGGCTGGTTTCGCGGCCCGGTGCGCGACGGCAAGACTTCCCTCGATCGCCACAACATCGAGCGCGCCGTCGACGCCAGCCTGCGTCGTCTCGGCACCGACTACATCGATCTCTACCAGACCCACTGGCCCGACCCGAACGTGCCCGTCGAGGTGACGCTCGAAGCGCTCGACCGCCTCGTCGAGGAGGGGAAGGTGCGCGCCGTCGGGTGCAGCAACCAGTCGGCGTGGGGCCTCGCGCAGAGCCTGTGGATGGCCGACCGCCACGGCACCGTCCGCTACGAGACGATCCAGAACAACTACTCCCTTTTGAACCGCCGCTTCGAGGACGAGCTCGCGGCGCTGTGTCGCGACCAGAAGGTCAGCCTGCTGCCTTACAGCCCGATCGGCGGCGGCGTGCTCTCGGGGAAGTATCTGGACGGCGCGTGGCCCGAGGGTGCGCGCTTCACGCGCTACAAGGACCACAGTCCGCGCACCGCCGCGATGCTGAAGCGCTTCCTCAGCGACGCGAGCTACGCGATGACCGCAGAGGTGAAGCGCGTCGCGGCCGAGTGCGACCTGGATCCCGTCACCTTCGCGATCGCGTGGACGCTCACGAAGGACTTCGTCGGCTCGACGATCATCGGCGTGACGAGCGAGGAGCAGCTCGAAGCGCACCTGGCCGCGGCCGACGCCGTGATTCCGCCGGAAGCGCTGGCCGAGTGCGATCGGCTGGCGCGGGAGATCCGTTATCCCCTTGGCTAGGTTTTTCGTCGTTCTGGTGTTTGCCGCGTGCTTTGCGGGCGCGAGCGCCTTCGCCCAGGGCGCCGACGGCGATTTCGAGCAGCGCACATCGGCGCACTTCGTGCTCTACCAGGATGTCGCGATCGACGAGTCGGGCGGCTTCCACGGTTCGCGGCGCTTCGAGCAGCAGGTGCTCGACGAGCTCGAGCGCGCCTACGACGCCCTCGACCGCTGGTTC
>JAHEJV010000002.1:17289-52695 GCA_024638705.1 Deltaproteobacteria bacterium | reverse complement strand
CCCCGACTGCGACGAGCCGATCGCGAGCCAGACGATCGCCGCGATGACCGAGCGCGTGCTCGCGTTCGGCTCCGGCGCGAAGGTGAACGTGCTCGCGCCGGTGGTGCGCGATCGCAAGGGTGATCACAAGCAGAAGCTGGCCACGTACCTGCGGCAGGGCTTCGTGCGCGCGAGGGTGGACGGCGAGATGCGCGACCTCGCCGAGGACATCTCGCTGTCGCGTCGCTCGCGCCACGACATCGAAGTCGTGGTCGATCGGCTGGTGGTGAAGGAGTCGGTGCGGTCGCGTCTGTTCGAATCGCTGGAGACGGCGGCGAAGCTCGGCGACGGGCTGGTGCTGGTGTCCGTCGAGGGCGGCGAGGAGTCGCTCTTCTCCCAGCGCAACGCTTGCCCGCGCTGTGGTTATTCGTTCCCGGAGATCGCGCCACGCAGCTTCTCCTTCAACAGCCCGCACGGCGCGTGCCCCGAGTGCGACGGGCTCGGGTGCGAGGATTGCGACGGATCGCGGCTGCGGCGCGAGGCGCGCAGTGTGCGCTTCGGCGATGCCAGCATCGATGCGCTCGCGAAGATGCCCGCCTCTGCCCTCGCGCGCTGGCTCGACGACGTGAAGCTCGACGCGCTGCGCTCCGAGATCGCCGAGCGCGTGCTGCGCGAAGTGCGCGAGCGTCTGCGATTCCTCGACGACGTCGGCCTCGGCTACCTCACCCTCGACCGGCCGAGCAACACGCTCTCGGGCGGCGAGAGCCAGCGCATCCGCCTCGCGACACAGGTCGGAGCCAGCCTGTTGGGCGTCCTGTACGTGCTCGACGAGCCGTCGATCGGCCTGCACCCGCGCGACAACCAGCGTCTGCTCGAGAGCCTCGAGCGCCTGCGCGACCAGGGCAACACCGTCATCGTCGTCGAACACGACGAGGAGACGATCCGCCGCGCCGACCACGTGATCGACATGGGGCCGGCGGCGGGCGTGCACGGCGGGCTCGTCGTGGCGGAGGGCACACCGGGCGAGATCGTGGCGTGCGACGCGTCGCTCACCGGCGACTACCTCGCCGGGCGGCGCCGCGTGCCGCTGCCGGAAGCGCGCCGCGCGCCCGACGAGCGCGCGCTCGTGCTCAGCGGCTGCCGCGCGAACAACTTGAAGGACGTCACGCTGCGCGTCCCGGTCGGGCTGTTCACCGTCGTGAGCGGCGTGTCCGGTTCGGGGAAGTCGACGCTCGTGAACGACACCCTGCACCGGGCGATGGCGGCCGAGCTGCACGGCGCCGAAGCCGAGCCGGGCGCATTTCGGAAGCTCCAGGGCCTGGGCCGCTTCGACAAGGTGATCGCCGTCGACCAGGCGCCGATCGGACGCAGCCCGCGCTCCAACCCCGCCACCTACACCGGCGCCTTCGACCCGATTCGCCGCCTGTTCGCACAGGTGCCCGACGCGCGCGTGCGCGGCTACGACGCCGGACGCTTCTCCTTCAACGTGAAGGGCGGGCGCTGCGAAGCGTGCAAGGGCGACGGCCAGCTGCGCATCGAGATGCACTTCCTGCCCGACCTGTACGTCCCGTGCGAGGTGTGCGGCGGTCGGCGCTACACGCGCGAGACGCTCGAGATCACCTGGAAGGGACGCACGATCGCCGACGTGCTCGCGATGAGCGTCGAGGAGGGGCTCGCCTTCTTCGAGAACGTCGGTCCCGTCGCGAGGCCACTCCAGACGTTGTCCGACGTCGGCCTCGACTATCTCCACCTCGGACAGCCCGCCACGACGCTCTCCGGCGGAGAAGCCCAGCGCATCAAGCTCTCGCGCGAGCTCGCGCGCCGTCAGACGGGACGCACCCTCTACGTCCTCGACGAGCCGACGACCGGGCTGCACTTCGCCGACGTGGAGAGGCTTCTGGGCGTGTTGTCGAAGCTCGTCGCCTTCGGCAACACAGTCGTCGTGATCGAGCACCATCCCGACGTCATCAAGACCGCCGACCACGTGATCGACCTCGGCCCGGAAGGCGGCGAGGCCGGCGGCGAGATCGTCGTCGAAGGAACGCCCGAGGTCGTCGCCGCGCACCCGACGAGCCACACCGGCCGCGCGCTGCGATCCGTACTGGCCTAGGAGCCCGACCCGGGACTCCCGGGGCGCCTAGTACCCGCGGATCTGCATCTCGACATAACGCAGGATGGCGAGGCCGAGGAAGGCGGCGAAGATCCAGCGCCAGATCGGATAGCGACGCGTCTGCTGCACGCGCGCCTCCGCGGCGAGGGTTTCCGGCGCCGCTTCGTCGCGGCGCGCTTCGGGCTTCCAGCTGTGGCCGCACGCTTCGCAGACGAACTTCCCCGACCAGAAGGCGAGCGGGAGGCCGGTCAGCAGCGACCAGGCAGCGAAGCGACGTTGCGCGGACGAGCGGTGCAGCTCGACCGAGGCGCACGCGGGACAGACTTCGCTCTCACCGGGCGGCGCGGCGCCTTCGGGCACCTGCTGCAGATCGCCGCTGCGGTCCTCGCCCAACACCTCGCTGGCACGCGCGAGATCGGCCTCGTCCACCTTCACCTTCACGCCGCCGACGGCGCGCGAGTAGAGCCATTGGATCGCGACGAGGTGGTCGTCGAAGATCGCCGCGCGGATGCCCTCGCTCTCGAGCCGGTTCTTCGCCAGCTCGGCGGCGATCGGGTCGCGGTACGACCGGAGCGTGACGAGGGACAACCCGGGCTCGCGAATCGACTAGGGACGCACGACGTAGAACGCGTTGATCGGATGGTCGAGGTCGAGCGTCTCGAAACGGGTGAAGCCCGCTTCCGCGACCATCTGACGCAGCAGCTCCTCGTGCAGGCCGAGCGTACCGAGGCCGGCACCGCCGGGCTCGGAGAGCGCGGACGACATGCACGTGAGCACCGACGTGCCGTACATGAGCGCGGCCATCGGGTTCTTCTCCGTGTTCTCCTCGTAGGTTTCGCGCGCCTTGATGTCGGCGACGAGCCAGGTGCCGTCGTCGGTGATCGCCGCGCGGATCGCCTCGATCGCGGCGGCCGGGTCGGTCATGTCGTGCAGACAGTCGAAGGTGGTGATGAAGTCGAAGCTCGCGTCGCCGGGGAGCGGGTCCTTCTTCGCGTCGTGGAAGACGGCGTTGTCGACGTCGGCGACGCGCCGGTTCACCTCGGCGCGGGCGAGGGCGTGGTGGGAGATCTCGAAGCCGTGGAAGCGCGACGCGGGAAACGCCTTCGCCATCTCGAGCAGCGCGACGCCCGCGCCGCAGCCGACGTCGGCGACGAGCGCTCCCGCTTCGAGCGCGGGCACGACGCCGTCGAGCCGCGGCAGCGCCATCGGCACGAGCAGTGCGCGGAACCACGGCGCGAAGCCGCGCTCGATGCCCGCCGCGCCGCCCGGACCGAGCGCGTCGTAGTCGAGACCGACACCCGTCTGGAACGCGTCGGGCAGCTGCTCGACGACGGCGATCGTGTCGGGCAGCGACGCGAACATCCCGCAGCCGAACGCCGGGTGGTTTTCGTCGGCGAGGACGGCCGCACCTTCGGGCGTGAGCGCGAAGCGACCGTCGCCGCGATATTCGAGCACGCCGGCCGCGCCCTGCTGATTCAGCCACTCGCGCAGCCAACGCTCGGAGAGGCCCGTGCTCGCGGCGAGTGCATCGCTGGTCATCGCGCCCTCGTTGGCGAGCGTGCGGTAGAGACCGAGGCGATCGCCGAGGCAGATCATCGCCGAGGTCATCGCGCCCTGGAGCGCGCCGAACACCTGCTTCGAGAAATCCTTGAGCTTGTCGGGGTCGAGGGAGCGGGCTGCGTCGGGCAAGGGGTCCTCCGGGTGGGCGGGCAGGATAACCCGGGAGCGCGCGACACCGACGGTGTCGCGTTGGCGCGCTCTCGGCGGGTGTCCCATGGTTCGCGCCATGCGACGTCTGGCCGGAATCTCGTTCGGGTTGTGGATCGCCGTCGGTGCGGTGAGTGCGTACGGCGAGGAGCCGGCGCGCGACTGCCATCTCGAACCGGGACGCTCCACGCAGCAGATCGAGGTGATGCTCGGTGAGGTCCGCCGCTATTACGCCCGCGTCGGTCCGAAGGCGCAACCCGGCGCGCCGGTGCTCGTCGTGTTCCACGCCTGGGGCGGTCGCGAGGCGTCCCTCGAGGTCCGCCTCGACCCCGAGCGCTACTGGCCCGAAGCGATCCTGATCGCGCCGGAGGGGTTGCCGCGCATGCTCCCGGAGGCGGGCCCGCGCCGACGCCCGGGCTGGCAGTTCGTGCAGGGCGAGTACGGCGACCGCGACGTCACCTTCTTCGACGCATTGCTCGAGGACATCGAGGAGCGCTTCTGTATCGACCCGGAGCGCGTCACCCTCGCCGGCTACTCGAACGGCGGGTCCTTCGCGCATCTGCTCGGTTGTCTGCGCGCGGACAAGGTCGCGGGCGTCGCCGCCATCGCGAGCGCCGGTCCGCCGCTCGACCAGGCGTGCACCGGAGCCGTGCCGGTGATGATCCAACACGGCCGCGACGACAAGGTCGTTCCGCTCGCAGCGGGCCTCACGAGCTTCGCGCGCTGGGCCCAGAACAATTCCTGCGAGGCTCCGCCAGACGACCTCGACCGCGGCTGCTCGGAGGCCGTCGCCTGCGCCGCGCCCACCCGCTTCTGCCTCCACCTGTTCGGCCATGGCTGGCCCCTCGGCACGAGCGAGCGGATCGTCGAGTTCCTGCGCGCGCAACGACGGACGGCGCCGCTGGTGCCGCCCCCCGCACCTAAGCCCTGAGCTTCTCCGCGAGGGCGCTGCGCGTGCGCTCCGCCACCTCGTCCACGTCGCCCGCCGCGTCGATGCGGACGAGGTAGGGCAGGTCGAGCGCGGCGAAGATCGACGCGACCTTCTCGAGGAAGTCGGCCTGCTCGAAGGCGGGCTCCGCCGGACCGCCGCGGGTCTCCACGCGCGCGAGCCCGTCGGCTGCGGGCAGGACGAAGAGCAGGGCGGCGTCGGGCAGCGGGAACTCGCCTTCGCTGCGCGCGAGGATCTCGCGCCAGTCGAGTCCGCGCGCGCCCTGATAGGCGACGGTCGAGAGGAAGTAGCGGTCGGTGAGGACGGTGCGTCCGGCGGCGAGCGCGGGTGCGATCACTTCCACCACGTGCTCGCGGCGATCCTCGAAGAACCAGCCGAGCTCCTCGAACGCGGGCACGCGTTTCCCCGAGCGCGCCATCGCGCGGATGCGGCGTCCGGTGGGGCCGTCGGTGGGTTCGCGCGTCAGCAGGACGTCGTGGCCGTCGGCGCGCAGCGCGTCGGCGAGAAGCACGGCCTGCGTGCTCTTCCCGCAGCCGTCGATGCCCTCGAGCGCGATCAGCTTCCCGCGGTTCACGCACACCTCGTGACGCACGGTTCACGCACGGCGAACGCCTCCGCCGTCTTTCGCAGCGCGGTTCATGCAAACCCCCGGAAACACTCGCGTCCGTTCGGAACGCGAGACGTCGCGGAGCGTGGCACGCCGCTTGCTCTACGGAAAGCCATGCCTTCGGGCATGCCCGCCAGCACCCCTCTAACGGGACCGGGGGTCGGGCGGGTTTCAGGATGCCGGGTGGGGGCATGGGTATGCCACGGGGTTTTCATACGGGGTGAGGCCCGTGGCTGGCTCCCGCCCGGCGTCTCTCTGAATTCTTCCGACAGGCCGGAGCGAGCAACGCTCCGGCCTGTCGGGGAATTCGAATCCGGGGTGATCGCTAGATCTTGCCCTGGAGCAGGAACGCGATGACGAGGCCGTAAATGGCGATCGACTCGATGAGAACCATCCCGAGGATGAAGTTCGTGAACATCGCGCCGGCGGCGCCCGGGTTGCGCGCGATGCCGGCGGTGGTGTTGCCGGCCGTGAGGCCCTGGCCGATGCCGCAGCCGAGACCGGCGAGACCGACGGCCAGGCCGGCGCCGAGGGCGTAGCCCCAGCCCGAGTCGCTGCTGCCGTCCGCGGCCATCGCCGCGAGCGGGGCCACGATGAAGACGATGGTCCAAAGTAGGGTCTTTCCGAACTTACGCATTTGCACTCCTCTTTCGTTCTGATTCGAACTCGGGTTCCGAGTCGGTATGGGGAAAACGGGTTGGTGGAAAAGGGAAGACGACGCCGCGCCTAGTGCGGCTCCTCGAGCGCCAGGCCGATGTAGATCATCGTCAGAAGCGCGAACACGAAGGCCTGGAGGAACGAGATCACGAGGCCGAGGCCCATGAACACCGCCGGCACCACGACGGGCACCAGCGACAGCCACACCGCGATCACCGTGTGGTCCGCGAACATGTTCGCAAGCAGACGAACGGCCAGGGTGAGCATGCGCGCCGCGTCGAGCACCAGCTCGAGCGGCATGAAGATGGGGATCAGCAGACGGAAGTGCACCGTGCGTCCGAACATCTCCTTCTCGAAGAAGGAGGGACCCATGAACTTCACCAGATACTTCTGCTTGTGCTTCGCGATCCCGATCCCCGTGTAGAAGACCCACGCCATGATCGCCCACGCCCAGGTGGTGTTGGCGTCGCTCGTCGAGCCGTCGAGGCCCGGGATCAGGCCCATCAGGTTCGAGATCAGGATGAAGAAGAACATCGTGCCGACGAGCGGGAAGTACTTCCGCCACTCGGACCCCATGCGGTCCTGCGCCATGCCGGCGAGCCATTCGACGAGCACCTCGAGCAGGTTGCGGACGCTGAAGCCCTCGTCGGGGAGCACGCCGCCGTCGGTGGTCGCGAGGCTGCGACGCACGAGCAGTCCGCTCGCGAGCAGGAGCAGCGCGGCGATCAGCGCCGCCTGGATCACCCACGACACCGATGAGATGCCTTCGAACCATTTGAAGATCATGCTTCGTCCTCGAGAGTGGCGTCCGCGTCTTCGTCGGTCTCACGCGCGAGCCATGCGTTCCAGCGGTCCCATTCCGGGTCTTCCGCATCGAGCGCGGGGGCGTTCGGGTCGATCGGCGGGCGATGGCGCCACGCCACGTAGAGCGTCGTCGGGATGATCAGCGACAGGCCCAAGAGGAGGCCGATCGGGTCGGCGCCCAGCGCGAGCCCGCCGCCGATGCCGATCACGAGCAGCCCGAAGCGCAGACCGTAGAGGCCCGTCCAGCCGCCGCCGGTCTTGATCTGTCCGAAGAAGAGCAGCTGCGACTGCTGGGACAGACCGCGGAAGTTGATCGCTTCGAGGAACGCGCCGAAGCCGAGACTCGCGGCGAACAGCGGCGACACGAACCACCACGACGCCGCGACCGCCCCGACCGAGAGGGTCAGGTTGATGCGTTCGACGGGCTGGATGATGACGGCGTCGGTCGACAAGGGGCGGGTCTCGTGCGCGGGCGCGGGGTGGGGGCCTGGGGGTGTGAAGGGAGGATCATTCGCCCGGGTCATCGAACGCCTCGAGCTGTCGGCCGAGGCGGAGGAGTCGCGTGACGAAGGCGGCGAAGCCGAGCACGGCGCCGCCGATCAGCAAGTAGGGAGAGGTGTCGAACCGACCGTCCAGCCAGTACCCGATCCCGGTTGCGATCGGGATCGCAGCCACGGCTTCGGCTGCACCCTGATAGGCGAGGCCCTGCCGCCGTTTCTCCTCGGTCTTCTCCGGGGAGTCGGGCGTGGGGCCGTCCGGTCGATCGCCGTGATCGGTCTGGCTCATTGGGTCGGAACGCGGCGCATGCTAGCCAAGGCCCCAGCGGGGCTCAACGCGCCTTTGCCAGCTTCCGCAGGGCTTTGCGGGCAGCGGCGACGGTGGCGCGGACGTGGCTGGGACGGTGGGCCAGCGAGACGAAGCCGGCCTCGAAGGGAGAGGGCGCGAGATAGATGCCCTCCTCGAGCATCGCCGCGAAGAAGGCCCGGAAGGCCCTCTCGTCGGCCTGCTTCGCGTCGGCGAACGAGCGGACCGGGCCCTCGTGGAAGAAGAACCCGAACATCGCGCCCACCGACGTCGCGGTGAACGGCACGCCCGCCTCGGAGGCCGCCTCGCGGAGGCCCGCGACCAGCGCCTCGCTGCACGCTTCGAGCTGCTTGTAAGCCGCCGGTTTTGCGAGGTGATCCAGGGTTTCGCAGCCGGCCGCCATGGCCAGCGGATTCCCGGAGAGCGTGCCGGCCTGGTAGATGGGACCGTCCGGGGCGAGCTGGTCGAGCAGATCGGCGCGACCCCCGTACGCCGCGGCCGGCAGGCCGCCGCCCACCACCTTGCCGAGGCAGGTGAGGTCGGGCGTGACGCCGAAGCGCGCCTGGCCCCCGCCGCGGGCGACGCGGAAGCCGGTCATCACCTCGTCGAAGATCAGCAGGGCGCCGTAGCGGTCGCAGAGCTCGCGCAGGCCGGCGAGGAAGCCCGGCACCGGCGGCACCAGGCCCATGTTGCCGGCGACGGGCTCGACGATGATGCACGCGATCTCGTCGCCCCAGCGCTTCATCGCGTCGGTGACCGCGTCGAGATCGTTGTACGGGGCCTGGACGGTCAGCTCGGTGAACGCCGCGGGCACGCCGGGCGAGCCGGGGATGCCGAGCGTCGCGACGCCGCTGCCCGCGCCGACGAGCAGCGAGTCGGCGTGGCCGTGGTAGCAGCCGTCGAACTTGAGGATGCGCGGGCGGTCGGTGACGCCGCGGGCGAGGCGCAGCGCACTCATCGTCGCCTCGGTGCCCGAGCTGACGAAGCGCACGCGCTCGATCGACGGCACCGCCTTCACCACGCGCTTCGCGAGCTCGGTCTCGAGCTCGGTCGGTGCGCCGAAGCTGGTGCCGTTCTTGAGCGCAGCGCGCACGGCCTTGAGCACCGCCGGGTGCGCGTGGCCGAGGATCATCGGACCCCACGAGCCGACGTAGTCGATGTAGGCGTTGCCGTCGACGTCCCAGACCTTCGCGCCGCGCGCGCGGGCGATGAAGCGCGGCGTCCCGCCGACCGCGCCGAACGCCCGCACGGGGCTGTCGACACCGCCGGGGATGACGCGTCGCGCGCGCTCGAAGAGCCGTCGCGATCGCCCGGTCTTCACGCCGGGCCCCTCAAGCCGATCCGCCGCCGGCTTCCGGATCCCCGTCGTCCTGCTCGGCGAGGCGCGCCATCGAGACGAGCTTCTCGTCGTCGGCGAGGTTCATGATGCGCACGCCCTGGGTGGCGCGGCCCATCGTCGAGATGCCCTTCGCGCGGGCGCGCAGCACCTTGCCGCCGTCGGTGATCAGCATGACCTCGTCGTCGTCGACGACCTGCGTCACGGCCACCACCGGCCCGTTTCGCGCCGACGTGCGGATCGTGATGATGCCCTGACCGCCGCGCCGCTGGATGCGGTAGTCCTCGAGCGGGGTGCGCTTGCCGTAGCCGCGCTCGGTGACGGTGAGCACCGTCGCGCCGGGCGAGAGGATCTCCATCCCGACCACGCCGTCGCCCTCGCGCAGCGCCATGCCGCGCACGCCCGCGGCGGTGCGGCCCATCGGGCGCACCTGGTCTTCGGGGAAGCGGATCGACTTCCCCTCGGAGCTCGCGATGATCACTTCGTGGCGGCCGTCGGTGCGCGCCGCCGCGATCAGCTCGTCGTCGTCGTCGAGCTTGATCGCGATGATCCCGCCGCGGCGCGGGTTCGAGTAGGCATCGAGGCGCGTCTTCTTCACGACGCCCTTGCGCGTGCACAGCAGGACGTAGTCGTCCTCCGCCTCGTCGAAGGCGCGCACCGGCAGCGTCGCCCGCACGCGCTCGTCCTCGGCGAGCATCAGCACGTTGGCCAGCGCCTTGCCGCGCGCGGCGCGTCCGAGCTGGGGCAGCTCGTGCACCTTCAGCCAGTGGACGCGGCCCTTCGTGGTGAAGAAGAGGATGTAGGCGTGGGTGCTGGCGATGAAGAGGCGCTCGACGAAGTCCTGCTCGCGGGCGTCCATCCCCTTCACGCCCTTCCCGCCGCGGCGCTGGGCGCGGTATTGCGTGATCGGATTGCGCTTGATGTATCCGGCGTGGGACACGGTGACGACCATGTCCTCCTCGACGATCAGGTCTTCGGTCGTCAGGCCCTCGACCGGGCCGGCGAGCTCGGTGCGGCGGTCGTCGCCGTACTGCTCGCGGATCTCGTCGAGCTCGTCGGTGACGACGCCGAGGATCAGCTCGTCGCTGGCGAGAAGCTCCTTCAATGCCGCGATCTTGGCGCGCACCTCCTCCAGCTCGGCGAGGACGCGCTCGCGCTCCATCGCGGTAAGCGAACGCAGTCGCATTTCGAGGATGGCGTTCGCCTGGCGCTCGGAGAGGTCGAAGCGGCCCATCAGGGCCTCGCGCGCGGCCGCGGTGTCGGCGGCGCTGCGGATGATCGAGATCACCTCGTCGAGGTTGTCGAGGGCGATCGCGAAGCCCTCGAGCAGGTGGGCGCGGGCCTCGGCCTGGGCGAGGTCGTAGGTGGCGCGGCGCACGACGACTTCGCGGCGGAAGTCGATGAAGTGCTGGAGCGTCTTCTTGAGGGTGAGGGTCTGCGGGCGGCCGTTCACCAGGGCGAGCAGGTTGACGCCGAAGGTGCTCTGCATCGGCGTCAGCTTGTAGAGCTGGTTGAGGACGACCTCGGCCGACGCGTCTTTCTTCAGCTCGATGACGATCCGCATGCCCTCGCGGTTGCTCTCGTCGCGGAGGTCGGAGAGGCCGTCGACCTTCCCATCCTTGGCGAGGTCGGCGATGCGCTCCTGCATGCTCGCCTTGTTCACCATGAACGGGATTTCGGTGACGACGATCTGCTGGCCGCGCCGCGTCTCCTCGATCTCCGCCCGCGCGCGGACGGTGAGCAGCCCGCGCCCCGTGGCGTAGGCCGAGCGGATGCCCTCCTTGCCGCAGATGATCGCGCCGGTCGGGAAGTCGGGGCCGGGCATCTTCTCGAGCAGGTCGTCGAGGGTGCAGTCGGGCTCGCTCACCACGAGCTGGAGCGCGTCGACCAGCTCGCGCAGGTTGTGCGGCGGGATGTTGGTCGCCATGCCGACGGCGATGCCCGACGAGCCGTTCGCGAGCAGGTTCGGGAAGCGCGACGGCAGCACGACCGGCTCGGTCATGTTGCCGTCGAAGTTCGGCGCGAAGTCGACCGTCTCGCGGTCGATGTCGCGCAGCATCTCCTCGGCGAGACGCGTCAGGCGCGCCTCGGTGTAGCGATAGGCTGCCGCCGAGTCGCCGTCGATCGAGCCGAAGTTGCCCTGGCCGTCGACGAGCGGGTATCGCAGGGAGAAATCCTGCGCCATCCGCACCATCGAGTCGTAGACGGCCGAGTCGCCGTGTGGGTGGTAGTGCTTGAGCACCTCGCCGACGACGCCGGCGCTCTTCGAGTAACCGCGCGTCGAGAGCAGGCCTTCCTGCTGCATCGCGTAGAGGATGCGCCGGTGGACGGGCTTCAAGCCGTCGCGCACGTCGGGCAGCGCGCGGCTGATGATCACCGACATCGAGTAGTCGAGGAACGAGCGGCGGACCTCGTCCTCGATGTTCACCGGCGGATTGGACGGATCGCTGGGGATGTCGGGCGGGCCGCCGCCACCGGCGGGCGGCTCGGGCAGATCAGGGGAATCGGGCGGACCGGATCCGTTGGGAGGCTGGATGTCGTCGGACATTCCCGAAAATTCCTAGATATCCAGGTTCTGCACGTCGAGTGCGTTCTTCTCGATGAACTGGCGGCGCGGCTCGACGTCGTCGCCCATCAGGGTGCTGAACGCATCCTCGGCTTCGACGTCGTCGGGGGCGCGCACCTGCAGGAGCGTGCGCTTGCTCGCGTCCATCGTGGTGTCGGCCAGCTGGTCGGGATTCATCTCACCCAGTCCCTTGTAGCGCTGGATCGAGAGGCCGCGTTCGCCCAGCTCGAGCAGGCGATCGAGCAGACGGATCGGCCCGCCGATCTCCTCCGATTCGCCTTCGCCGCGCGCCACCTGGAAAGGCGGCGTTGCGCACTCGTGCATCGTCGCCCACAGCGCGCGGAGGCGGCCGGCATCGGGCGAGCGGACAAAAGGTGTGTCGAGCATGGTGCGATACACGACACCCGAACGCCGTGTCTCCGCGACGATGCGATGCGCGCTGTGCTCGGGGTCGGCTTCGACGCGCCACGTAGGCAGGGCGTCGTCCCCTTCGACCCGCGCTTCGAGTCGCTCCTTGAGCGCCGGCACGACGCGGTCGAGCAGCGTGGCTTCGTCGGCGAGCGTCTCTTCCGTCGGCTCGCCTTCGCGGATCGCCTGGTCGACGACGCGATCGTCGACGCGTCGCATCGCGATTCGTCCGAGGATGCGCTTGTACTGGCTCGCGGCGGTGAGCAGCGTGCGCAGCGCGTCGGGCTCGATCGGTGCGTCGCCCTCGGCGCTCGTCACCGTGGCGCCGGCGAGCGCCAGGTCGAGCAGGTGATCTTCGAGCGCGCGTTCGTCCTTGATGTATCGCTCGCTGCGACCCTTCTTCACCTTGAACAGCGGCGGCTGCGCGATGTAGAGGAAGCCGCGGTCGATCAGCGGCCGCATCTGGCGGTAGAAGAAGGTGAGGAGCAGGGTGCGGATATGGCTTCCGTCCACGTCCGCGTCGGTCATGATGATGATCTTGTGGTAGCGCGCCTTGTCGGCGTCGAAGTCGGGGCCGATACCGCAACCGATCGCGGTGACGAGCGCCTGGATCTCCTGGCTCGAGAGCATCTTGTCGAGGCGCGCGCGCTCGACGTTGAGGATCTTGCCGCGGATCGGGAGGATCGCCTGGGTCTCGCGGGAGCGGCCCTGCTTCGCCGTACCGCCCGCCGAGTCGCCCTCGACGATGAAGAGCTCGGACTTGCTGGGATCGCGCTCCTGACAGTCGGCGAGCTTGCCGGGCAGGCTGTGGTCGGAGAGCGCGCCCTTGCGACGCGCGAGGTCGCGGGCCTTGCGCGCGGCGGCGCGGGCGCGCGCGGCGTCCTGCACCTTGGCGAGCACCGGCTTCGCGACGGCGGGGTTCTCTTCGAGATAGTCGCCGAGGTGTTCGTAGACGAGCGCTTCGACGAGGCCGCGCACTTCCGAGGTGCCGAGCTTCGTCTTCGTCTGCCCCTCGAACTCGGGCTGCGGCAGCTTCACCGAGATGACGGCCGTCAGCCCTTCACGGGTGTCGTCGCCGGAGAGTGCCTCGGCCGCATCGCCCTTCCCGTTCTTCGCCTGCGACGTGATGTACCGGTTGAGGGTGCGCGTGAGCGCAGTGCGGAAGCCGACGAGGTGGCTGCCGCCCTCGACGGTGTTGATGTTGTTCGCGAACGAGTAGACGGATTCGTTGTAGCTCTCGTTGTATTGGATCGCGATCTCGATCGCGACGTTGACGTCCTTGCCACCGCTCGGCATCGGACGTTCGCCAGATACGAGGATCGGCGGCCGGTGCAGCGGGGCGCGGTTGCGATTGAGGTGCTCGACGAACGAGACGATGCCGCCCTCGTAACAGAAGTCGTGGCTCTTCGCGGTGCGTTCGTCGGTGATGACGATGCGCAGCCCGGCGTTGAGGAAGGACAGCTCGCGCAGGCGCTGAGAGAGGACGTCGAACTCGTACTCGGTGATCGAGAAGATCTCGGGGTCGGCGAGGAACGTGACGCGGGTGCCGGTCTTTTCGGTGGTGCCGATCTCCTCGAGGTCGGCCTCGGGGACGCCGCGTTTATAGGTCTGGCGGTAGACCTTGCCGGTGCGACGGATCTCCAGCTCGAGCTTCTCGGAGAGCGCATTCACGACCGACACCCCGACGCCGTGCAGACCGCCCGACACTTTGTAGGTGCTGTCGTTGAACTTGCCGCCGGCGTGGAGTGTGGTCATCACGACTTCCGCAGCGGGGCGCTTCTCGGTGGGGTGCATGTCCACCGGAATGCCGCGGCCGTCGTCGGTGACCGTCACGCTGCCGTCCTGGTGCAGAGTGACGTAGATCTCCTTGCAGAAGCCGGCGACGGCCTCGTCGACGGCGTTGTCCACGACCTCGTAGACGAGGTGGTGGAGACCGGCCGGGCCGGTCGTGCCGATGTACATCGCAGGTCGCTTGCGGACCGGATCGAGGCCTTCGAGCACCTCGATGGCACTGGCGTCGTAGCTCACTCGAGAGAATTCCTGGGGCTAGCGGCTGGCGGCTGCTCGTTGGCGGGGGCGTCGAGCAGGGCAGCTGCCGAGAAGGACCGTCGGCTGGCGCGGAAGGTACAGGAAGCCTAACCCCGCGTAAAGCCTCCAACTATTCGATTGGAAAGGTGTTTTGAAGACCGCGCGCGCGGGCGGCCCCCACCTTCCCGATACCGGCTCGAAACGGCCTCGTTCAGAGGCGCATCGGCATGACGATCGCGAGCGAATCGCTGTCGTCGGCCGGGGACAATTCGGCCGGGGAGAGGCCGTCGCGAAAGCCGAATCGCACTTCCTTGCTGCCGGTCGCCGACACCGCGTCGATCAGGTAGCGAGCGTTGAAGGCGATGCTCGTCGTCTCTCCGTCGTAATCCACGTCGGTCTCTTCGCGCGCAGCGCCGAGATCGGGGTTGTCCGAAGAGAGGCTCAGCTGGCCCGCGCTCAGCTCGAGCTTCACCGCGCGGCTGCGTTCGGCGGAGAGGAGTGCGACGCGGCGCAGCGCGTGGACCAGGGTATCGGTCGGAAGCACGAGCTGTTGTCCTCGCTCTTCGGGAATCACCTGGCGATAGTTCGGGAACTCGCCTTCGATCAGGCGCATGGTGAGCGTGACGCCCCCCTTGCGCGCGAGACCGTTGTTCCCCTCGAAACCGAGCTCGACTTCGTCCGAGTCCTCCTCGTCGACGAGCCGCTTCAACTCGGCGAGACCCTTGCGCGGGATGATCACACCGTCGCCCAGCGACTCGAAGTCGCCCAGCTCGCGGTCGACGTAGGCCAGACGGTGTCCGTCGGTGGCGACCATGCGAAGCTTTCCGGTGTCGGCGATGCGCTCCACGAAGACGCCGTTCAGGTTGTAACGCGTCTCATCGGAAGAGGCGGCGTACATCGTGCGTTCGATCATGTCGGCGAGGATCGCCGCCGGAATCGTCGTCAGCTTCTCGATCGTCACATTCGAGAGGCTCGGGTATTCGTCCGCCGTGGTGCCAGCGAGCGTGAATTCGGCGCGTGCGCAGCGCAGCGTCAGATAGGCGTTCGGCGACGCTTCGAGGTGGACCCTCTCCTCGGGGAGTTCGCGCACGATCTCGTGGAGCTTGCGGGCAGAAACGGTGAGGCTCCCGGTCTTTGCCACCTCGCACGGATGCGAGCTCCGGATCCCCACTTCGAGGTCGGTGGCCGCGAGCTCGAGGGAACCGTTCTTCCCCTTGCCGGTCACCTCGAGCAGGGCGTTGGCGAGGATCGGCATGGTGTTGCGTTTCTCGACGATCGACTGGATACGTCCGAGGCCGCGTTGGAACTCGCTCTTGTCGATGGAGAACTTCATGACGTGGCTTCCGTTCTGGGTTCGTTCTGGTGGGTTCGGGCTGTTGAGGTTCGAGGGTTTCGAAGCGTCCGTGTGCGGGAGTCTTCTCTCTGGTTCTTTGATTGTCTCAAGACAGTGTTAGTAAGAAGAAGGCCGCGTCGGCAGACAAAAAGTGTCCAAGTCGGCGAACTGGCGAAGGGGTTCCGTACGCCGGAAAACCCTCTCGATGAGCTCGCAGCACCCCCCGATGCCGGTGCACCGACCCGTCGGTGTCCGTTGCTCGGCATGCTACCACGCGATGTGGGCCCTTGAAGCGGCGAACCGACGTTCGCAGGGCGCTCCGCCGAGGCTCCTCGCGCCTGATTCCGTAGAGAAGACGCGGTCTAGCGCTTGACACCCCTTTGCAGCCGCGGCAACTTGCGCCGTTCCTGAATTCCTCCGGCGGAGCAGACGGCTTCGCCGCAGTCCTCCCCCTCCCTCCAAGGTTTCCTTCCCATGAAGCGCACGTATCAGCCCAGCCGGGTCCGGCGGCGACGGGTCCACGGGTTTCGAGCACGGATGAAGACGCGCGGGGGCCAGGCGATCCTGAAGCGTCGTCGCGCAAAGGGGCGGAAGCGGCTCGCCCCGTCGACTCCGTCGAAACGAGGGTGATCCCCGCGACAGGTCCGTTTCCGCGTTCGGAGCGGATCCGGCGCTCGAGAGAGTTTCAGGAGCTCTCGCGGCGTGGCGAGCGCCGTGCCGGACGGAACTTCGTCGTGTTGAGCGCCGAAGTCGGCTCCGAGGGCATCTACGCCCGCCTCGGCGTGACGGTCAGTCGTCGGGTCGGGAACGCGGTCGTCCGCAACCGAGTGAAGCGGCGGATTCGCGAGTGGTACCGACAGGTTGGTCGCCAGCAGGTGGTCGGTCGGGATATCGTGGTGATCGCGCGGCCTGGGGCCGCGGGGCTCGACACGGCGAGGTCCTTCGCAGAACTGAGCGAGCTGGCCGGCGGGCGAGGTACGCACTGATGGAGATCGCGGCGCAAGAGACAGGCTCGGTCGTTCCGGTGTGGGCGCGCGTGTCACGCGCCGCCGTGGTCACGCTGGTGCGGCTCTACCAGATGATCCTTTCGCCCTGGCTGGGCCCGGCCTGTCGCTACGACCCGAGCTGTTCCGCGTACGCGATCGAGGCGATCGAGCGCCACGGCGTCGTGCGAGGTGGATGGCTCGCGGTGCGACGGATCGGGCGCTGCCACCCGCTGGGCGGCTTCGGCTACGACCCGGTTCCCTGAGGCGGCAAGATGGACCGCAACCTACTGATTGCATTTGCACTTTCGTTCCTGGTGCTGTCGCTCTGGTCGATGGTGCAGGAGCCCCCGCCGGAGCCCGTCCCGGTCGCCCAGGAAGAGCCGACGCCTGCTCCTTCCCCTAGGGGAGAAACTCCCATCGATGTGGCTCGCGAAACCGCGGCCGCGGAGTCGCGCTATCCGACGCTCGCCGAACCGGCCCCCGCCCCATCGACGACGCCGGCCCGGACGGCTCGGGCCGGCGACGGCGAGGACACGCCGGACGTCGCCGCCGAGACGATCGATCTGAACCGGGGTCGCTACCACGTGGCGTTGAGCAGCTTGGGCGCAACGATCCGCGAGTGGGAGCTGCTCGACTATCAGGACGAGTTCGGCGATCCGGTGCAGCTGATCCGAAGCGATGACCCGTTCGCGACGGCTGCGACGCCCTTCCCCGAGCTCGGCCTCGGAGATCTGTCGGAGCGGGTCTGGCGCGTCGAATCGAAGAGTGACACAGAAGTGCGTTTCTCGATCGAACGCGGCGGTGTCACCGTGCGCAAGACGTACGCGTTCTCCGACGACGGATACGATTTCACGTTACTCATTGATGTGTCGAACGGGAGTGGAGACGCGATCGGTCCCGCGTTCCTCGTCGAGATGCCGATCCGCGAACGCGACGGCAACGACTTCCGCGAGCAGTCCGCGGCGGCCTTCGTCGACGGCGAGCTCGAGTACGAGCCCTTGCCCGGACTCGGGTCGGCGGGCTTCTTCGGCGGCCTGACCGGGGCGCAGGACGGCCAGCCGGTCGACTTTCCCGGCGAGATCGACTGGTCCGGCGTGCAGACGCCTTACTTCCTCAGCGCGATGTTCCCCGACCAGCCGAAGGCGGCGAGCAGCCGCTTCGTGAGCATCGAGCCGGGAAAGCTCGGCACGGTGCAGGTCTTCTTCGATCCGATCTCGGTGCCGCCGGGCAAGGAGGCGAGCCGGGTCTACCGGGCGTACTTCGGTCCGAAGGTGCCGGGGATCCTCGAGGAGTTCGCCCCGTCGGCGGTGAACTCGATCGACCTCGGCTTCTCGGTCATCGCTCCGATGACGCGCGCGTTCAGCTGGGCGCTCGCGGTGCTCTACTCGTTCATCCCCAACTACGGTTGGGCGATCATCGTCCTCACCATCCTCGTCCGCCTCGTCACGGCGCCGCTGACGATGAAGCAGATGAAGTCGATGGAGCGGATGCGGAAGATCCAGCCGCGTATCAAGGAGCTCCAGGAGAAGTTCAAGGACGATCGGCAGAAGCAGTCCGAGGCGATGATGGCGCTCTACCGGCAGGAGGGCGTGAACCCTCTGGGCGGCTGCTTCCCGATGCTCTTGCAGCTTCCCGTCTTCATCGGTCTCTTCTACGCGCTGCGCAGCTCGATCCAGCTGCGTCAGGCGCCGTGGATCGGCTGGATCGACGACCTCTCCGCTCCCGACCTGCTCTTCACGCTGCCCGGCGCCGACTTCCCCGTGCGCGTGCTGCCGATCCTGATGGGCGCGTCGATGTACTTCCAGCAGAAGCTCACGCCGATGCAGATGGATCCGGCGCAGGCCCGCATGATGCTGATCATGATGCCGGGCATGATGTTGTTGATCTCTTACACCTTCCCGTCAGGCCTGGTCCTCTACTGGATGATGAGCAACGTCCTCGCGATCGCTCATCAGCTGTGGATAGGCCGGAACATCGAGCCGGCGGAGTCGAAGAAGAATTGAACGGCCGAGAGAACGGCCCGAGCCCGTCGTGATCCTCCACGGGCTGATGAAGGAGAAGAACGTTGTACGACCCCAAGCAAGAGCCGCATGAGTTCGTCGCGGAAAGCCGCGAAGCCGCCATCGATAAGGCGTGTGCATTCTTTGGCCTCGATGCCGACAAGCTGGACGCGAACGAGTTCAGCAGTGGCGAGGTGTATGGCCTCGGCGGTCGGACCGCCGTGGTGGCGGCGCCGAAGGACCGCAAGCCGCCGTCGCGTGACGACCGGGGAGACCGGGGCGATCGCGGTGGTCGCGAAGCCCGCGGTGGCCGCGAGCGCGGAGGCCGCGAGCGTGGTGGGCGCGAGCGCGGTGAGCGCGATCGCGGCGGCCGCGAGCGCGGCGGCCGTGGACCGCGCGCCGAGTCGCTGGCGCCGGCGGTGAAGCTGTCCGACGAGCCCTCGGTCGGAGAGGTGGATGGAGAGATCGGCGAGATCGGCAAGTTCGTGCTCGGCTTGGTCGAGCGCCTCGACATCGGTCCCTTCGAGATCGAGGAAGAGGCGGACGGCGCCAACATCGTCATCGAGATCGAGGGCGCGGCGGCGGAAGTGCTGTCGGCCGGCGAAGGGCGCGCGATCGACGCGCTCCAGCTGATCGCGAACCAGGTGCTGGCTCGCACCGACGAGGACGGCAAGGGCCGTGTCGTGCTCGACGTCGAGGGCGCCTCCGAGTCGCGCGAGGATCACCTCGAGAAGCTGGCCGAGCGCGTCGTGAAGCGCGCGATCGACGGTGGGCGCGCGGTGATGCTCGACCCGATGAACGGGCACGACCGCCGGATCATCCACATCGCGGTTCGCGAGCACGATGACGTCGCCACGATGAGCGTTGGCGAGGGTCGGTTCCGTCAGGTGGTGGTGGTGCCGAAGGGCGCCCCGGAGTACGACGAAGCGGTGCGCCAGAGCGAGGGCTCTTCCGAGAGCTGATCGATCCGCGCCTGGGCCGCGGCAGAGCTTGCCGTCTTCGCCCGGGATTCCGTTTCCGTTGAGAGCGGAAGATTCCGCCGTACGTGTTCCACGTGGAACACGTCGGCTGGATCCGTGAGGGCGCCAGGGAGGCAATCGCCCTGAGCTGGCGCGGTGGGCTGGTCCCTGCCCTGTTCCACGTGGAACACTCGGTCACCTGTTCCACGTGGAACACCGGAATCCGGGAGGCCCCGGTTCCGACGGATTCGGGGGAGATCCACCGTTGCATGCGGATTCCAAGCGCCTCGAGAGCGTGATCGAGCAGGGCCTGGCGCGGCTGGGCGCCGAATCGGTCTCCGTCGATTCCTGGGTGCGTCTAGCCCGGTTCATCGACCGCTGGAGCAAGCGGCTCAATCTGACGGGTCATCCCGACGCCGAATCGATTGCAGAACGCCTCTTGCTCGAGGCAGCCGCCCTGGAGCGCGCTCTCCCACCCGCCGCGCACATCGCCGACCTCGGCTCCGGCGCGGGCATCCCAGGCCTGCCGATCGCGCTGCTGCGCCCCCAGACCCAGGTCTGGCTGATCGACTCCCGCGAGCGCCGACATCACTTCCAGCGTGCCGCGATCCGGGAGCTCGGCCTGGAGAACGCCGAGGCGCTCCGCGGCCGCGCCGAGGAGCTCGAGCCGCGCTCCAGCGACGGCGTCATCTCCCAGGCGTTCGCAAAACCCGAGCAGGCGGTGGCCTGGATGCTGCCCTGGATGGCGCCAACCGGCTGGATCGCCCTGGCCACGAACCCCGATTTTCCAGGGCTGTCCCACCCGGAGCTGAGCGAGGGCGAACTCCGCGCCTACGCAGCGCCGTCCGGCCCCGATCGCGCCGTCTGGCTCGCCCGGGCCCGGCCCCTGCGACGAAACTGATTCGCAACCTTCTGATTTGACTTCGATTTTCTAGCGCGACGCGATTCGATGGAATCCGAACCGCGCGTGTGGTATCTAGGAGAAGATGACCCTGTTCCCCTGGGGAACAGGACAGCGAAGGGATCGGGAAGGGCCGCCGCGACCCTTCCCCGCAGGGGTGAGAGCGGATGACGCATCCGGGCCGCGTTTTCGCGGTCGTGAACCAGAAGGGCGGCGTGGGCAAGACCACGACGGCGGTGAACCTCGCCGCCAGCCTCGCTGCGTCCGAGCGGTCGACCCTCCTCGTCGACTTCGATCCCCAGGCCAACGCCACGAGCGCCTACGGCTTGTCCGGGTCGCGCCCGCACGTGTACGACGCCCTGATCGGGGAGCGCGCCATCAAAGAGATGACGCGCGGGACCGAGCTGCCCCACCTGCACCTCGTCCCGTCGGGCCGCGATCTCTACGGCGCCGAGATCGAGCTCGTCTCCGCGATCAACCGCGAACGACGCCTCGAGCGCGCGCTCTCGGAGATCCGCGACGACTACGAGATCGTGCTGATCGACTGCCCGCCGTCGTTGGGCCTGCTGACGCTCAACGCACTCACGGCGGCCGACGGCATCATCATCCCACTCCAGTGCGAGTACTACGCCCTCGAAGGACTCGCCGGTCTCCTCGAGACCGTCGAGCTGGTGCGTCGCGAGTTGAACCCGGGCCTGGCACTCGAAGGCGTGCTGCTCACGATGGCGGACGCGCGCAACAACCTCTCGCGTCAGGTCGAAGAGGAAGTGCGTCGCCACTTCGGACCCCAGGCCTATCAGACCGTCATTCCGCGCAACGTGCGCCTCTCCGAAGCGCCGAGCCACGGCAAACCGATCCTGCTCTACGACGCGCGTTCGGCGGGCGCGACCGCCTACCTCGAGCTCGCCACCGAGATCCTGAACCGCCTGCCGGCTGCGGATTCGCCCGTGTCGCCGCCGGCGCCCGCCTTCCCGTGCGAAGTCGCCGCTGCGGCCACCCCCGTCGAAGCCGATGACGCGCGCGAAACCCATCACCCGTCCTCCGACGAAGGAGATCCCTTTGGCAACTAACACGCGCCCCGCGCTCGGTCGTGGCATCGGCGCACTGATCCCGAACAACCCGCCGCCGCGCGCCGCCGCACCGTCGGACGAGACGCCGCAATCCGCGAAGGCGCCGGCGTCCGGCGTGAACGAGATCCCCGTCTCGGAGATCGATCCCAACCCGGATCAGCCGCGCCGCGTCTTCGAACCCGCGCAGCTCGATGCGCTCACCGATTCGATCCGCGTGCACGGCGTGCTGCAGCCCGTCGTCGTGCGGCGCGCCGGCGAACGCTACGAGCTGGTCGTCGGCGAGCGACGCTGGCGCGCCTCGTCGCGCGCCGGGCTGCAGACGATCCCGGCCGTCGTGCTCGAGATCGACCCGCGCGACCGTCTCGAAGTGGCGCTCGTCGAGAACATCCAGCGCCACGATCTCAACCCGATCGAGCTCGCGGTCGCCTTCCGCACCCTGGCCGACACGGGCGCGACCCAGGAGGAGATCGGTGAGCGCGTCGGTATGGACCGCTCGACGATCGCCAACCACCTCCGCCTGCTCGAGCTCAGCCGCTCGATCCAGACCGACGTCGAGGAGGGCCGTCTCTCGCTCGGCCACGCGAA
The DNA here is from genome assembly GCA_024638705.1 of Deltaproteobacteria bacterium. GTDB lineage: Bacteria > Myxococcota_A > UBA9160 > UBA9160 > SMWR01 > JAHEJV01. Next base: position 30,906 of record JAHEJV010000002.1, on the reverse strand, counting down.
GGCTTTGCTGTCCCTCTCGAGCGCCGACCGCCGCCAGAAGCTGCGCGACCGCATCGTCACCGAGCACCTCTCCGTTCGCGCCGCCGAAGAGCTCGCCCGCCCGCCCGCGCCGACCGGCGCCGGCTCCGCGAAGGCGCGCACCGCCCAGGACCCGCATCTGCAGAGCGTGGCCGACTCCCTGCGTCAGCAGTTCCAGACCCGGGTGCGGGTGAAGGGCTCGCCCGACCGCGGCCGGATCGAAATCGAGTATTTCAGCTCCGAGGAGTTCGATCGGCTCGCCGATTCGCTGCTCGGCCGTGAGTGACCGCGACGCCGCATCGCGCGTCCGGCCCGACGTCGCGCTGGCGGAGGGCACCCGCTTCCAGGGTCTCCTCGTCCTGACGCGCTCCGCGCGCATCGACGGCCACCTCCGCGGCGAGGTCTGCGCCGACGACGCGGTGGAGATCGGCGCGAAGGGCATCGTCGAGGCCGATCTCGATGCCTCCGAGATCTCGATCGACGGGAAGGTGAAGGGTGACGTCGTCGCGCGCGGCGCGATCGTCCTGGGACGCGAATCGCGGGTCCTGGGCGACGTCGTGGCGGCGAAGCTGCGGATGGCCGAGGGAGCGCGTATCGACGGTCGCGTCCGTTGCGGCACGCCGCCCCCCGCGCCGACCGGGGAGCCTCCGGATTCCCACGCCGCGAACCCCACCGAGAGTGGCGATCCGGGCCCTCCGGCGTCTTGAACTTCGCCGCAGCTATGTAAGAATTGGCGCGCCCCGGCCCCCGCGCGACGTAGTCCCATTCCGCTCGTCACCGGTTTCCTGGGCCTCTCTCCAGCCCGACTTGTCTGGCCCTCCGATGGCAGGGCTCGAACCACCACCCACCCGGCAGCAGGCCACGCCGACGTCTCCGCGGACATCCCCGCGACACCCGGCGTCCCGCTTCCGGTAACCCACGACGAGGAAACGAGATCCCTCCGCGAGCGTCCTCGCGGTTCGCGTCGATTGCGGCGCCACCGCGAACTCGTTCGGGATCGCCTCGGGATCTCCCCGCCCATGAGCCGAGTGCAGCCCTCGAGACGCGACCTCCGCCCGGTGCTTGCGCCGATTTCTCTCCGCGCACGCGCCCTCTCGATGGGCGCCGCGGCGTTCGCCACGCCGTTCGCTGCGTCCGCTGCCGAAGGCGGTCTCGTGTTGGTCCCCGAACCGACGCTGCTGCTGACGCTGATCGCCTTCTTCGTCGTGTTGATCTTCCCGGTCAACGCGCTCGTCTTCAGACCGCTGCTGCGCGTGCTCGACGAGCGCGACGAACGCATCACCGGCACCCGCGCGAAGGCCGCGAAGCTCGAGGGCAACGCCGCCGAGCTGCTCGCGCGCTACGAGAGCCAGGTGGAGGAGACGAAGGAAGAGTCCGAGCGCGCGCGCCGCAGCCTGCTCGAAGAGGTGCGCGCCGAGGCGCAGCGCGAGACCGCCGCGGCCCGCAGCGAGGCGGAGACCCGCATCGAGCAGGCCCGCCGCGACGTCGCCGCATCCCTCGACGGCGCGCGCGACACGCTGCGCTCGCAGTCACAGGACCTCGCGCGCGAAGCCGCAGCGCAGGTGCTCGGGAGGACGGTCTGATGCGAACGCTCTTCCAGGCGGCGCTGCTCGTCCTGCTCGGCGCAGCGCCCGCTCACGCCGCCGGTGACGGTCTGCTCTTTCCCACGATCAACTTCGTGCTGCTCTTCGTCACGCTCTTCATCCTGCTCCGCAAGCCGGTCGGCACCTACTTCGAGACGCGCCGCGCGGCGATCCGCAACGATCTCGAGGAAGCCGCGAAGCTCAAGAGCGACGCCGAAGCCCAGTTCGCCCGATGGCAGCGCAAGCTCGACTCGCTCCAGGAGGATCTCGAGGGCATCCGCACCACCGCGCGTGAACGCGCCGAAACCGAGCGCGAGAACCTGCTCGCCGACGCCCGCCGCGCCGCCGATCGCATCCGCCAGGACGCCGCCGCGGCCGTCGACCAGGAAGTGCGCCGCGCCCGCGCGACACTCCACGACGAGGCGTCGAAGCTCGCGGTCGAGCTCGCGGCCGGCATCCTGCGAGAGCAGGTGACGGGTCAGGATCGCGACCGCCTCCTCGACGAGTTCATCGGACGCATCGAGAGCGCACCGAGTGCGGGGAACTAGACGATGAAGGCATCGGCAGCCGCCCGACGTTATGCGCGCGCCCTCTTCTCGCTGGCCGAGGAGACGAACTCCGTCGCGACTTTTCGCGACGAGATCGACCGGGTCGGCGCACTCTTCGAGTCCGACCCCGCCGTTCGCAGCGCCCTCTTCCGCCCGCTCCATCCCGTCGCCCAGCGCCGTTCGGCGCTCGAGGCGATCTGCGAACACATGGGCGTCTCCGACACCGTGCGCAACTTCCTCGCCTTCCTGGTCGACCAGCGTCGGCTGATCGATTTCGACGGCATCCAGCAGGAGTTCGCGCGGCTCGCTGACGAAGCGGCGGGTCTCACGAAGGCGCACGTCACGGCGGCCGCGCCGCTCGACGACGCCCAGCGCGATCGCCTGCAGCGCGCACTCACCGCGCGCACCGGCCGCAACGTCGAGCTCGACATCACCGTCGATCCCGATCTGATCGGCGGCGCCGTCGCCGTCGTCGACAACGTCGTATTCGACGGAAGTCTCCGCACCCAGCTGCAGCAGCTGCGTGACAACCTTTCGAGAGGTCACTGATGGACATCAAGCCCGGTGAGATCACCGACATCCTCAAGCGCGAGATCAAGGACTACGATCGCGAGATCGACGTCGCAGAGACCGGCACCGTGTTGTCGATCGGCGACGGTATTGCGCGCATCTACGGCCTCGAGAAGGCCATGGCCGGCGAGCTGATCGAGTTCCCCGGCGGCGTCACCGGGATGGTGCTGAACCTCGAAGAGGACAACGTCGGCATCGCCTTGATGGGTGAAGCGGCCCACGTGAAGGAGGGCGATCTCGTCCGCCGCACCAACCGCATCATCGAGGTGCCGGTGGGCGAGGCGCTGATCGGTCGCGTGGTCGACGCGCTCGGCAACCCGATCGACGGCAAGGGCGACATCGACACGACCGAGACGCGCCGTGTCGAGCTGAAGGCGCCGGGCATCGTCGCCCGGAAGTCGGTCGACGAGCCGCTCCAGACCGGCATCAAGGCGATCGACGCGATGACCCCGATCGGCCGCGGCCAGCGCGAGCTGATCATCGGCGACCGCCAGACCGGGAAGACGGCGATTGCCGTCGACACGATCATCAACCAGAAGGACACCGACGTCTTCTGCATCTACGTCGCGATCGGCCAGAAGCAGTCGACGGTGGCGCAGGTGGTGGAGAAGCTCCGCCAGTACGGCGCGATGGAGTACACGATCGTCGTCGCCGCGACGGCGAGCGAGTCGGCCCCGCTCCAGTTCATCTCGCCCTACACGGGCGTCTCGATGGGCGAGTGGTTCCGGGACAACGGCAAGCACGCGCTGATCATCTACGACGACCTCTCGAAGCAGGCCGTCGCCTACCGCCAGCTCTCGCTGCTGCTGCGCCGTCCGCCGGGACGCGAGGCCTACCCGGGCGACGTGTTCTACGTCCACTCGCGGTTGCTCGAGCGCGCCGCGAAGATGAACGACGAGCTCGGCGGCGGCAGCCTCACCGCGCTGCCGATCATCGAGACCCAGGCGGGTGACGTGTCGGCGTACATCCCGACCAACGTCATCTCGATCACCGACGGTCAGATCTTCCTCGAGACCGACCTGTTCAACTCGGGCATCCGGCCCGCGGTGAACGTCGGCATCTCGGTGTCGCGCGTGGGCGGCGCCGCCCAGACGAAGGCGATGAAATCGGTGGCCGGCACGCTCAAGCTCAACCTCGCGCAGTACCGCGAGATGGCGGCCTTCTCCCAGTTCGGCTCCGACCTCGACAAGGCGACGCAGGAGCAGCTCGCCAACGGCGAACGCCAGACCGAGATGCTCAAGCAGCCGCAGTACACGCCGCTGCCGATGGAAGAGCAGGTCGTGTCGATCTACGCGGCGACGCCACAGGACGACCGTCCGTCGTGGATCCGCTCCCTCGAGCTCGAGGACATCGGTCGCTACGAGAAGGAGATGCTCGAGTACGTCCGCACGCGACACGGCGACGTGCTCAAGGCGATCCGCGACAGCGGCAAGATCGAGGACGACACGGCGCAGAAGCTGATCGCCGCCCTCGACGAGTTCGCCGGCGTGTTCACCGCGAGCAAGAGCAGCACCGAGGCCGCCTAGTCCGTGCCGAATCTCAAGGACATCAAGCGGCGCATCACCAGCGTCGAGAAGACGCAGCAGATCACCCGCGCCATGCGCATGGTGGCGGGAGCGAAGCTGCGTCGCGCGCAGGAGGCGATCGAGTCGGCGCGGCCCTACGCGGAGCGCATGCGCGCGACGCTCGCCGAAGTGGCGAAGGCCCAGTCCGACAGCGAGCACCCGCTGCTCGTGTCGCACGAGCGGACGGAGAACGTCGAGTTCCTCGTCGTCACCTCCGACCGCGGCCTGTGCGGCGCGTTCAACGCGAACATCATCAAGGTGGCGGACGCGGCGATCGCGAAGCGCAAGAATCTCGGACGCACGATCAGCACCGCAGGCTCGAAAGCGCGCGACCTGCTCGGTCGGCGCTTCGGGAAGGATCTCGGCGAACACTACCCCCAGGACGGCTGGGTCACCTATGCCCAGGCCGCCGATGCCGCCGCATACGTGTCGAAGCGTTATGCGGAGGGCGAAGTCGACGAGGTCGTGCTCGTATACAGCGAGTTCGTCTCGGCGATGACCCAGACGCCGCGCGAGGTGCGGTTGCTCCCGTTCACCGCCGAAGGCGGCGACGACACCGACGCCGAAGCGCTGCCCTACGAGATCGAGCCCGATCCCGCGAAGCTGCTCTCGGTGCTCGTGCCGAAGGCGGTCGAGGTGGAGATCTTCCGCGCGCTCCTCGAGAACCAGGCCGGCGAGCACGCCGCGCGCATGGCCGCGATGGAATCCGCCACCCGCAACACCGAAGAGCTGATCGAATCGCTCACGCTCCAGTACAACCGCGCCCGCCAGGCCGCGATCACGAAGGAACTCGTGGAAATCGTCTCTGGCGCCGAAGCCCTCTAACCCTTTTCCGCATCCGGCCCAGCGCCGGAACCCCAACGCAAATCCCCGCAAGCCCGGCAAAGCCGGGCGCGCAGTGAGCCGCAGGCGAACGGAGTAAGCATGGAATCCGGCAAGATCGTTCAAGTCACCGGTCCCGTCGTGGACGTCGAGTTTCCCCCCGGCGCGCTGCCCGAGATCTTCACCGCGCTGCGCGCGACGAACACCGGCATCGACGACCGCCCGGACAACCTCGTTCTCGAAGTGGCGCAGCACCTCGGCGAGAACACCGTGCGCACGATCGCGATGGACACCACCGACGGTCTCACGCGCGGCCAGGAGATCCGCAATACCGGTGACGTGATCAAGATTCCGGTGGGCGAAGCGACGCTCGGCCGCATCATGAACGTGATCGGCGACCCGGTCGACGAGCGCGGCCCGATCGACGCGACGACGCACCTTCCGATCCACCGCGAAGCCCCCGAGTTCATCGACCAGTCGACGAGCGTCGAGGCCTTCGAGACGGGCATCAAGGTCGTCGACCTGATCGCGCCCTATCCGAAGGGCGGCAAGGTCGGCCTCTTCGGCGGTGCGGGCGTCGGCAAGACGGTCGTCATCATGGAGCTGATCAACAACATCGCGAAGGAGCACTCGGGTTATTCGGTGTTCGGCGGTGTGGGAGAGCGCACGCGCGAGGGCAACGACCTCTGGCACGAAATGGCCGACGCGAAGCTCGCCGACGGTACCACGGTGCTCGACAAGACGGCGCTGGTCTACGGCCAGATGAACGAGCCGCCCGGAGCCCGCGCCCGCGTGGGTCTGTCGGCGCTCACCGCCGCCGAGTACTTCCGTGACGAGGAGGGGAAGGACGTCCTCCTCTTCATCGACAACATCTTCCGCTTCACCCAGGCCGGCTCGGAAGTGTCGGCGCTGCTCGGTCGCATTCCGTCGGCGGTGGGCTACCAGCCGACGCTGTCGACCGACATGGGCGAGCTGCAGGAGCGCATCACCTCGACGACGAAGGGCTCGATCACGTCGGTGCAGGCGATCTACGTTCCCGCGGACGACCTCACCGACCCGGCGCCCGCGACGGCATTCACCCACCTCGACGCCACGACGGTGCTCTCGCGCCGCATCTCCGAGCTGGGCATCTACCCCGCCGTCGACCCGCTCGACTCGACCAGCCGGATCCTCGATCCGCAGGTGGTCGGCGAAGAGCACTACGAGGTGGCGCGCGGCGTGCAGCAGACGCTCCAGAAGTACAAGGACCTCCAGGACATCATCGCGATTCTCGGCATGGACGAGCTCTCCGAGGAGGACAAGCTCACGGTGTCCCGCGCGCGGAAGCTCGAGCGCTTCTTCTCGCAGCCCTTCCACGTCGCCGAGCAGTTCACCGGCACGCCCGGCGTCTACGTCCGCCTCGAGGACACGATCCGCGGCTTCAAGGAAGTGCTCGAGGGTAAGCACGACGAGCTGCCCGAGCAGGCCTTCTACATGGTCGGCACGATCGAGGACGCCATCGAGAAGGCGAAGCGGCTCACATAATGGCGATCGCGCTTTCCATCGTCACTCCCTCCGGCGCCGCCTTCGAGGGCGAAGTCGAGGGCATCGTGCTCCCGGGCTCCGAGGGCGACTTCGGCGTCCTGCCCGATCACGAGCGCTTCCTCTGCCCGCTGCGGATCGGCGAAGTGCAGATCCAGACCGCCGGACAGACGGTGTACGCCGCGATCGCCGACGGCTTCGCCGACGTGTCGGCCGACCAGGTCGCCGTCCTGGTCGAGTCGTGCGAGCTGTCGAGCGGCATCGACACGGCGCGCGCGCAGGCGGCGCTCGAGCGCGCGACGCAGGCGCTCAAGTCGCTCGACGCGTCCGGCGCCGAGGCGCTCCGGGTCGAGGAGTTCGAGGGCGCCGTCGAGCGGGCGAAGAACCGACTCGAGGTGAGTCAGCGCGGCTGACGCGGCGTCGGCCGACTAGCGCTTCGCCCAATAGAGATTCGGCACGACGAGCTGCCGCATTTCCTTGGCCAACCACGTCGTCCTGGCGACCGGGAGACGCTCGCGGGCGCGTTCGAGCGGCGGAAACGGCTGCCCCGCGCGATAGGCGAAGAGCTCGCGATTGATCGCGAACCACGAGCGCTGGAAGTAGGCGTTCTCCTTCGCGTCGACCTGGCGGAAGCGCGCCATCACCTGCACCGGCAGCAGGAAGTGCGGCAGGACGACCATCGGTTGCAGGAAGAGGCAGAAGGCGAGCAGCGCAGCGGCGGCGCCGAGCGAGACCCGTCGCACCGTCGGCGCGGCGCGAAACATCATCACGAGCGGCAGAGACAAGGCGGGCGCGGCGAAGACGAGATAGCGCGGGCCGAAGCTCCAGTTTCCGCGCCACGACACGGTCGAGGCATAGACGACGAGGATCGGCGCGAATGCGAGCAGGAGGAACGCGCCGTCGAACGGATGCTCGCGCAGGAAGCGCCGCCAGAAGAAGATCGCGAGCACGAGCATCGGGAAGTGGAGGAAGAGGCTCTTCTGGGGATCGACTGCATAGCCCCGAAGGCCCTCCCACAGGTTTCCGCCGAAGGGATCGTTGAAATCGCCCCACTGTTCGTAGCCGGTGGCGAAGACCGAGCCGAAGCTCACGTGGTTCGACCAGGCCACCCACGCGAAGGTCGCGGCGAAGGGGATGCCGAAGCGCAGGAGGAGGCGCGTCCACCCCGTCGCGAGGCGTTCCTTCACGTGCGCCACGATCCCGGCGCCCTCGCTTCGATCGGCGCACACGAGGAACGCAGCGACCAGCGGCAGGAGCCACGCGTAGGGCATCTTCTGCAACACGAGCAGACACGCGAAGCCGATCGCGGCCCAGGCGTGGACGCTCGGTTCGGGACCCGCGACGGATCGCGCCGGGCCTTCGCGCCGACAACGCGCGACGTGATAGGCGATCGCCGTGAAGAACAGGATCTGGAAGATCTCCGGCGTCTGCGCGCGCAGGTAGTAGAGCGGGAAGCCGGAGAAGAGACCGACCAGTGCGAACGCGACGCCGACGCCGCGACTTTCGGTGTAGAGGCCCGCGAGCAGATAGAGATAGACGGCGAGCGCCACCGCGAACGGGATGTTGTAGAGCGCGAGGATCACCGCGCGCCGGGTGCGCTCGGGCCGGCGGTAGCCCTCGAGTGGCCGGAGCGTCCCCGTCCACGCGCGCTCGAAGGCGAGCGGCGGCAGGAAGAGCAGGGTGTTCGCCACGCCGTACTTCGAGTGCCAGCGCCCGTCCGATTCGCGCTGGTAGAAGTACTGCCCGCGGTCGCCGAAGCGCTCGGCGTAGGCGGGCCGTACGTCGATCCGCCCCTGTTCGATCAGACGGATGGCGCCGGCGCGCATCGCCATCGCGTCGCCGTTGGTGAACACCTCGCTCGGCAACATCGCCACGAGCGCCGCGAGTACGGTCACGACGAGGAGCGGGAGATGGAGCGAGCGCGACTTCACGGTGGACGGACTTCTTTGGAAAGGGACCTGGGGGTAACGTAGACTGCTCGGCGCAGAGTTCGAGGGGAGCGATGAACGCCCCGTCCCGGCAGTCGCGTTTCTCCCCGCACTTCGCTTCCGCCTTCGCCGCTTTCGGCGAGAACGGTCTCGGCGCGATCGCGTGCGTCCTCGTCGGCTACTTCGCGACGCGAGCGATCTTCTGGTGGGGGGCCGGCATCGGCTTCGACGCCACGTCGATCGACTGGTTCTGGCAGTACATCGACCCGGCGCTGCTCGAGCGCGATGCCCTGCGTAGCGTCTGGTATCACCACGCCCAGCCCCCGCTGTTCAACCTCTGGCTTGCCGGCGCCTCGAAGATCTCGGGCGGCGAACCGCGTCTCCTGCTCTGGACGGGGTTCGTCGCGATCGGCGCCGCCTTGCACGTGGGGATCTTCGCGCTGCTGCGCGAGCTCGGCGTGGGCGTTCGCACCGCCGTCGTCGCCGCGATCGCCTTCGCCGCGAGCCCCGTCTCGATCCTCTACGAGAGCTGGCTCTTCTACACCTGGCCGCTCGCCGCGCTGCTCGTGTTCGCGTCGTGGGCGGTCTCGCGACTCGTCCGCCGCGGCGGATGCCGCGGGGACGCCCTGCTCTTCTTCGGCCTGCTCGCCGCCGCGGCGCTCACGCGCAGCCTCTTCCATCCGATCTGGATCCTCGCGTGCCTCGCGCTCGTGCTCGCCGTGCGCGGGATCGACCGGCGCGCCGTGCTGGTCGGCGCCGCGCTCCCGATCGCGCTCGTCGCCGCGGTCGTCGTGAAGAACGGGGTGCTCTTCGGGAGCCCCGCGACGAGCAGCTGGATGGGGAAGAGCCTCGCGCGGTTGGCACTGGTGCAGACACCGCCGCGCGAGCGGCGCGCGCTGATCGACAACGGCGTCCTCAGCGACATCGCGATCGTTCGCCCCTTTTCGCCCCTCGACGCCTACCCCCCGCGCTGGCGCCGGACGGAAGGCCCCGACCATCCGGTGCTGCGCGAAGCCACGAAGTCGACCGGGCACCCCAATTTCAACCACCTCGCCTTCGTCGCGATCTCCGAGCAGTACCGGGCGGACTCGCTCGCGATGATCGCGCGAGCGCCTGGCGGCTATCTCTGGAGCGTCGGCAATGCATGGCTGATCTACGCGATGCCGCCGTCGGACTACACCTTCATGAAGGAGAACCGCGCGCGCATCGCCGGCTGGGACGCGACGTGGAGCTGTGTCGTCTACGGGGCCTGCATCGCGGCGCGCAGCGCCGACGGCACCGCGCCCCTCGAACGCCGCGCCTATCTGTGGGAGCGCTTCACCTGGACGTGGAACGCCGCGCTGCTGGCAGCGCTCTTCTACGCCGCCGGGCTCGCGGCGCGACGCCTCGCGAAGGGGGAGGCGGAAGGCCACGAAGTCGCGCTGCTCTTCATCGCCGGGACGATCTCGTTCGTCGCGGTTGCCGGCAACTCCCTCGAGATCGGCGAGAACAACCGCTTCCGGGCGATGCTCGAGCCGATCTCGTGGGTGCTGATCGTCTGGACGGCGAGCCGCGCCGCCGCGTGGGTGCGACGGCGCGGGCTCGAGGCGTCCTGAGTCGGGGTCCTAGGCCGTGCGGCGCGAGCGCAGCGCGAACACGCCGATCGCCGCGAGCGCCAGGGCGCCCATCGCGACGAGCGTGCCCGCCGGGCTCAGCGCGGGCGTATCGGCGATCGGCGCGAGATTGATCGAGCCGGTGTCGCCCGCGAAGTTGGTCGGCGAGTTCACCGCGGTGGTGCGGTTCGTCCCACCGAAGTCCTCGTTCAGCGAGTTGATGCCGTCGGTGGGCAGCTCGCCCGAGGTGAAGGCCATGCTGTCGGCGCTCACCAGGATGATCGTGTCGGCCACGGTGTCGAAGAAGTTGGTGGCGTCGAAGACGTAGTCGGGGGTCGGCGCGCCCGGCAGGGCGGCGAAGCCGGGGGTCGCGATCAGGAAGTGCTGGTTCGCCGTGGCGTTGTTGCCGCCGCCGTTGGGATTGCCCACCGGGTCGGCGGTGTCGAGGTCGTGCGGGATCGTATAGGTATTGGCCGTCGACGTGACGTCGTGGTTGAACAGCTCGTCCTGGTTGTTCGTGGTGGTGAAGAACTCGACGAACTGCACCGAGCCGTCGGCGTTCGAGTAGACCTCGGTGATGTCCCAGAGGTGGAACGCCGCCTGGGCGTTGCCGGCCGCGAGCAACAGGACGAGCAGCGTGGTGATTGCGCGGAGCGTTCGCATTCCGATTGACCTCATCCGGGGTGCAGGGGGAATTCACGGTGGACGGCCGCCAGCCTAATCTGGAAAAAGCTGGCGCGTCAACTGGTTACGCCCGGACCCGGGCTCCGGATGCCGAGCCTCCGAGCCACGGGACCGTGTCGAGAGGACCCCGGCCCGAGCCTCGGAATCGGGTCGAATCGCGCGCGGTCGGGCGAGGAAGGAGGCTCAGGCCTTCTTTCGGGCGGCTTTCAGGCGGACCTTCCCGCCCTCCACCGCGACCCGGAAGCTGAAGTCGCCCTTGCCGCCGAACCTCGCCGCGAGCTCCGAGCGCTGCTTCGCGATCACCCGCTCGAGCTTCTCCCGGGACAGGCCCTTCACGCTCTCCCCGCACGCGAGACGCGCGTCGACGTAGCTCTGGTAGAGGTCGTCGCCCTCGGGGGCAGCCTGGCCGCCGCGGGCCGGCGTTTCCCGCGCGGGCCGGCTGTTGAGCTTCGCCTTGAATTGGTGCCGCTCGTAGGTGCCCGCTTCGATCCTGCGGAGCGTCTCGTCCCACTGACGGCGGAACGCCTGGAAGCGCGAGCAGATGCTGCTGAACTTGAAGCGCGCCGCGGTGTTCTTGATCGCCGTGTTCGTCAGCTTGACGATCACCTTGTTCACCTCGCCGCGGGCGAGCACGGGCTCGCGAGGGCGGGTGCCCAGGAAGTACTGGTCGTAGTCGCGCTTCAGCTGGGACAGCTTGAAGTCGAGGATACGCAGCTCTTCTTCGATGGATTCCGACTCCACGAGGGCCTCCCGATGCTCGCATCGGGACCTTCCCGGTCGTCCTTGAGCCGGTTCTCGAGGCCGGGGCGCGTCATTCTCCACGACGCGCATGACGCGACCGCCTGCGAGTGCGTCAAACGCAAAATCGGGGATTTACACGTCCGGGACAGGACGTTTTTGACGTCATGACGCAGATGACGCGGCGAAAATCCCATCGATGTCCAGATGATCCGAGATCGACGGGCCGATGCGATCGAGCGGCGGGATCTCGCCCATGACGCGGAAACCTGCGTCATCGCGGAGCGCTTCGAGGTTCGCAGCGTCGGCGGGCGAGACCACCCCGTCCGCGTGGGAGATCACCACGCCGATGACGCGCTTGCCGCGCGTCCGCGCGACCTCGAGGCTCAGCCGCGTGTGGTTGATCGTGCCGAGCCGGGCCCGCGCGACGAGGAGGAGCGGCAGACCGAGGCGATCGGCCAGGTCGACCATGGTGAGCCCTTCGGCGGCCGGCACGAGCATCCCGCCCGCTCCTTCGACCGCCAGCCAGTCGTGACGCGCCAGAAGCCGCGCGTGGGCGGCGTCGATCGCGGCGAGGTCGACACGGCGTCCCTCGGCCTTTGCGGCGACGGTCGGCGCGGCGGGCAGGGCGAACTGCTGGGGACAGACCTCGTCGAGAGGGTCCGCATCGCCGGCGGCGGCGCGCAGGGCGAGCGCGTCGAGGGGTCCATCGGCGCCGACGCCGGTCTCGATCGGCTTCATCCCGGCCGCGCCGACGCCGCGGGCGCGCAGCCCGGCGATCAGCGCGCACGTCACGACCGTCTTCCCGACGCCGGTGTCGGTGCCGGTCACGAAGACCCCGCGTGTCGGAGCGCTCACCGGACCCGCGCCAACTCGTTCGCCACCGCTGCCGAGAGCGCGTCGATCTCGGCAGCGGTGTGGGTGGCCATCGGAGTGAGGCGCAGCCGGGCCGTGCCCTCGGGCACCGAGGGATGCCGGATCCCCTGGGCGTAGAAGCCGCGTTCGAGCAGTCGTTCGCAGGCGGCCATCGTGGCGTCGTTCGCGCCGATCACGACCGGGACGATGTGGGTCGTGCTCGGGTCGGTGGCGATGTCGTGTGCCGCGAGGTTCGCGCGCAGCCGCGCGGCGTTGGCCTGGAGGCGTTCGCGACGCCACGGTTCGCGCCGGACCAGCTCGAGGGCCGCCTGCGCGGCCGCCACCTGGGGCGGCGCGAGCGCGCAGCTGAAGATGAACGAGCGTGCCGTGTTCACGAGCAGCTCGCGCAGGTCGCGGGTGCCGACGACGAAGGCGCCGAACGAGCCGAGCCCCTTGCCGAGCGTGCCGAGCAGCACGTCGATGCCCTCTGTGACGCCGCACAGCTCGGCGCTCCCGCGCCCCGACGCGCCGAGCGTGCCGGTGCCGTGGGCGTCATCGAGCAGCACCATCGCGCCGTGGCGCCTCGCGAGCGCCACCATCTCGGCGACCGGTGCGATGTCGCCGTCCATGCTGTAGACGCCGTCGATCGCGAGCAGCACGCGGCGGTGGTCGCGGGTCGTCTCGGCCAGCGCGGTGTCGAGGGCGTCGACGTCGCCGTGCGGGAAGACGCGCACGGCGGCCCGCGACAGCCGGCAGCCGTCGACGATCGACGCGTGCGAGAGCGCGTCCGACACGACGGCGTCGCCCTTCCCGACGAGCGCCGGGATCACGCCGACGTTCGCCGCATAACCGCTCGTCCAGGCGAGCGCGGCCTCGGCGTCGAAGAACTTCGCCAGCGATTCCTCGAGCGCCTCGTGCAGATCGAGGTTGCCGCTGATCAGGCGCGACCCGCCCGCCGCGCAGCCGACGTCGCGCGCCGCCCGCGCCGACGCCTCCACCACCTCGGGATGGCGCGCGAGATCGAGATAGTTGCTGCCGGCGAAGAGCAGCACGTCGCGTCCGTCGACGCGCATGCGCGGCGCCTGCGCGCCCTCGAGTACGCGCATCCGACGGTGCGTCCCGCGCGCGCGGATCGCGTCGAGCTCTTCCGCGGCGACCTCGGCGAGCGTCACGGCGAGAGGCCCCGCAAGCGC
>JAHEJV010000002.1:0-17189 GCA_024638705.1 Deltaproteobacteria bacterium | reverse complement strand
CGGAACGAGCCCGACTCGGCCCCTGCCGTCTCGCCGGCCTGCAGCGGGTTGCCCTCCACCTCGAAGCCGGCGTCGCGGATCATGCGATAGGTGTCGGCGACGGCGTCGCCGCGCGTGGTGAGGTAGCCCTCGACGAAGAGCGAGTTCGCCGGCCAGAGGGCGAGGCTCTCGAGGCCGCGCACGTGGCCCTCGCGTCCGCCGGCGACGCGGATCTCCGCCGACGGATTGACGAAGCGCATCAGGCAGAGCGCGCGCAGGCAGCGCTCGGGGGAGAGCGATCCGTCGTCGGTGACGGGGTTGCCCTCGATCGGGATCAGGAAGTTCACCGGGATCGACGGCACTTCGAGCTCGCGCAGCTTGAACGCCACCTCGACGACGTCGGCGCTCTGCTCGCCCATGCCGAGGATCAATCCGCTGCACGGCTCGATGCCGCACTTCTTCGCGGCGGCGAGGGTGCGCACGCGGTCTTCGTAGGTGTGCGTGGTGCAGATCTCGCCGTAGTGCGACTCGCTCGTGTTGAGGTTGTGGTTCAGACGATCGAGGCCGGCGTCGGCGAGGATGCGCGCGTGCTCTTCTTCGAGCAGCCCGACGGAGAGACACACCTCGATCGGGAAGCGGCTCTTCACTTCGCGCACCGTGTCCGCGAGCTCGCGCGCGAGCTTCACCGTCGGGCCGCGGCCCGACATCACCATGCAATAACGCGAAGCGCCGGCGTTGGCGGCGCGCTCGGCCTCGGCGAGGATCGTCTCGCGGTCCTTCATCGCGTACTTGCGGATCGCCGAGTCCGAGTCGCGCGACTGCGAGCAGTAGCCGCAGTCTTCGGGGCAGAGCCCGTTCTGCACGTTGTTCAGCACGTGCACCATGACGCGCCGGCCGAAGTGCTTCTCGCGCGGCGCGAAGGCGGCCTGGAGCAGGGGGAGCAGGGCGACGTCGTCGCCGTCGAGCATCCAGAGCGCGTCGGCTTCGGACGGGGCCTCCCCGGCCAGGGCGCGCGTGGCGAGGGCTTCGTAGCGTTCGAACACGGGGGACCTCCACAATCGGGTGCCCAACCCTAGGGAGGCGCCGGGAGCGCTGTCAACCACGGGCTCGCGTCGGGTTGACGAGCCGGAATTCCGCCACCTCGTGACCGTTTCTGACGCCCCGGTGGCTACCTTGCCGCGCGATGGGGAAGGCCCGGAGCATCTACGCCTGCACCGAGTGCGGCGCCCAGCAGCCGCGCTGGCTGGGCCGCTGTCCGGAGTGCGGGGGATGGTCGACGCTGGTCGAGGAGCGGTCCGGGCCGGCCCCGGGTGAGAGCGCGGCTCGGGAGCTGGCGGTCGAGGACGCCGGCGCGCGGGGCGAGACGTCGAAGCCGCGCCGCCTCGCCGAGATCGACGCCGACGCAGTGCCGCGCATCGAGACCGGCATCGCCGAGCTCGACCGCGTGCTCGGGGGCGGCATCGTGCCCGGATCGGTGGTCCTGCTCGCCGGCGAACCAGGGGTCGGGAAGTCGACGCTGGCCCTGCAGCTCGCCGCTGGTCTGCGCGGGGCGCCGGTGCTCTACGTCGCGGGGGAGGAGAGCCCGGAGCAGATCCGGCTGCGCGCCGACCGTCTTCCGGCGCTGCCCGAGGCGCTGATCGTGTTGTCGGAGACGAACGTCGAGGCGCTGGCCGCGCCCTGGCGCGAGGCCCAGCCCCAGCTCGTGTTGGTCGACTCGGTGCAGACGCTGCGCAGCGAGCGCGTCGAGAGTGCGCCCGGCTCCGTCGCGCAGGTGCGCGAGTCCGCGGCGCTGCTCTCGGCGACGGCGAAGGCGCACGGCGCCGCGCTCGTCCTCGTCGGCCACGTCACCAAGGAAGGCGCGATCGCCGGGCCGCGCGTGCTCGAGCACCTCGTCGACGTCGTGCTCCAGCTCGAGGGCGATCGCTTCCACGCCTTCCGCCTGCTGCGCGCGCACAAGAACCGCTTCGGCTCGACGCAGGAGGTGGGCGTCTTCCAGATGGGCGGCGCCGGGCTCGAGGCCGTCGCCAACCCGAGCGAGTTGTTCCTGGCCGAGCGGCGCGGCGGTGCGCCCGGGTCGTGCATCGTGCCGCTGCTCGAGGGCAGTCGCCCGATGCTCGTGGAGATCCAGGCGTTGGTGGCGCCGGCGGGGTACGGCACGGCGCGTCGCACGGCGATCGGTGTGGACGACGCGCGCCTGTCCCTGTTGCTCGCCGTGCTCGACCGACGCGCCGGCGTCGATCTCCTGAACACCGACGTATACGCCAGCGCTGTCGGTGGGGTGCGCATCCGCGAGCCCGGCGCCGATCTCGCGCTCGCCCTCGCGCTGGCGTCGAGTCGGCTCGACGTCGCGCTGCCGGCCGACGCCGCGGCGTGCGGCGAGGTGGGCCTCGGCGGGGAGATCCGTCGCGTCGCTCACCTCGAAGCCCGCGTCGCGGAAGCGGCGCGGCTCGGCTTCCGTCAGCTGCTGGTGCCGGCGGGCGCGCACGACGGCCTGTCGGCGCCGCGCGGCGCCCGTCTGATTCCCGTCGCCAGCCTCGGGGATGCGGTCGCGTGGCTGCGGTCAACCGGCGTTCACGAAACCGCGCCCGCGCGTTAACTCCCTGTTTTTATTCGCTTTTCGAGCTTCACTCCCTTTGACAGCGAGAATTCTTGCGGCTAGGGTTCTTCGCAATGACGCAACGTCCCCCCGCCGCCGCGTCGACAGCCCGGGCCTACGCCGACGCGATGGACCGCATCGCCGAAGAGCTCGATCTGGTCGAAGGCGCCATGCACGAGCAGCTCGCCAGCGCGAGCGAAGTGATCGGGCTGCTCGCCGAACACGTGCTCAACTCGGGCGGCAAGCGGATGCGCCCCGCGCTGCTCGTGCTCTCGGCCGAGCTCTGCGGCTATACCGGCCCCCGGCGCAGCCATCTCGGCGCCGCGATCGAGCTGCTGCACACCGCCACGCTCCTGCACGACGACGTCGTCGACTTCTCGGCGATGCGCCGCGGCAAGCCCTCGGCGAACGCGCTCTGGGGCAACCGTCGCGCCGTGCTCGCTGGCGATTTCTTCTACGCGCGGGCTTCTTCGATGATCGTCGAGGACGGAGACATCGGGATCCTCGAGATCTTCGCCAACACGATCCGCAGCATGGCCGAAGGCGAGCTGCTCCAGCTGCAGCGCAGCTTCGATCCGTCCGTCACCGAGAACCACTACTTCCAGGTGATCGAGCGGAAGAGCGCGGTGCTGCTCTCGGCGGCGTGCGAGACGGGTTCGATCCTCGGCGGCGTGACGCGCGCCGAGCACCGCCGCCTCGCCGAGTACGGCAAGGAGCTGGGCATCGCCTTCCAGCTGCGCGACGACGCGCTCGACTACGAGGATCGCGAGTCCGACCTGGGCAAGCGCCCCTACGACGACCTGCGTGAAGGCAAGGTCACGCTGCCCCTGCTGCTCGCGCTCAAGCGCTGCTCGGCTTCCGAGCGCGACGAGGTCGCCGGGTTGCTCAAGGCCGTCGCCCGTCGCGCAGACGAAGGCGAGGAGGTCGGCGACATCGATCTCGGTCCCGCCATCGAAGTGGTGCGTCGCCACCGCGGCGTCGAAGACACCGTCCGCCGCGCCGAAGCCCACGCGCTGCGCGCCCACGCAGCCATCGCTCCCTTCCCCGACGGAGACGCCCACCGCAGCCTGCGCGCTGCCGCGGACTACGCGGTCAGTCGGGATCGCTGAGCAAGCGGGCATCCGGAGGATGCCCGCGCGCAGCGAGGCGAAGCCGAGCGAAGTCAGAGGGGTGCCTCCGCGCCCCGCAAAGCCACGCGCGCCCGATTCATCGAGCCCGTGCCCCTGACCGCGCGCACGCAAACCTCCGCCTCGCGCCGCGAGACAATCCGCCAGGCCGCGCTTCGCAACGAATCCAACATCTCGCCCCCGATCGGTCCCGAAGAGATCCTCCATGCATCGATTCATTCCGATGGCGGGCGCCGTGGTGGCGCTCGTCGGTCTGCTCACCTTCGCCGGGACGCCGGCGCTCGCCGACGCGACGCTCCAAGGTGTCGTCAACGTGAACACGGCCACCGCCACCGAGCTCGAGATGCTTCCGGGCATCGGAGCTTCGCGCGCGGCGGCGCTGATCGCGGCGCGCGAGGAGAGCGGCGGGTT
Organism: Deltaproteobacteria bacterium; assembly: GCA_024638705.1. GTDB lineage: Bacteria > Myxococcota_A > UBA9160 > UBA9160 > SMWR01 > JAHEJV01. Next base: position 13,076 of record JAHEJV010000002.1, on the reverse strand, counting down.
CGCGAGCCTCGACGAGCTGCTCGAGGTGAAGGGCATCGGCGAGGCGAGCCTCGCGAAGCTGCGACCGCATCTCGTCCTCGAGGGCGAGACGACGGCCCGCCGCGAATAGCGGGCAAGCGGTCTGGTACGGGCCGGCGGCGCGTGGCGTCGCCGGCCCCATCCCCGCGCTCGCGCGCTGCGCACCCGATCCCGCGTCGCCGCTACCCTGCCGCCGTGCCTCGCCCTGCTCCCCGCCCCCTCGCCGCCCTCGCCGCGGTGTGTGCGCTGATGCTCGCGTCGACCGCGTCGGCCGAGTCGCTGCGCGTGGTGTCCTTGAACCCGTCCCTCACCCAGACCCTGCTCGCTCTCGACGCCGGGTCGACGCTCGTCGGCGTCGACGAGTACTCGGCGCGGATCGAGCCGCGGGTGCGCGAGCTGCCGCGCGTCGGCGGGCTGTTCAATCCGAGCCTGGAGGCGATCGTCGGTCTCTCGCCGAGCTTCGTCGCGCTGGTGCCGAGTGCGCAACAACGCGCGCTCCACGACCGCCTCCAAGCGCTCGACATCGAAGTGCTGGCGCTCGCGAACCACAGCCGCGACGAAGTGCTGCACTCGATCGAAGCACTCGGCGAACGCGTCGGCCGGGCCGAAGCGGCGCGTGCACGCATCCGCGAGATCCGCAGCGCGTGGACGGCCGCGGAGGCCCGCGCCGAGGCGACGCCGCGCATGCGCACCGTGTTCGTGCTGCAGCGCGATCCGCTCTACGTCGTCGGGGGCGGGAGCTATCTCGACGCGATGTTGCACGCCTCGGGCGCCGAGAACGCGGCGCGCGATTTCGGCGAGGCCTATCCCCGCGTCTCGCTCGAGTGGCTGATCGCGGCCGCACCCGAGTTGATCCTCGACGCCGCCGACCCGCCGGACGAGGCCGCGAAGTACTGGTCCCGTTGGTCCTCGCTGCCCGCGGTGTCCGAGGGCCGTGTCCGCGTCGTCGAGAAGACCGTGACCCTGCCCGGGCCCTACCTCGATCGCGCGCTCGAACAGCTCGAAGCCCACGTCGATGCGGTGACGGCCCGACCGTGAGAAGCACGGCGTGAAGGTGCTGACGGCGCGCGCCGTCGCGGTCCAGCTGCTCGGCTTCACCGCGCTGCTGTTCGCGGCGCTCGCGCTCGGTGTGTGCGCCGGTCCGAGTGCACCCCACGGCCTCGAAGCCCTCTCCGCGCTCGTGGCGGACGAACCGACTCCCGCCGCCGACATCGTGGTGCGCGTCCGGTTGCCGCGCGTGTTGCTCGCGGCCGTGGTCGGCGCCGCGCTCGCGGCAGCCGGCGCGCTCTTCCAGGCGCTGCTGCGCAATCCGCTCGCCGATCCCTACGTGTTGGGCGTGTCGGGGGGCGCCGCCGTCGGCGGGATCCTCGCGCTCTCCTTCGGCCCGGCGCTCGGCCTCGGCGCCCAGGCGGTACCGCCCGCGGCCTTCGCGGGAGCGCTCATCACCACCGCGGTGCTCTACGCCGTCGCCGGCGTGCGCGGCCGGGTGTCCGCCACCCATCTGCTGCTGACGGGAGTCGTCTTCAACGCCTTCGCGTCGGCCGGGATCGTCTTCGTCGCCTCGCTGGCCGGCCTCTCCGAGGGCACGAGCCTCTTTCTGTGGCTGATCGGAAGCCTCTCGTCGGTGCGCGCCGACGCGGCGCCGGTCGTCGCGGCGTTCCTCGCGATCGGGATCGGCTGTGCGTTGCCGCTGCTGCGCGATCTCAACCTGCTCTCGCTCGGGGAAGAGTCGGCCGCGCAGCTCGGCGTCGACGTCGGACGCCTGCAGCGCATCCTCCTCCTCTCGACCTCGCTGATGGTGGGTGCGGCCGTCGCGGTGGCGGGTCTGGTCGGGTTCGTGGGTCTGATCGTTCCGCACCTGTTGCGGTTGCGACTGGGCCCCGACCACCGTCTGCTCGTGCCCGCCGCCGCGCTCGGGGGCGCGGCCTTCCTCGTGTTGTGCGACACCGCCGCGCGCACGCTCTTCGCGGGCCGCGAGCTGCCGGTCGGCGCCATCACCGCGCTCGCCGGCGGCCCGCTCTTCCTCTACCTCCTGCGCCGACATCACCAGAGGAGCTTCGGACCGTGACGGCGGCGCTCTCCTTCGAGGACGTGGCGGTCAGCCTCGGCGGGCGCGCGGTGCTGCGCGGGGTGAACCTGGCGCTCTTCGCGGGCGAAGTGCTCGGACTCGCGGGCCCGAACGGCGCGGGAAAGACGACGCTGTTTCGCGTCGCGACGCGCGTGGTGCGGGCCGAGCGCGGCACGGTGCGCGTGGGCGGCGAGCCGATCGAAACGCGTTCGCGTCGCGAGCTGGCGCGCCGCGTCGCCGTCGTCCCACAGGACGTCGGCGTGCCGTTCCCCTTCCGGGCGGGCGAGGTGGTGCTGATGGGTCGCGCGCCGCACGGCGCCGGTGCCGGGTTCGAGACCGCGGCCGACGTCGCCTTCGCGCGCGACTGCCTCGCGGAGGTGGGCATCGCAGACCTCGCCGATCGCTCGATGCAGGAGCTCTCCGGCGGCGAACGCCAGCTCGTGCTGGTGGCGCGGGCACTCGCCCAGGACCCGGCGGTCCTGCTGCTCGACGAGCCGACCGCGCATCTCGATCTGCTGCATCGCACCGTCGTGCTCGATCGCGTGCGCGACTTCGCCGAACGCGGTGGCGCCGCGCTGGTGGTCTCCCACGACCTCACGCTCGCCGCGCGCACGTCGTCGCGGATCGCCCTGCTCGCCGACGGCGCCGTGGCCGCGTGCGGCGCCCCGGCCGAGGTGCTCGAACCCGCACTCCTGCGCCGCGTCTTCGACGTGGACGCCGACGTGCTCACGGCTCCCGACGGCGCGCCGCTGGTCGTGCCGCGGCGACCGACGAGCGACGCCTCACGCTAGGCGTCCACCCCCGAGAAGCGGATGCGCGCGGCCAGGAATTGCTACGACAAGAAGATGTCCTCCCCGAGAGTCGATCGACGACCGATCGCGATCGAAACGGCGCAGAGGAGAGGGAAATGACGGACGCACGAACCGGGTCGCGTCGACGACCCATCGGTCTTCTCCTTGGCGCCGCGTCCGTCGCGGTGGCGCTCGCAGCGGTCGGTGCCGCCGCGGAGCAGGCGCGCGACGCCTATCTCGAGGGTTATGTCACCGCCGTCATCGAGCGCGACCTCGGGGTGACGGTCGAGTCGGTCGAGGTGCGCGGGGCCGTCGCCCGGGTCGTGCTCGCGGACCCGGGCGGCGAGACGACCGAGCGCGTCGCCGAGAGCGTCGCCCACCTCGAGGACATCGACCGCGTCGAGGTCCGCGTGGCCGGGGAAGACGACGTGGCGCCGGTGCGCATCGGTTTCGACGACCCGGTCGACGAAGAGGAAGGGAGCACCGTCGATGTTCTTCCGCGGCACGAGCTCTTCGAGCCGCTGATGGCCGACCCGCGGCAGCCCCATTTTTCCGCGATCTATCAGTGGTATCTCGACGATCCGGAGCTCGTCCACGTGGGCAGCGCGAACTTCGGCGAGACCTTCGCACTGCTCGGCGGCGAAGTCGGCGATGGACGCTGGGAGATCGGCCTGCTCGGCGGTGTCTTCTCCGTGTTCGACCTCGACGCGGAGTCGTTCGACCTCGTGAACAGCGACTTCTGGGTCGGGCCGACGCTCTCCCTGCGGCGCGGCAGCCTCTCCGGGCAGGTGCGTCTCTACCACCAGAGCTCGCACCTCGGCGACGAGTTCCTCCTGCGCAACCGGGTCGACCGCGTGAACCTGAGCTACGAGGGGGTCGACGTGCTGGCGTCGGCGCAGGTCCATCCGGCGCTGCGCCTCTACGCCGGCGGCGGCGCGATCGTGAACTCGGAGCCCGATCTCGATCCATGGTCGGTCCAGGCCGGTGCGGAGCTGCGCAGCCCGATGACCTTCCTCGGCGGAACGACGCGCCCCGTCGCGGCGTTCGACTTCCAGGTCCGCGAAGAGAACCGCTGGCGCGAAGAGCTCGGTGCCGCCGCGGGCCTCGAGTTCGCCAACGCGACCGCGCCGGGGCTGCGTCTGCAATTCCTGTTGACGTGGTTCCGCGGCAATTCGCCGAACGGTCAGTTCTTCGATCGGCGGATCGAGTCGCTCGGCCTCGGCGCCCACCTGCACTTCTAGGCGCGCACTCCCGGAGACGCGATGCGCGATCTGCCTGCGCCTCTTCTTCACCGGCGGCGCGCTGCCCGACCGCCTCGCGAAAGACCTCGCGGAGACCTTCCCCGATCCCTAGTGGAGAATCCCCAGCGAGCTAGCCTCCCCCGCAATTTCCCGGAGGATCCGTGAGCAAGCTGACCCTTTCATCCGTCCAGGCGCGCGAGATCCTGGACTCGCGCGGCAACCCGACCCTCGCGGTGGACGTCCGCACTTCCAGCGGCGTGCTGGGCACCGCCGCGGTTCCTTCGGGCGCGTCGACGGGCTCGCGCGAGGCACTCGAGCTGCGCGACGGCGACGAGAGCCGCTACCTCGGCAAGGGCGTGCTCACCGCGGTGAAGCACGTGAACACCGAGCTGGCCGGCGTCGTGAAGGGGAAGGCGCTCGGCGGGCTCGACGAACAGGCCGCGCTCGACCGCGCGATGCTCGACTGCGACGGCACCGACACGAAGTCGCGTCTCGGAGCCAACGCCCTGCTCGGTGTCTCGCTGGCCGCCGCCCACGCTGCGGCGAACGCCACCGACACCCCGCTCTACCGCTTCCTCGGCGCCGACGCGCACATCCTGCCCGCGCCGATGATGAACGTCCTGAACGGCGGCGCCCACGCCGACAACACCGTCGATCTCCAGGAGTTCATGCTCTTCCCGCTCGGCGCGCCGACCTTCTCCGAGGCGCTGCGCTGGGGCGCGGAGGTGTTCCACAAGCTGAAGTCGCTGCTCGCGGAGAAGGGATACGCGACGTCGGTGGGCGACGAGGGTGGCTTCGCGCCCAACCTGAAGAGCAACCGCGAGGCGATCGAGCTGGTGCTCGCGGCGATCGAGGCCGCCGGGTATCGGCCGGGCGAAGAAATCGCGATCGCGCTCGATCCGGCGTCGAGTGAGTTCTACGCGAACGGGGAGTACGTGCTCGCGGGTGAGGGCAAGACGCTCAGCATCGACGGCATGATCGGCTTCTGGGAAGAGTGGGTCGACCGCTACCCGATCGTCTCGATCGAGGACGGTCTCGACGAGGCGGACTGGAAGGGCTGGAAGGCGCTCACCGAGAAGCTCGGCCACAAGACCCAGCTCGTCGGCGACGACCTCTTCGTGACGAACCCGAAGATCCTGAAGCAGGGCATCGACCAGGGCGTCGCGAACGCGATCCTCATCAAGGTGAACCAGATCGGGACGCTCACCGAGACGCTCGAAGCGATCGAGATGGCGACGGCAGCGGGTTATGCGTCCGTGGTGTCGCACCGCTCGGGCGAGACCGAAGACACCACGATCGCCGATCTCGCCGTCGGTACGAGCTGCGGCCAGATCAAGACGGGCTCGCTGTCTCGGTCGGACCGCGTCGCGAAGTACAACCGGCTGCTCGCGATCGAGGCCGAGCTGGGCGACCGCGCGGTGTACGCCGGCCGCTCGAAGCTCACCGGCGGCGGCGCGTGAGCGCACGCCACCGGCTGACGGCCGGCCTCTTCGCGACGTTCGCGGTCCTGCTCCTCGCAGACGCTGGCAAGTCGGCCGTGCCCGAGCCGGAGAAGATCGCGCGTGCGATCGCGAAGGCGAACGCGGTGTCCGGCCGCGCCGAACCGATGATCCTCGACGTGCGACTGCGCATCGACGGCGGCGAGACGTCGGCCGAAGGCGAGCTCGCCGTGCATCCGTCGGGCCTCGCCCGTCTCGAGCTGCGCAACCGTTGGGGCTTCGTCGAGCGGCATCTGCTCCAGAGCGACGTCTACCAGGCGAGCCGCGACGGCGAGATGCTGACCGATCCCCATCCCTTCCTGCCGCCGCTCTTCCTGCTTCAGGCCGGCTCGGGCGAAGCGCTCTCCGCCGCGCTCGCGAGCTTCGGGGTCGCGGAGCAGCAGGTGGTGCTGGGACGGATCGGCGTGCACGACTGTTATGTCTTCGGCGGCCGTTTGATCGGACGTTTCCCCGAAGAAGACCACCTGCTTCCGTCACTCTGGGTCGACATCGTGAGCTACGACCCGGTGCGCATCGTCCGCGCGGACGGCGTCGAGTATCGGCTCGGCCCGATCCGCGTCTACGGCGGCATCCGCTTCCCGAGCTGGATCGAAATCCACACGCCGCGCGGTCTGCGTGCCCGGCTCGAGATCGCGCGCGCTTCCGTTGCCCAGGCGCCGGCCGCGCTCTTCCAGCCGACCTGGTTGACCTCGGACGCGCCCGCCTCGCCCGAATAGCCCGGCACGCCGCTCCGCCGTCCGCCGCCCGGGGCCGTCACCCGCGGGGTGAGAGCGGATTTTTCGCTTCTGCGCGCAATTCAGGCCTACAGCAATCGCGCACGAATACCGAACAGGGAGGGCAGACACGGCGCGAGAACCGATTCCCTTGCAACTCCATGAGGTTTCGACCGCGCCTACGCGCTCGCGAAGCGCCGAACCGAAAGGAGCCGACGATATGACCGAGAAGAATCGCCTCAACGTGCTCGTGGTCGACCCGGACGAAGGCACCGTCCTGGATCTCAAGGAACTCCTCACCGAGCAGGGCTATCGCGTCTCCTCGAACACCGATCCGAACGCGGTGGTGGAAGAGATCAAGCACGGCGCATTCCAGATGGTGATCGTCGACGTCTCGCCGCCGGCCGATCCGTCCCTCGAACTCCTGGGACGCATCCGCGCCGCCGACTCCGACCTCTGCGTCATCACCACGACCAACATGCCGACGGTGGACGTCGCCGTGCGCGCAATGAAGCTCGACGCCTTCGACTACATCGCGAAGCCGATCGAGCCCATGGAAGTGAATCACGTGATCGCCGCGGCGATCCGCGAGAAGGGCCTGCTGATCGACGTCGAGACGCGGCTCAACCAGATCGTCGGCGGTCGCCTGCGCGAACGCCGCACCGCCGCGTCGCTCACGCTCAAACAGCTCGCCAACCGCACCGGCCTGTCGGTGAGCCTGATCTCCCAGATCGAGCTCGGGAAATCGGCCGCGTCGATGTCGACGCTTTACAAGCTCGCGACGGCACTTCAGGTGCGGATGACCTTCTTCTTCGAAACGGTCTAGGGAGCGCCTCGCCCACGCGCTCGATGATTCCGAGAGCCCGGGCTTCGCGGAGGCGGAGGCACCCATTCGACTTCGCTCGGCTGCGCCTCGCTGCGCACCGGCCTTCGGCCGGTTTGCGCGGGGGGCGCGAGGGGCCCCGCAGGCCGGCGACCGCGATTCACTTCCGCGAGCGGTATGATTCTGCCGGGTCCGATTCGAGGCCCCAATGGGAGGATGGCCTCTGCGATCCGTAGAGGAAGCGCGGCCGCGTCCGGGGCTCTCGGTTCCGGTGGTGACGGTCTTCGGCGCGGGCGGCGAGCTCGACGAGGCGGGCCAGCGTGCGTTGGTGCGCTTCTTGGCGCAGGACGGCTACGGCGCCGACATCGTCTTCGCCGCCGGTACGACTGGCGAATGGGACCGCGTCGACAACGACGTACGCCAACGCGTCGTGCAGGTGTGCGTCGAAGAGCTGGCGAAGTGCAACGCCGCACTCGACCGCAGTGAGCGGCCGATCGAGGCGTGGGCAGGCATCACTGCCCACGACGCGGCCGACACCCTCGCCAACCTCGACTTCGCGATCGCCCACGGCGCCGACGCCGCCGTGCTCGCGCCGCTCTCGATCGAAGGCGTCGACGATCCGGTGCGCTTCGTCGCGCGCGACGTCGCCGATCTGCTCGACGCGCGCCGCCGCCGCATCCCCATCTACCTCTACGACAACGCCGACATCGCGATCGACCCGCGCGTTCCCCACATCCGCACCCGCCAGGTGAAGGCGATGAGTCGGCACGACTTCGTCCGCGGCATCAAGGTGTCGGCTTCGAAGAAGGTGCTGGGCAACTACACGAAGGCAGCCGCGGGTTTCCGCGAGCGCGGCGAGTTCGGCATCTACGTCGGCAACGCGATGTTGATCTTCGATCTCTTCCGCCCGCGGTCGGGCTGGATCGGCGCGCTCGCCGAGCACTGGAACCGCCGCCGCCTGCGCGGCGGAATGCCGATCGGCGTCGTGTCCGGACCCGCGAACGCGATGCCGCGCGAATGGGCGCGGGCCTGGCAGGTGTGCCGCGCGGGCGACGCCGATCGGATGGATGCCGCGCGCGAGGTGGCTGCCGCGTTCGGCGCGAGCTGCAAGACGCCGGCCGGGAAGCGCTCGATCGCGTGCATGAAGCGCGCGCTGAAACATCTGGGTGTCATCGATTCGGACGCCGTCGCGCCGGGGACGCCGTCGCTCACACCCGAGCACGCCGAAGCCTTCGATGTCGCCTTCGACGCCGTCCGCGAACGCGCCCGCACGGTCCTCGGCGATCTCTGGGTGTCGCGTGCACCGACGGAGACTCCGACATGAGCCGTCGCAAGCCGGCAAGGCCGAGCGAAGTCGAAAACGAACTGCCGGCGCGCAGCGAGGCGCAGGCGAGCGAAGCGCTCGATCTGGTCGGCATCGGCTCGATGGTCGTCGATCGCATGCACCGCACCGCGCGGCTGCTCGGTGCCGACGAGAAGGGCATCCTGCACGACGCCGACGGCGCCGGGCCGGTGCAGGTGCGCATCGGCGGTGTCGTGCTCAACCATCTGGGCTGGGCGGCCGCGCTCGGTCTGCGCACGGGCATCTTCGGGCTCGGCGCCGACGACGAGAACGGGCGACTCCTGCGCGCTGCGATCGACCGTCTCGGCATCGCGCGCGAGATCGACCCCGACGGCAGCGCGTCGTCGCTGTCGGAGATCTTCGTCGACGACGCCGGCGAGCGGACGATCTACATGGCGCCGGGCGCGACGTCCGAGACCACCGCCGAACGCGTGCGCGACCACGCCGACTTCGTGCGCCGCGCCCGCTGGCTCTCGACCGAGGTGTCGCAGCTCCCGCTCGTCGCGGCGCGCGCGGCGGTCGAGCTGGCACACGAGTGCGGCGTACGCACCGTCGTGGACCTCGACGTTCCGCCGAGCGACGCACTCGCATCCGGGCTCGGTGCCGAGCGCGACCTCGACGCGATCCTGCGCGGCGCGGATCTGCTCAAGCCCTCGAAGAGCGCCGGACGCGAGCTGGCTCCCGAAGCCGGCGCCGATCCGCTCGCACTCGCTCGGGCCTTGCGCGAGCGTTATGCCAACACGGCCGTCGTCGTGACCGACGGCGAGGCCGGCTGCGCGATCGCCGCCGACGGCTTCGAATCCTTCGTGCGCGCCCGCCCGGTGAAGGCGGTCGACACCACCGGCGCCGGTGACGCCTTTCTCGGCGGTCTGCTCGTGGCGGTGGCGAACGGTCTCGGCTGGGAGGACGCAGCGCGCCTGGCCAACGCGGCGGGCGCCGCCTGTGTCGAACAACTCGGCGCGTTTCCCGAGCGGGCCGCGCGCGCGCGGGCGCGCGTGCTGGAGATCTTCCCCGAGGCCGAGACACTCGTCGCGGCGGCGCCGGAAGCGTCGGGCGCTCTTGCCACCGCGGGAGCCGAAGCCGATGCCGCCGTGTCCGAAGCGATCGCGAGCTTCGGCGTCGCGGTCGAAGAGCTCGAGGCCCTGCGCGGCCGGCTCGATCCCGACGCCTACGCACGGGCGTTGGCGCTGCTGGCGCGCGCTCGCGAATCCGGCGGACGCCTCCACGTCACCGGCATCGGCAAGCCCGAACACCTCGCACACTACGGTGCATCGCTCTTCGCTTCGACGGGCACACCCGCCACCTTCCTCCACGGCACCGAGGCCGTGCATGGCAGCGCGGGCCAGGTGGTGGCGGGCGACGTCGTGATCGCGATCAGCAACAGTGGCGGCACGCGCGAGCTGCTCGACACCGTCGCGGCGGTGCGCGCGATGGGCGCTTCGGTGATCGCGGTGACCGGCGGCCTCGAGTCCGATCTCGCCCGCGCCGCCGACCTCGTGCTCGACGCGGGTGTCGCGCGCGAAGGCGGGCCACTCGGCTTCGCTCCGCGCGCGAGTGCTGCCGCCGAGCTGCTCGTTCTGGCGGCCCTCGCCGCCGGTTCCGAGCGTGCTTGCGCACTCACGCGCGAGCAATACCACCTCCGCCACCCGGCAGGGGCGCTGGGCAAGCGCACGCGCTGACGCGCTTTTGCAGCGCGTCGGGAAAACGCGCCGCACGACGGCGACTCATATCAGGATCCCGTCGCGCAGGCCGATAGGTGCGCAAGCGGTTCGCCGCACACCCCTCGAACGGAGCCAGCGCACCCATGGACCGAACGAAACAGGCCAGCGATCTCATCGACGCGGACCTCGATCGCATCCTCACTTCCTTCCACAGCCAGTACGTCTGGCACTACGGCCCGGTGAAGGAGGGTCTGCGCGACCTCTACGAGAAGTCGAAGCGCGAGCAGTGGAACGCGACCACCCAGCTCGACTGGGGCATCGACGTCGACCCGGAGAGCGAGATCATCCCCGCCGCGATGAATCCGCTCCAGGACTACGGCCCCTTCAAGCGTTGTTCCGCGAAGGAGCAGGCCCATGTCCGCCACGCGATGCTCGCGTGGCAGCTCTCCCAGTTCCTGCACGGCGAGCAGGGTGCGATGATGACGGCGTCCCAGCTCGTGTCGTGCGTGCCGTGGATCGACGCGAAGTACTACGCGTCCTCCCAGGTGATGGACGAGGCCCGACACGTCGAAGTGTTCGACCGCTATCTGCGCGAGAAGCTCGAGTGGGAGTTCCCGATCAACGAGAACCTGCGCAAGCTGCTCGACGTGATCCTCACCGACTCGCGCTGGGACTTCAAATACCTCGGCATGCAGATCCTCGTCGAAGGCCTCGCGATGGCGGCGTTCGGCAACCTCTACCAGATGGCCGACGATCCGTTGATCAAGGAGCTGATCTACTACGTGATGCGCGACGAGTCGCGCCACGTCGCCTTCGGGGTGCTCTCGCTCGAGGGCTTCTACGCCGACATGCCCGAGAACGAGCTGCGCGATCGCGAGGACTTCATCATCGAGGCGAGCCTCCTGATGCGTGACCGCCTGATCGGCGACGACATCGCCGACGTGATGGGCTTCGACCGCGGCGAGGTGCGCCAGCTGATCCTCGACTCGCCGGTGATGCAGGCGTTCCGCCAGCAGCTCTTCGCGCGCGTCGTCCCCAACGTGAACCGCCTCGGCCTGATGACACCGCGTGTGCGCGACGCCTTCGCCGAGATGAAGATCCTGCAGTTCGCGGACAGCGATCCGGAAGAACAGGATCGCGCGCTGGGGATCGCGAGCGACTGAGGCGCGGTCGCGCCTAATCGGTGCGCGGCGTCTTCACCGTCAGCACCGGGCACGGCGCCTTCTGCACGACGCGTTCGGCGATGCTGCCGAGCAGCATGTGCTTCAGGCCGGAGAGGCCGTGCGTGCCGATCACGATCATGTCGACCTCGCGCGCCGCCGCCTCCTCCACGATCACGGTGGCGGCGTAGCCCTCACAGACCGCCGTCTCCACCTCGAGCCCCTTCTTCTGGAGTTGCTCCGCGAGGTCGCCGAGCTGGCGGTCGGCTTCGTTCTTCACGCCGGTCCAGAAGTCGGGCGGCAGGTAGGCGCCTTCGAGCTGCTGGAACTCCACCGGCAGGTGATAGGCGTGGAGCAGGATGATGCGGCTGCCGTGCTCCTCGGCGAGATGCGCACCCCACTCGAGTAGCGAGGGGGTGTGGTCCGAGAAGTCCACCGGCACCAGGATGCGTCGTACGTCGATCGTCACCCCGTGATCGTGCGCCCGACCCGAGCCGGAAACAACCCCTGTTTCGGGGAGATCCGGCGCCGGCGGCGCGGGTCGTCCCGACCGGGAAAACCACAGCAGTTCGGGCATTTGACGCCTGCCCGGCCGGGCTCTACCGTCCCGATCCCATGATTCTCCGCCGCTCTGGTTCGTGACCGGGCTCGGAGAACCGGTTGGTCCCGGGGCCGTAGCTCAGCTGGGAGAGCGCTGCGTTCGCAACGCAGAGGTCGGCGGTTCGATCCCGCTCGGCTCCACCACCAACGGCTCGCCCGACGCGCGCCAGCTTCGCAGCGATCCGATCGCGAACCGCAGTGCGGTGTTGCCCGGCGCGAGGATCGGCACGCGCGCGTACTCGGCGTACTTCGCGCGCAGGGCGTCGATCGCGCGCGCCTCCTCGCCGCGCGGGGGGGCGGCGACCGTCACGACTTCGCCCACGCATTCCAGACGCAACCACCACAGTCGCGACCAGTCGGCGTCGTAGTGGTGGAGCAGCAGGGTGGCGCGCGGGTCGCGGCGGAGGTGGCGGACGCGCGCGAGCTCGCGTCCCGATTTCGGCTTGCCGTCGATCGGCGACCACAGCGTCTCGCCCGTGCGAACGAATACGATCGGCACGAGGTGGGGACGGCCGTCTTCGGTGATCGTCGCGAGCTCTGCGACGGGCCAGCGCGCGAGGATCGTCTCGGTCGCGTCGGAGGGAAGCTCCACGAGGGCAGGCTAACGCCCCGATCGCGCCGCGCTCGCGGCGATCAGCCCTTCTGCCAACCGCCGTAGCGCTCGACGCAGAACGCCGGCGGACGGCGCGTGCGCCACTCGAGCGGCTCGGGACGCGTGCAGTAGGCGCGCAGGGTCACCTCCGGGTCGAGGGTGCCGGCCCGGTAGAGCTTCGCGTGGAGCGTGCGGCAGTCGAGAGCGGTCTGCCCCGACTGGCCCGCGCAGCGGATATCGATCGCGCGCTGGGCGTCGTCGCCGAGCGCCGCATGCGAGACGATCGCGAGACCGAGTTGATGGATGCCGACGCACGCGGCGACGACCAGGACGGGAATGACGAATCGCATCACGGTGTGTCCTCCCTTCTTCGTGGATCGGCGTTCGCCGACGGCGATTCCGTGAACGAGCGCACAGTCTGCGGGGGGTGACGCGCAGCCCGCGCGCAACCGCCGGCGGGCGCGACGCATCTCCACGGCAGCGTGCGCGCAGGCCGTGAACCTCTCCGCTGGCGCGCGCGCAGGGCGTGAACCCGGCCGCCTGCGAGCGCGCAAGGCGTGGACTCCCC
>JAHEJV010000067.1 GCA_024638705.1 Deltaproteobacteria bacterium | reverse complement strand
CGTCATCGACGTCGGCCCCGAGGATCCGGGCGGATCCGACGTCCCCGCCGCGGACGTCCTCGCGGTCTGGGATGCGGTGGAGGCGCTCTACCGGACGGGAGTCCATCCCGCGTTGCAGCTCTGCGTGCGCCGTCAGGGCGTCGTTGTATTGAACCGTGCGATCGGACACGCGCGCGGCAACGCGCCCGACGACGCGCCCGACGCGCCGAAGCTCTCGGCCAGCACCGAGACCCCCTTCGACATCTTCTCCGCCAGCAAGGCGGTCACCGCGATGGTGATCCACAAGCTCGATGAGAAGGGACTGCTGCACCTCGAAGACCGCGTCGCCGACTTCATCCCCGAGTTCGCGCGACACGGCAAGCACCGCATCACCCTGCGCCACCTGCTCGCGCACCGCGCAGGCATCCCGAACCTGCCGCCCGAGTCGATGGACCTCGACCTGCTCGGCCAGCCCGAGAAGGTGGTCGAGATTCTCTGCGACGCGAGGCTCCAGGCGCGCCCCGGTCGTCTGCTCGCCTACCACGCCGTGAGCGGCGGCTTCGTCCTCGGCGAAGTGGTGCGCCGCATCACCGGCGACGACATCCGCACCGTGCTCGAGAACGAGATCGTCGGACCGCTCGGCTATCGCTGGATGCGCTACGGCGTGAAGGAGGAAGACCTCCCGCTGCTCGCCCGCGACGCGCTCACCGGTCCGTCGGTCCCCTATCCGATGTCGGCGCTCCTCCGCAACGCGCTCGGCGCCGAGCTTCCCGAGATCGTCGACCTCGCCAACGACCCGCGCTTCCTGACCGGCATCGTGCCGTCGGCGAACATCTGCTCCACCGCCTACGAGCTGGGTGCGTTCTACCAGTGCCTGCTCGACGGCGGCGAACAGAACGGCGTGCGCGTGTTCGACCCGCGTACCATCCGTCACGCGACCGGCGAAGCCGCCTGGTGGGAGATCGACTTCACGCTCGGCCTGCCGATCCGCTACGGGCTCGGCTTCATGCTCGGCGGCAAGACCGCGAGCCTGTTCGGCACCGACAACGCCAGCGCCTTCGGCCACGTCGGCTTCACCAACATCTTCTCCTGGGCCGACCCGTCGCGTCAGATCTCGGTCGCACTGTGCGCGAGCGGCAAGCCGGTCGTGAGCCTGCACGCGGTGCGTCTCGTCCAGTGGATGAGCGCCGTCGGCAACGCGTTCCCGAAGCTCGATCGACGCGACTAGCGCTCTTCCGTCTTCGCGACGTTCGCGCTGACCGGATCGAGGGCCTGCGCGCCCGCGAGCTGCGACACGATCTCGTAGGTGATCCGGGTGCCGCTCTCGATGTTGTCGATCGAGATGCGCTCGTCGTTTCCGTGCACCTGTTTCACTTCGCTCTCGCGCACCTGAATCGGCACGAAGCCGTAGCAGGGGATGCCGCGCTCGCGGAAGTAGTGGCAGTCGGTGAAGCCGACGGCCAGCGGCGTCGTGACCGGAACGCCGGGATGACGTCGCGCGGCGATCTCTCGCAGCACGGTGAAGAGCTCGTGGTCCGTGGGCGACGTGGCGGGCGGGAAGGAGAGCAGCTTCTCGATCGCGATCGATTCGTCGTCGATCACGGCGTGGAGGTCGGCGAGGAATTCGTCCGGATCCTGGTCGGGCAAGAGGCGCACGTCGAGCTCGGCGCTGGCCTCCGGCGGGATCACGTTCGTCTTGTTCGACCCGGACAGGCTCGTGAGCGAGAGCGTGTTGCGCACGAGCGCGTTCTGACGCGCGTTCGCCGTGAAGGCGGCGGCAAAGTCCGGGTCTTCGAGCGCGGCGGCGAGGTCGAGCAGGGCAGCACGTTGGTCGGGCGGACCGAGCGCTGCGGTGTCGGCGAAGAAGCCCTGCACCTCCGGCATCACGCGGATCGGGGTCTCCCACGCCGTGATGCGCGCGAGCGCCGCGACCAGGCGATTCGGCGCCGAGTCGACCAGCGGCATCGAGCCGTGGCCGGGCTCGCCGGTCGCGACGAGGCGCAACCAGTAGGGCGTCTTCTGCGCCGTCTCCACGCCCCAGAAGCGCGCGACGCCCGCGTCGTCGGCCGCGATCCAGCCGCCCTCGTTCAACACGACCCCGGCGTTCGCAAAGAGCTCGAAGTGCTCCTCGACCATGTAGCCCGCGCCGAACTTCCCGCCGGCTTCTTCGTCCGCCACGCCGAGAAAGACGACGTCGCCGCCGAGCACCATCCCGGCGCGGTGCAGCGCGAGCAGGGTCATCGCGTGGGTGACGCCCGAAGTCTTCGTGTCGAGGGCGCCGCGTCCCCAGATTTCCCCGTGCACGGACTTGCCGCTGAACGGGTCCTCCTGCCAGAAGCGCGGATCGGCGGGCACGACGTCCATGTGATGCATCAACACCACCGACGGCCGCGAGCCGTCGCCGACGAGCCGCGCGAAGATGTTGCCGCGCCCGGGCGCCGACTCGAACACGCTCGACTCGATACCCGCCTTGGCGAAGATCGATCGGAAGAACTCGGCGCCGCGCATCTCGTTGCCGGGCGGGTTCGTCGTGTCGAGCTGGAAGTAGCGGCTCGCCATCCCGACGGCCTCTCTCTCCAACGCCGGCCAGTCGAGTTCTTCGGCGGATGCCGCGAGCGCGGTGCACGACGCGAGCGAGAAGAAGGCAGCGAATCGCTTCATCTCTTCCTCATCCCTTCACCGGTGCGAACGCGACGACACTGATCGCCACGGCGACGCCGCGCCCGGGATTGCGGTAGCTGTGGCGTTGGTCGCCGCGGAACACGAGCGCGTCGCCCTTCTCGAGCTTCCGCACTTCGCCCGCGGCTGCGAGCTCGATCGTGCCCGATTCGCAGGTGAGATACTCGCGCGTCCCGAGCCACTGGTGCCGGCGCGGATCTCCATCGGAAACCTCCGGGTGGAGAAGGAGGAGCCGGAGATCATGCCAGCAGCACGCGCACGATGTCGAGCATGCCGCCGAGCGCCACGACGAAGGCGACTGTGCGGAGGTAGGGGATGCCGGCGAGGTAGATCGCCGCATGGGCGAGGCGACCCCAGAAGAAGATCGTCGCGCCGCGGGCCGTCTCCTCCCCCGACACGCCCGCGACGTGTGCGGCCAGCACGAGCGCGGCGAACGGCACGAGGTTCTCCAGCATGTTGCGATGCGCGCGGACAGCGCGCTCCCCCCAGGCCGGCAGCACGGGCGCGTCCTCGCGGTTGCCGACGCCCCACATCACCCCCGGCACGACCCCGCCCTTCGCCTGGATGCTGGCGAGCAGCAGACTGATCGACTGGGCGATCATCAGCAGACATGAATAGACGAGCATCTGGAGATCGGTGGACATGGTTCCTCCGGTGCGGACGTTCTGGGAACCCTACTGCATCGCCACGCAATACTGTTGCAGGACGTGGATGCTCGGACGTGCGGAGCGTGTCGCCTCGGGCAGGGTCGGGTCGGATCGTCGCTCAGCCGGGGTTGGTCGCGTGCCGCACCAGACCCTCCGGCATCGCGACCCACGGCTGCCCGGTGTCGCACCAGTAGACCGCCTCGGGTTGCATCCAGCTCGCATCGTCGAGCGAGCCGGACTTCACGAACTTGAGGCCCGGCATCACGCCCACCTCGCTGTAGAGCTGGGCGCCGCAGTCGGCGCAGAAGAAGCGCGTGACGTCGTTGCCGCTCGTGCCCTGCACCGTGAACCCCTTCGCCTCGCCCTGCTCCGCGCGAAAACCCGCATCGGGCACGAAGCAGAACGTGGCGAAGGCGCTGCCCGTCGCCCGCTGGCAATCGCGGCACTGGCAATGCGCCTGTCCGACGACAGCGGACCGGTCGATCGCATAACGCACCTTGCCACAAAGGCATCCTCCCGCCTGCCAGTCACTCGGATCGCTCATGAGAAACCTCCTCTACGATTCGCCTTCCATTCCTCGCGCCCGATCGCGTAGATCGCGACGTCGTGCCCCTGCAGCTGGCGCGACTCCACGTACTGCTCGCCGAGCTTCTCGGCGACGCGAATCGAAGCCTTGTTCGCGGGGAGTATCACGCTGATCACGCGATCGGGGTCGAGGTGCACGAAGGCGTAGTCGAGGGAGGCGCGCGCCGCCTCGGTGGCGATCCCCTCGCCCCAGCGCGCGCGGTCGACCAGCCAGCCCACCTCCAGGCCCGGCCAGCCTTCGGGTCGGTACAACCCGACGCGGCCGACGAGCGCGCCACTCGCCTTCTCCTCGACGGCCCACAGCCCGAAGCCGCGGATCTCCCAATGGCCGAGCAGATAGCCGAGCGAGCGCCACGCCTCCTCGCGGCTGAGCCCACCGTCGCCGCCCATGAAGCGCATCGTCTCGTCGTCGGCGGTGATCAGCGCGTAGGCGTCGAGGTCTTCCTCGCGGAACTGGCGCAGGCGCAGGCGCTCCGTTTCGAGCTCGGGCCGCGCCATGGGCAGGCTAATTGGTACCGATCGGCTCGGGACCGTTCGCGACCCAGGGCGCGACGACGCGCACCTCGAGACGCACGCAGGGCAGGCCCTTGAACGGGTCGGGGGCGTCCGACGCGTCGGCGCAGAAGCCCACGAGGGCGTCGCCGGCCCGCTCGAGGGACTCGCACCGGGCGCCGCGACGGCGCGCCACCGGCGTCGCGGGGCCGGCAGCGATGCGTCCGACGAGGAAGAAGCTCACCGTGTAGGTGTGGTCGCCGGTGTCGAGGCGGGCGTCGTGGCGCGCGCAGGCTTCGAGTTGCGGATCGATGCCCAGCCACTCGAGGAACTCGATCACCTCGGCGCTGTAGACGAGGTGACGCGTCGTCGCGAAGTTGAAGCACTCCTCGCAGCCGCAGTCCTCCGTGCCGCCGCACTCGATCTGCGCGTACACCTCGCGGGTGAGATCGGGCTCGTTGTCCACCGCCCATTTGCGTAGCGAGACGGTCTGCACGGTGAATCCATCAAAGCACAACCGTGCGCGCGTGGCAGCCGAAAATCGCACCGTCGCGAGAACGCAATCAGGGCAACGCGAATGCCACCAACGCGTCGCCGGCCTCCGTCGGCATCAACGCGTGTCCGCCCGCCGCGATCACGACGAACTGGCGTCCGTCCTCGCGCAGCCGATACGTCATCGGCGTGGCCTGGGCGCTCGTCGGCAGGCGCGCGTACCAGAGCTCTTCCCCGGTCTCGGTGTCGAAAGCGCGAAACGCGTTCTCCGCCGCGGCACCGATGAAGGTCAGACCACCGGCGGTCGTGATCGGACCGCCGATGCTCGGCACACCGTCGGGCACGATCGGCCACGCCGGGAACGGCGCGAGGTCGCGCGCCGTGCCGAGCGGGATCTCCCAGCGGTGCTCGCCCGTCGCGATGTCGATCGCGACCAACGTGCCCCAGGGCGGCGGATTGCAGGGCACTCCGAGCGGAGACATCAGCGGGTAGCGCTCGAGCGCGTAGGGCGTGCCGAGCTGCGGCTCGAAGCCGATCGCGGGCGGTCCGTCGGGGAACATCGCGTCGAACTCGTCGCGCGGCCACAACCGGATGTAGGTGGCCATGCGCATCGTGTTGATCAGGAAAATGCCGCGCTCGGCGTCGACCGAGCCGCTGCCCCAGTTGGCGCCGCCGCCCATGCCCGGATACTGGATCGTCCCCTCGAGCGACGGCGGAGTGAACAATCCCTCGGAGCGCGCGTTCTCGATCAGCTCGCGGCACTTCCCGCGGTCCCAGAACGTGAAGCCGAAGGCATCGTCGGGGGTGAGCGTCGGCGGGTGGATCGGCGCGGGCAAGAGCGGGAAGGGCTGCGTCGGGGAGAGCGTCTCGCCCGCGACGGCGCCCTGCGGCACCGTCCGCTCTTCCACCGGGAAGAGCGGCTCGCCGGTGCGGCGATCGAGGAAGAAGAGGTGGCCCATCTTCGTCGCCTGCACGAGTCCGGGCACCGTGCCGCCGTCGCGCGGGAAGTCGATGAAGACGGGCTGCGACGGCACATCGTAGTCCCACAAGTCGTGGTGCACGGTGCGGAAGTGCCAACGCACCAGCCCCGTCTCGACGTCGAGGGCGACGAGCGAGCTCGAGTAGAAGTCGAGGCCGTCGCGCAGGCCGCCGTAGTAGTCGGGCGACGTGTTGCCCGTCGGCACGTAGACGAGGCCGAGAGCCGGATCGCCGGCGAGCGGCGTCCACGCGTTGGTGGTGCCGCGTCGGTAGACGGGCGGCGATTCGCCCGCGCGCGTCGGCGCGCCGGGCGGCACCGGATCCCACGCCCACAACCGCTTCCCCGTGCGAGCGTCCCAAGCGCGCACGACGCCACCGGGCGAATCGATGCGGCGGTTGTCGAGCACCATCGCGCCAGTGACGACACGGTCACGCATCACCAGCGGCGGCGAGGTATTGCCGTACTCGCCGGGATGGGTCTCGCCGATGCCCTCGCGCAGGTCGACCGTGCCGCCCTCGCCGAAGTCTTCGCACACGGCACCGGTCTTCGCGTCGAGCGCGATCAGGCGCGCGTCGAGCGTGGCGGTGAAGATGCGGTTGCGGCAGGCGACACCGGGCGTCGCGCGCTCGTCGTGCCACGACGCCACGCCGCGGCAGTTCAGCAGGTAGTGCCCTTCGCGATCGATCTCCGGATCGAAGGTCCAACGCTCTTCGCCGGTCTCGGCGCCGAGCGCGATCACGCGATTGAAGGGCGTGCAGAAGACGAGCGAGTCTCCGACGAGGATCGGCGTCGTCTGGAAGCCAGACTTCAACCCCATCCCGCCGCTGCCGTCCTCGACGTCGCCGTGGTGATGGGTCCATGCGGTCGCGAGGTGCGCGACGTTGCCCCGGTGGATCTGGGTGAGCGGGGAGTGGCGCGTGCCGCCGTGGGTGGCGCCGTAGGCGGGCCAACCCGCGACCGGCCCACCCATCGGCACCTCGGGCGGCGGCGGCGAGCACATCAACAGGAGGAACGGAACGAAGAGCGGAAGGGCGTGGCGTCGGTTCACGGCGGCAGTGTCCTGTGCAGGGCTCGCCGCCGCAAACGAAGCCCGGCGCGTCGCGGGGAAACCCGACTCACCGCCCGCCGCGAAGCGGGTATCATGGCGCCATGGGTGCCGACGCCCTCGAACGCTTCGCCCGCTCGATCGAAGCGGCCATCTACCGCGACGACGTCGCTTCGTATCGCGACGCCCTCGCCGCCGAGGAAGCCGCCGCCGCCGGCGCCCTCGGCCGCGCCACCGGCATCGACGATCCGGCGCTCCTCGCGCGGCTCGCCGAAGTGGGCATCCGTCCCGAGACCCTCGCCGCCCTCACCCTGATCCCGCTGATCGAAGCCGCCTGGGCCGACGGCGTGATGGACGCGAAGGAGCGCGACGCCGTGCTCGCCGGCGCAGCCACCAGCGGCATCGCTCCCGAGAGCGCGAGCTACCGGCTGCTCGAGCTCTGGACGATCGAGCGCCCGGCGTCCGAGCTGGTCGTCGCCTGGCGCGACTTCATCGGCGCGCTCACCGGCGCCCTCACCGAGCGCGAGTGCGCGAACCTGCGCAAGAAGGTGATCGGACGCGCCTACGCCGTCGCCAACGCGGCGGGCGGCCTGCTCGACACGACGCCGAACGTGTCGCTCGAAGAGCGCGCCGTGCTCGAAGCCCTCGACGACGCCTTCGACACCCCCGACGTGCGAGGACCGCGCGGTTAGCACCCGTCCCGCGCACTCGCGCCCTGCCCACCCGGGTTCGGCGGACGCGGCCGGATCGCTCGCGGCCGCGTTCACACCGATCTCCGAGCGCGTCCTCGAATGGGGATGCGTCGGCTTCGCGACGTGGACCGTCTGCGCGCACGTCGTCGTCGCAGCGGAGGGGACATTGCGTCCGCTCGTTGCGTTCTTCGCGCTCGCACTGGTCGCACTGGGCGTCGGTGTGCGCGGCATCCGGCGACGCGGCGGGTTGCTCGCGTCGGAGCC
Source organism: Deltaproteobacteria bacterium (assembly GCA_024638705.1). Classification (GTDB taxonomy): domain Bacteria; phylum Myxococcota_A; class UBA9160; order UBA9160; family SMWR01; genus JAHEJV01. The sequence goes on along the minus strand of JAHEJV010000067.1, from coordinate 8,547 downwards.
TCCCGTCTTCGCGGACGACGCGGCGCGCGACGACGAAGAGTGGAAGACGCGCGCCGCTCTCGGCGCCGCGGCCGGGATCGCGGCCGTCTTCGCCTGGTGGATCGCGACGCCGTGGGTGTGGGCGGTGTGGTGCGCGGCGTTGGGTATCGCCGCCGTGCGCCACGTCGTGCGCGAACCCGTCGCAGGCGCACCGCCGGCGCACAGCCGCGGCCGGGAGGTCGCGCTCTGGGCCACCGCCGCCGCGTGCGCGCTCTACGCACTCGTCGCCCACCGCGTCGACGCCGACGACGTCTTCTACGTGAACCTCGCCGTCGCCGCGATCGACCGGCCCGACCTCCCGCTGCTCGCCGTCGACACCCTGCACGGCCGCAGCGACCTGCCGATCCATTTCCCGATCTACCGCGTGCACAGCCTCGAGCTCGCCTACGCCGCGATCGCCTGGATCACCGGCCTGCCCGCGATCCTCGCGTTCCACGTCGTGGGCGCGGCGGCGGCGGGCGCGGCGGCGCCGCTCGCGCATGCCGTGTTGTTGCGGACACTCGCGCCGCGGCACTGGCTCGCCATCACGCTGGCGACGGTGTACGTGCTCGTCGTCGTCGGCGAACCGCACCGTTGGTTCGGCAACTTCGCCTTCGTCCGCATCTGGCAGGGGAAGGCGATCGCGTTGTCGGTGTTCCTGCCGCTCGTCGCAGCCTGGGCGATCCGCTTCGCGCGACAGCCGACAGGGAGGCACGGAGCGCTGCTCGCGGCGGCGCAGATCGCGGCGCTCGGCTGTAGCGCGAGCGCGGTCTGGCTCGCGCCCCTCGTCGCGGCCGGCGCGTTGCTCTGCGCCGTGCCGGTGGACCGCGAGGGCCTGCGCCGGGTAGCACTCGGGGGTTTGGCGTCGGGCTATGTGCTGGCCGCCGGACTGCTCCAACGCGGCGACATGATCGCCTCGTCGCCCACGCTGAAGCGCGTCTACGAGCCGGGCGAACAGCTCGCCGCGGCGTGGCAGCGCACCCTGGGCGACGGCGCGCTGGCGTGGCTCGGCGTCGTGGCGGTCGCGGCGGCCTGGGCGTGGTGCCCGCGCGGGCTCGCGCGGCGCTACGCGATCACGGTCCCCCTGATCGCCGTGGTCTTCCTGCTCGCCCCCTTCGCCGACGCGTGGGTGCGCGCCCACCTCGTCGGGCCATCGTACTGGCGCGCGATGTGGGCGCTGCCGATTCCGCTGCTCTTCGCCTTCGGCATCGCCGCGCCGCTCGCCTTCGCCGACGCACGACGCCGCCGGATCGGCATCGCCGCTTCCTGCGCGCTCGCGATCGGCTTCGCGATCTCCGCGCCGAGCCTCGGATGGAGCGAAGCGAACGAAGTCGTGCTCCGCGCTCCCGGCGCGAAGCGCCCTGCGACGGTCGCACGCTGGGCCGCGCAGATCAACGAGCGCGCGTCCGGACGCCGCGTGCTCGCGCCGCCAGCCGTGAGCGACTGGATCCCCACCTGGCACGACCATGCCTATCCGCTGCTCGTGCGCGACTACCTCTCGCCGTCACGGGAGCGCGTCGGCGCGATCGCCTACCGCGACCGGCACGTCCTGACGCGTTATGTCGGTGGACGCGCGTTCGATCGCGAAACGCCCGCCCTCTTCGCGCGCGGCCTCGACCTCTACGCCGTCGACCTCGTCTGCCTGCGTCACTCGGAGCACACCGAAGCCCAACGCGCGATCCTCGACGAGAAGGGCTTCGCGAAGACCGTGAGCGGGCGTCACTACGAGCTCTGGGAGCGGGCCGCGCGCGTGAAAGCGGCGCCTCCCGCCACTGCGACCTCACCCGACGCGTCTTCCGCCGCCGCGGCCTCTTCCAGCGGTATAGAATCGCCTTGATGGAAGCCCCGGTCTCCCTCCTCCGCCCGGAAACGCACGGCCTCCGACTCCTCGTGTGCATCCCGGCCCTCGACGAGGAGCGCACCGTCGCCGACGTCGTGCGCGGCGTGCCGCGAACGATCCCGGGCATCGCCACCGTCGACGTGCTCGTGATCGACGACGGCAGCAGCGACGCCACCGGCGTGCGCGCCGCCGAAGCCGGTGCGCGCGTGCTGCGCCACCCCGCGACGCGCGGCGTCGGCGCGGCCTTCCACACCGCGCTCTCCGAGGGGATCGCAGCCGGGGCGGATCTCGTCGTCAGCATCGACGCCGACGGACAGCTCGATCCCGCGGACATCCCGGCGCTCGTCGCGCCCGTCGCCGAGGGTCGCGCCGATTTCTCCTCCGCGTCGCGCTTCGCGGACCCCGCCCTCGCGCCCGAGATGCCGGCGATCAAGCGCCTCGGAAACCGCGCCCTCGCGCGCCTGATCTCCCACCTCGCCGGGCAGACCTTCCACGACGTGTCGTGCGGTCTGCGCTGCTATGGCCGGCGCGCCCTCGATCAGCTCCATCTCTTCGGCCGCTTCACCTACACCCAGGAAGTCTTCCTCAACCTCGCCTTCAAGCAGCTGCGCATCGTCGAGGTGCCCCTGCGCGTGCGCGGCGTGCGCGAGCACGGCGAGAGTCGCGTGGCCGGAAACCTCTGGCGTTATGCGGCGCGCGCCGCAAGGATCATCTTCCGCTGCTACCGCGACCATCACCCGCTGCGCTTCTTCGGCGCGACCGCCGCGGCGCTCGCGCTGCCGGGTGTGGCGCTCGGGGGGTTCCTCGCCCTCCACTACGCCGCGACCGGCGCCTTCACGCCCCACAAGTGGGCGGGCTTCGCGTCGGCCGTGCTGCTCGGCCTCGCACTGCTCAACCTGCACATCGGCGTCGTCGGCGACATGCTCACGCGCCATCGCCTCTACCTCGAGGAGCTGCTCCAGCGCGATCGCGAGCGGGCGCGCAGCGAGTCCCGAACCCGGTAACGATGGCGGTGACGATGGCGATGACGATGGCGGTGGCCGCCGCGATGACGACCGCCGCGCGAGTCCGATGCGCGTCCTGATCGCGACGAGCACCTTCCCGCTCGGCGGCGAGAGCGACGCGACGCCGCGCTTCGTGCTGGATCTCGCGCAGGCGCTGGCGCGCACGGTGGACGTAACGGTGCTGGCGCCGGGCGCTCCGGGCGTCCCCGCACGTGATCGCCTCGGCGGCGTCGACGTGCACCGCTTCGATTACTTCCGCCCGCGGAGGCTGCAGCGGCTCGCCTATCACGCCGGCATGCCGGACAACCTGCGACGCTCGGCATGGGCGCGCGCCCAGGTGCCCGGCTACCTCGCGTGCGCGGCGCGCGCAATCCGTCGTCTCGCCGCGGAGACCGGAGCAGAAGTGGTCCACAGCCACTGGGCGCTGCCGCAGGGGCTCGCGGGCGCCTGGGCGCGCGGACGGCGGCGGCGCTTCGCGCACGTCGCGACGCTGCACGGAAGCGACGCGCACCTGCTCGCGCAGGTTCCCGCCGCGCGCACCCTCGCGCGCTGGGTCGACGCGCGCTGCGACGCGTGGATCGCGGCCGCGTCGCCGCTGCGCCACCGCCTCGACGCGACCCTCGGACGGCCGTCCCGCGCGACGGTCCTTCCCGTCGGGGTCGACACGCGGCGCTTCCGCGTCGGGTGCGACGAAGGACGCGGATCGCCCTTCCCCGGCGGACACCTGCTCTTCGTCGGCCGGCTCGTTCCGATCAAGGGCGTCGACGTGCTGCTCCAATCCCTGGCGCGGGTGCGCGCGACGGACCCCGGGCTCGAACTCGTCGTGCTGGGGGACGGACCGGAGGCGCCGAGGTTGCGCGCACGGTGTCGCGCCCTCGGCCTCGCGGACGCGGTGCGATTCGCCGGCGCCGTCGGACAGGACGAAGTCGCCGCGGCGTTGCAAGCGTGTCGCGCCGTGGTCGTGGCGAGCGACGCCGGCGGCATCGCGGACGTGGTGACGCCCGGACACGACGGCTGGCTCGCGCGGGCCGGCGACGCGGACGACCTCGCCCGCGCGATCGCGAAAGCGCTCGCGTCCCCCGCTCCCCCCGGCGCGCGCAAGACGGCCGAGGCGCACGACTGGCGCGTCGTCGCCGAGCGCCATCTCGCGATCTACGAGAGCTCCCTGCGCGGGGTCGGCGGATGAAGGTGCTGCACGTCGCTCCCTACTTTCCGCCGCATCGCGTGGGCGGCGTCGGGGTGTTCGTCGCGCGGCTGCATCGCGCGCTGCTCGCGGCCGGGGTCGCGTCGGAAGTGTGGACGCGTGCGCCGTCCGGGGCGGAGATGGAAAGCGGCGTGGAGCGCATCGCCTCGTCGCGCGTCGGTTGGCTCGGCGCGCTGACGGCGCGGGTGGCGCGCACGCGCGCGTTCGACGTCGTGCACGTGCACGGCGGCGAGGCGCTTCCGTTCCTGGTGGCGTTGCACCGGCTGCCCAGACGCCCGCGCGTCGTGGCGACGTGGCACGTGAGCAGCCGAGCACTCTTCCGCGCCGCGGACTCTCCGGGAGCGAAGCTCCGCGCGATCGCCCACGGCGTCGCCGACCGCCTCGCACTGCCTCGCATCGACGCGGTCGCGCCGATCACCCGCGCCCTCGCGGAAGACGTGTTCGGACCGGAGCGCGGCGCCGTCGCGCCGGTGATCCTCCACGGTGTCGCAGCGCCGTCCCCCGCCACCCGAGCGCTGCGACGGTCCGGCACGGATCTCCTCTACGTCGGCGTCGCGGGACGCCGCAAACGCGTCGACGCCCTGCCCGAGATCCTCGCCATCGTGCTGCGCGCCCACCCGGACGCAAGGCTGCGCATCGCCGGCTTCGCGCCCGCGGACGCGCCGGAGTTGCGCGATGCGTTCGCGGCGCACGGCCTCGCCGACCGCGTCGACTGGGCCGGCGCCCTCCCCCCCGAAGAGCTCGCGGACGCCTATCGCGCGGCCGGCGTGCTCGTCGCGCCCTCGGTCTACGAAGGCGTCCCGCTCGCCGTGCTCGAGGCGATGCAACACGCATGCCCCGTCATCGCGACCGACATTGCCGGCCATGCGTTCGCCCTCGAAGAAGGCGTCACCGGACACCTCGTCCCGGTCGACGATCCCGCGGCGATGGCCGAGCGCTGCGCGGCGCTGCTCGGCGACGCCCGGCGGCGTCGCGCGATGGGCGAGGCGGCGGCGAAGGCGGTTCGCGAGCGCTTCGACCTGGACCGGCACGTCCGCGCCTACCGCGACCTCTACGAGCGCGTGTGCGCGGAGGCCGCGTGAGCGACCGCATCCGACTGCTGCTGACGATCCCCGATCTCTCCGGCGGCGGCGCCGAGCGCGAGCTCGTGAACCTCGCGCGCGGCCTCTCGCGCGAGCGCTTCGACGTGCATCTGCTGCTCCACCGATCGGTCTTCGTCCACCCGGCGCCGGATCGGGTCAAGCTGCACGTGCTGTCGCGGACGAAGCCCTGGCACACGCCGCGCACGGTTCGCGAGATCGCGGACGTCGTCGATCGGCTGCGTCCCGATCTCGTCTTCAGCCAGCTCCACTACGCGAACCTGCTGACCGGATCGGCGCTCGCGCGCGCGCGCCACCGTCCGCGCTGGGTGTGCCGACACACCGGCGACCCGCGACGAGAGCTGCGCGGACCCTTCGCCGCCTGGGCGCGGCGAGTCCTGCCACGCGCCGACGTCGTCGCGGGATGTGGCGAGGGCGTGAGCGACGCGTTGCGCGAACATCTGCACCTGGACGCCCGGCGCGTCGTGGCGCTACCGAACGTCGTGGATGCCGGGGACGTCGTGCGCCGCTCGCGCGAGTCCGCGCAGACAGAAGGAAAGCCCGGCGCCTTCACGGTCGTGCACGCGGGGCGCTTCGTTGCGCAGAAGAACCAGGCGCTGCTCCTCGACGCGTTCGCGCGTCTCGCGCCGACCGCGGAGCTCTGGATGCTGGGCGAGGGCCCCCTGCGCCGACGCCTGATGCACCGCGCGCTTCGTCTCGGAGTGAACGCGCGCGTGCGTTGGCTCGGATTCCGAGCGAACCCGTTCCCCTGGTTCCGATCCGCCGACGTGTTCGCGCTCACGAGCGACACCGAGGGCTTCCCGAACGCCGTCGTGGAGGCGGCGCTGTGCGGGACGCCGACGGTCGCGACGCGCTGCCGCTACGGACCGGAGGAGATCATCGAAGATGGCGTCGACGGCCGACTCGCGCCGCCCGGCGACGTCGCGACGTTCGCGCAGGCGCTCGCGAGGCTCGCTGCGCAGCCGGACGAGCTCCGGGCGATGGGCGCCCGCGCGCACGAGCGCGCCGTTGCGCGCTTCGGATTCGCGAAAGCGGTCGCCGCCTACGAGTCCCTCTTCGAACGCGTCCTCGCGACGACGGAAGTCCGCTGACGTGCGCATCGCCTACCTCGTCAGCGAGTTCGGTCTCTGGGGAAGCCGCGGCGGCTACGGCAGCATCGCGCGCGCGGTCGCCGCGGGCATGGCGCGGCGCGGGCACGACGTCTTCGCGTTGGTACCGAAGCGCGGCGACATGGCGCGGCTCGATCCGCGCGAGACGATCCCCGTCGACGACGTCACCGCGATCGCCCTGCCCGACTCCTACCCCGGCCGGTTGCGCGCGCGCCGTCTCTATCGCGCGCCCGAGGCCGACCTCTTCGTGAGCCTCGACCCGCGCTTCGACTCGTGGTGGGCGATGCAGTGCGCGCCGCGGGCGAAGCACGCCGTCTGGCTGCTCGACCCGATGTCGTTCGACGCCTACTGGAAGCGACACCGCGGCGACCCGCGCCTCGCGCGCTTCGGCGAGAAGACGGCGACCCGCGTCGCGTTCGAGACCCTCCGCGCGTTCGGCCGGGCGGCGCTGCGTCGCGCCGACGCGGTGTGGCGCCAGCCCGAATCGCTCCCCGATGCGGCACGAAGCGCGGTGCGCCTCTCCCGCGAAACGCGCCACGCGCCGAATCCGGTGGCCATCCCGCGCGAGCCGATCCGGAAGGCGTCGCTTCCGCTCGTGCTCTTCCTCGGGCGCCTCGACTGGCAGAAGCAACCCGAGCGCTTCTTCGATCTCGCCCGGCGCCTGCCCGAGATCGCCTTCGTCGCCGCGGGCGCGGCGAGCGACGCCTCGGACGACGCGAAGCTCCGCGCCGCTGCGCGCGACATCCCCAACCTGACGCTCGCCGGGCACGTCCGCGACGCCGAGAAGGACGCGCTCCTGTGCGAGGCGTGGATCGTCTGCAACACCAGCCTGCGCGAGGGCCTGCCCCACTCGCTCCAGGAAGCGCTCGCCTACGGCTGCGCGCTCGTCGCCCGCGTCGACCCGGACGGCCTCGTCTCGCGCTTCGGACTCCGCGTCGAGGATGATGCGTTCGAAGCCGCCGTGACGCGCCTCCTCGAAGGCGACGACTGGCAGCACCGCGGCGCCCAGGGGCGCGCCTGGATCGCGAAGCACTACTCCGCCGAGACCGCGCTCGACACCCACGAGACGCTTGCGCGCGAGCTCGTGTCGTGAGGCGACTGTGTTATGTAGCGTCGCCGAGCTATTCGGGCTCGACCCTGCTGACGCTCCTGCTGAACACCCATCCGGGTGTCGCGACCGTGGGCGAGCTCAAGGGGCGCCTCTACGACGCACGGACGCCCCCGCGACGCTGCTCGTGCGGCGCCGCGATGGAAACGTGCGACTTCTGGCACGACGTCGCCGACCGGCTCGCCGCGAGCGAAATCCCCCTCGACCCCCGCGACCTCGACACGGACTTCCGCGCGCCGGGACGCCCGGTCGTGGACGCGCTGTTCCGGGCGCGCGTTCGCGGACCCGGCTTCGAGGCACTGCGCCGCACCGGTCTGCGTCACTGGCCCGGCGCCGCGCGCGAACGAGCGCGTCTGCTCGCCCGCAACGCCGCCGTCGTCGAGGCGATCTGCGCCGTCTCGGGCGGCCCGGTCTTCGTCGACGCATCGAAGGACGCGGCGCGCCTCGCCTTCTTGATGGAAGCGGGCGCCTTCGAAGTCCGCGTCCTGCACCTCGTGCGCGACGGACGCGGCGTCGCGTGGTCGGCCCGGCGACGCGACGGCGTGTCGATCCGCAGCGCTGCGCGCCACTGGCGACGCACGCACGACGCGTTCCTTCCCCTTCTCGACCGATTGGGCGAGAAGGCGGTCCACGTCGTGCACTACGAAGACCTCGCCGCGCGATCGCGCGAGACGCTCGCTCGCGTGCTCGACTTCCTCGGCCTGCCGACGGACGGCGCGTCGCTCTCGTTCCGCGATTCACCGCATCACGTGCTCGGCAACCCGATGCGCTTCCTCGCGAGCGATGCGATCGTCGTCGACGAACGCTGGCGCACCGCGCTCTCTCCCGAGGACCTTTCCGTCTTCGAACGCGTCGCCGGCGCGCGCAACCGTGCCTTCGGTTACCAGTCGTGAGTCGGGGCGGAGTGCGGCGAACGCTCGCCCGCGGCTGGAAGCGTGCGCGGCAACGTCTGCGCCCGCGTGCCCCGCAAGCGAGCGCGCTCTTCGTCGTCGGTGCGCAGCGCTCGGGCACGACGATGCTGCTCGACGCGCTCGACGCGCACCCCGACACGCAGGTGTTTCACGAGTCCGATCGCCGCGCCTTCGACGACGCGTGGCGCCTGCGCCCGCTCGCCGCGCGCCGCAAGCTCGTCGAGCAGGCGCGCTGCCGCTGGGTCGTGATGAA
>JAHEJV010000377.1 GCA_024638705.1 Deltaproteobacteria bacterium | reverse complement strand
CGGCGTCGGATCAGCCGAGCTCGGTGAGGATCTCGCGCAGGCGCTCCGCCACCTGGGCCGCGCTGTCGGGTCGATCGTCGGGCGACTTCGCCATCATCCACAGCACGAGCTCGGCGAGCTTCGGCGGGATGTCCACCTGCAGCTCGCGCGGGTCGGGCGGCGCTTCGTGGGCGTGGAGATAGGTGACGTCGCCCTCCGAGAACGGCAGTGCGCCGGTCACGAGCTGGAAGAGCGTCACCCCGAAAGCGTAGAGGTCGGCACGGTGGTCGACTCCCTGACCCTTCGCCTGCTCCGGCGCCATGTAGTAGGGCGTGCCGCCCACGACCGTGGTCGAGCGGCGCACTTCCTCGAGCGACTTCGCGATACCGAAGTCCATGATCTTCACGACCTGTTCGTTCGTGAAGAAGAGGTTCGCGGTCTTGATGTCGCGGTGGACGATGCGGCTTTCGTGCGCGTACTGGAGCCCGGCGGCGATCTGGATGCCGAGGCGCGCCGTGTCGCGCACCGAGATGCGCTGGTTCTGCGCGAGGATCTCGTTGAGCGGGCGTCCCTGGAGCAGCTCCATCGTGATGAAGAAGGCGCCGCCTTCCTCGCCCGCGTCGAAGAGGGTGACGATGTTCTGGTGATTGAGCGCGGCGGCGGCGCGCGCTTCGCGCTCGAAGAGCTCGACGGCGGTCGGGTGCTCGCGCAGGTTGTCGGGCAGGCGCTTGAGCGCGATGATGCGTCCGAGGCGCTTGTCGCGCGCCTTGTAGACGACGCCCATGCCGCCGCGTCCGATCTCGTCGAGCAGCTCGTAGCGCGATTCGAGCGGCGCCGCGGAGGTGTCGGGGACGGCCTGGGTGGCCGCCTCGGACTGCGCGCGCAGATCCTGGATGCGCGTGGAGAGGTCGGTGCGGGCGACGTCGCGGCGCTGGATCGTCTCGTACGTGGAGATCGCCGCGTCGCGCTTGCCGGCGCGTTCGAGGATCGACGCATAGCTCTCGAGCACGTCGAGGGAGGCGCTCTGGAGTCCGTCCTCGCCCAGCGCCTCCTCGAACTTCGCGACGGCCAGCTCGTGGTCGCCGCGCTCGCTGACGATCTCCGCGATCACGCGGCAGACGTGGCGGTAGTCGGGATGGCGCTGATCGACCTGCTGGAGGTTGCGGATCGCGCGGTCGAAGTCGCCGTTCTGGCGCGCGATGTCGGCGGCGTCCTGGTACTCGCCGAGCTTCTCGAGCAGGTCGAGCTCGCGGTCGGCGTTTCCCAGCTCGCGCCAGCATTCGAGGGCGTTGCCGTAGTCGTAGATCTCCTCGAAGCAGCGCGCGGCGTCCTCCCACTGCCCCGCCGCGCGGTAGGCGGCGCCGGCGCGGGCGAAGTCGCCGGCCTGCTCGAAGAGCGGCGCCGACCGGGCGTGATCCTCGTCCGACGCGCGCAGCTCCGCCGCGTGCTCGAGGTCGCCGGCCGATTCGAGCGCCTGGGCGGCCTCGCCCGAGCGTCCTTCGCGTTCGAACTGCTCGGCGCGAACGAGCTGCGCGGCCTCGTGCCCCGCCCGCTCGAGCGCGTCGGCGGCCGTCGCGACGTCGCCCTGGAGATAGGGCTCCACGGCTTCGGGGCAGTCGCGGAACACCACCGGCGACTCGCCGAGGTCGACGTGCAGCGGGACGGCGGCGTCGAGATTCTCCACCAGGACGCGGAATTCGGCGACGGTGTCCTTCGTTCCGACGAGGATCTTGTACTCGCCCTTGCCGACGTAGAGGAAGGCGACGCCGTCGCGGGCATAACGCAGCGAGGACGGGTCGCCGGACACGGCCACGCGAGCGTCGGGGATGGGCTCGCCGTGCATCGCGACCTTCACCTCGACCGCGCACTCCTGCGGCCGGAAGTCGTAGCTCATCTCGGTGACGGCGCCGCGTCGCACGCGCGCCTGCTGTTCTTCGAGGAAGAAGCCCACCACCTCTTCGCCGCGCGCGTCGAGCAAGGGACCCCCGACGGTGATGGTGTATTGGGTCGCGCGCGCCGGAATCCAGCCGAAGCGGGTCTCCGCTCCCACCATGTGACGGGAGAAGCGACGCAGCAGGTCGAGGCGCCGCTTCGCGCGGATCTTCTCGCGGCCGGTCTTCTTGTCTACGACGTCGCGCACGACCTGGTCGGGCTTCGTCGTGACGTGCACGCTGAAGAAGCCCTTCGTCTTGTCGGGAAGCTGGATGCGCACGACGATCGTGCCCCAGCCGCGGGCGATCGGAAAGACGACGAAGATCGCCAGGACGGCGTAGGCGATGAACGCCTCGACGTTCCAGGAGGCGTAGGCGGCGAGCCCGGCCTCGATGCAATCGCTGGCGGCGAGGATCTCGACGTACTCGGGCTCGGCGCCGAGCAGGAGTCGCGTTTCCACCGCGAACGAGCCGCCCGGACATTCGAGGTCCTGGCGGTCTCCGGGGTGGCTGACCATCCGGGTGAGGAGAATGCCGTCGCTGCCGATCACCGTGTTGGTGGAGCTGATCAGCTCGGCTGAGAGCGAGTCGCGGCTCTCGAAGGCGTAGAGCTGGTCGACGTGACTGTCGAGGGCGCCGAGGTCGCCGCCCATCGGCACGACCTGGCCGAAGCGCACGGCGAGCGCATCGATGAGCCCCTGCTGCACCCGCGCACTCGAGGGCTCGCGCGGGCGCGTGATCCGGCGCAGCCAGCTCTTCCAGTCGTTCGGTTCGCGCACTCCGAGGAGGGCGATGCTGGTCTGGCTGGCGCCCGGGAAACCGTTCGCATAGCTCGAAGCGATCTCGTCGAAGTCGACGCGGCGCACGACGCCGTCGTCGATCCCGGCGTCTTCGGACGCCTCGCCCGAGGCGCGCGCGGCGAGTGCGCGCTCCGCCTCGGCTGCGGCCAGGTTGCCGGAGGCCTCGAGCACCTCGGCGCGCTGCTCGCGCAGACCCGAATCGTCGGGGACGAGGCGGACGGCGCGCATCAGGCTGGCGTCCGCGCCCTCGAGATCGCCCGCCCCTTCCTGGATCCGGGCCTTCTCGCGAAGTCGTTCGACGTCGCTCAGGTTGCCGCCGGTCACGAGTACTTCGATCGCCTCGTCGTACTCGCCGGTCAGACGCAGGGAACGCGCGAGCGAGAGCTGGGTCTGGGCGTCGTCGGGACGCAGGGTGCGCGCGCGCCGCAGCAGCGGCACCGCTTCCTCGGCGCGATCGGTTTCGTTCAGCACGGAGCCCAACGCCACGAGCGCGGCGCCGTTCTCGGGTTCGAGCTCGATCGCGCGTCGCAGGGTGCGCTCCGCGGCGGCGGTGTCGCCCTTCGCGTGCTGCGAGCGACCCAGCCCGACCAGTGCGGGCGGGCCGGAGGCACCCGCGTCGACCGCGCGCCGATACAGGACGATCGCCTCGTCGTGGTGGCCGAGGCGCGCTTCGAGGGCGCCGAGACGCACGGCGGCGCTGGCCGCCGCGGCGGCGTCGAGCGTCGGCGTCTCGTTGAGGTGTCGCCGCGCCGGATCGGCGTCGAGGCGTGCGGTCAGGCGGGTCGCCGCTTCGAGCTTGTGCTGGGCGACGGCGCGCGGGTCGGCCGCATCGATCTCCATCAGCAGGTCGAGCGCGCGCGTGTCGGACGGGTCGAGTCCGGCGGCGCGCACCAGCAGGGGGCGCGCCGAGGAGGGGTCGTTCTGTGCGATCCGCGCGCGAGCGAGCGCCACGTTCACGTCGGCCGAATCCGGCGCGTGTTCGGCGGCCACTTCGAGGAAGCGCAGCGCCTGGCGAGGATTCTCGCGCGAGAGCTGGATCTCGCCCGCGGCGAGGAGCAGGCCGACGTCGGGCTGCTGCTTGCGCAACGCGAGGGTGGCCTTGCTGCCGGCGAGCGCCCAGGCGGTCACGTCGTCGCCCGAGGCCGCGAGCACGCGCGCGCGTTCGGAGACCGGGTCGCCCGCGCGTCGGGCGCGCGCGCCGATCGTCTCGCGCGTCGCCATCGCGACGGGTGAGAGCTTTCCCTGCACGGCGTTCCAGGCCTCGTGGAGTCGGCCGCGCTCGAGGTTGGCGAAGGCTCGGGACGTACTGGTGAGGTCGCCGAGCGCCGGAGCGGTGACGACCTCGGTCGGGATGCCGAGCGCCGGCGCCAGGCCGGCGAGCGCTTCGCTGCAAGCCGTCCCGACGAACTCGAGCGGCTGTTTCGCCGAGCGGGCTTCGATCAGCTGGCCGGTGGCGGGAGCAAAGAGGGCGAGGTGGATCTCGACGGTGCCGCGGTCCGATACGAGTCGGGCGGTGAGGGCGAGGTCGAGCCCGGCGGCGGCCGCGGCGGAGAGTCCTTCCTCGCCGCCGACCGGAATCGCGACCGGGTTCAGCCCCCCTTCGTCGAGGACCGCGACGAGCCAACCGTCGACGCCGGGAGCGATCGCGGCGAGCTCGCGATCGTGGACGGCCGGGGCGACGGCCACCGAGGCGTACGCGCGGGGCGCCAGGGCGACCG
>JAHEJV010000376.1:2333-4452 GCA_024638705.1 Deltaproteobacteria bacterium | reverse complement strand
CGAAGAGTCGATGCGCGGCGCCCATCGCCACCACGACCGTCGCCGCACCGAGCAGCGGTGGCGCCCAGACCAGGAAGCGCTCGAGCGCGAGCAGCGAGCCGCCCGCTTCCGGCGCGCCGAGCAGGAGGTGCGCGAGCGCGGCGAGGGTGGCGTCGAAGCCGGGCGCCCAGATCGCCTGCGCACCGTCTGGGAACGCGAGATACGGATCGTGGCCGAGATGATCGGGGAAGTGCACGAAGCCGTAGGCGATGCGACGCGCGTGGTGCCAGGCGTCGTTGCCGAAGAAGACGACGCCGCCGGGCTCGAACACCTCGCGCCACGGCAACGCGCGGACGCCGACCGCCGCTGCGAACGCCCCCAAGGACGCGAGGACGCGCGCGGCGATCATCGCGGTGTCATCCCCAGATTCCGCCGCAGCACGACCGCGCCGAATCCGTCTGCGCCGAAGGGTTCGGGGCCGAAGCGACGCACCTCGGTGTAGTGCGCGTCCACCCAGGCGAGCAGCGCGCGTCCGTTGCGCGGGTCGCGCCCGAACGGCCCGACCCCGAACTCGGCGCTCTCGCGATGCGCCAGCACCACCCAGTCCGGCGGATCTTCCGCGATCGCATCGCGCATCGAGCGCTCGCCGAACGCCGCGATCTCGGTCGGCAGGAAGAGCCCGAAGGGCGTCGGATTCTTCAATCGAAGCCAATAGTTGAGAATGATTCCCTCAGGCAGAACGAGAAGCGTCTCGTCAGACCGGGTGGCGTTCGCGAGCCAGGCTCGAACGGCCTCGATCCGGGCCGGACGCGGCGTGACGGACGGGGGCTCGGCGAGGATCCGGTCGCGTCCTTCTCCCACCGGGAAGGTCTTGCGGGCGAGGCGCGCGTCGCTCTGTTGCCAGAGACCGAAGGCGACGGCGATGCAGAGCGCCAGCGCAGTCGCGCGCGCGAGGTCGTCGCGGCGTCCGGCGCGGCGCAGCGCCTCCGGCACACCGCCGACGAAGGCCGCGACACAGAGGAACGCGGCGGGCGCGGCGAGCACGAACCCGTACTGCGCGAAGCGCGGCTGCAGCCCGAGCTTTGCGAGGAGTCCGAGGGCGAAGGTCGCGAGCAGCACCGGGGCGAAGAGTCGCTCGCGCAGATCGGCGCGCCGCGCCGCGAGAACGAGACCACCCGCGAGACAAGCCAGCGTCGCGACCGGCAGGACGCGCGCGGTCGCGCCGGGTGCGGGGAGCGGGGCCAGCAGGAACACGAGCGTCAGCGCGACGCCGACGCCCCACGCGACGCGAACGTCCCCCGCGCCCCATCGCACGCGACCCGACGCGACGCACACCACGACGACGCCCATTGCGGCGAACAGGGCCATCGCCATCCGGCCGAGCGCTTCGCCCGCGCGGTCGATCCCTGCCCCGCTTCGGTAGAAGGGATCGCCGAACGCGGAATCGAGATGGGCCCAGTTGCCGAGCACGCCACGCCACGCATCGGCGACGGGCAGATCCGTCGCGAGCCATGCGAACGCCAGCCCCACCGGAATCGCCGCGCCGGCGACGAAGTGGGGCGCCGCGCGGACGACGCCCCGGCCGCGCCCCTGGAAGACCCACCACGTCGTCGCGACGCCGACGACCGCCACCCCCGGCGCGAAGAGCTCCGCCTTGGTCAGGAAGAGCGCGCCGAGGCTACCGCCAGCCGCCGCCGCCGCGTCCCGGCGCCCGCGCGCCGCGGCGTCGAGTGCGACGATCATCCCTAGCCCGAGCCCGAGCCCGTGCGTCTGGGCGTGCTGGTACGGCGTCGCGTAGTTGAAGTTCGCGATCGGGCCGTACTGCGAGAACGCCAGCACGACGAGGAAGAAGGCGCAGGCGGCGGTCGCGGCGGTGCGGTCGAAGGCGTGCGCGAGCAGCCGCCAGATGAGCGCCGTGATCGCGGCGAGCACGACGAGGTTCGCCACCACGAGCGTCCGCAGCGACACCCCGAAGGCGCGAAAGAGCAGCGCGTTCACGGCGGGCGACAGCGGACCGTGCCGCGTCGCGAGGTCGCGATGCAGGACGTCCCCCTCGGCCAGACGCCACGCGTTGTAGAGCTCGGTGCCGAAGTCGATGGAGACGTCTGTCCAGGTCCTGAAGCTCCACGCGACGAGCGAC
>JAHEJV010000376.1:0-2323 GCA_024638705.1 Deltaproteobacteria bacterium | reverse complement strand
CGCAAAGAGCAGCCCCAGCCCGAGCGGGCCGGCGGCGCGCGCCCACCATGCTCCGCGTGCCGGAGCCGCGACCATGGGGTGATGCGACTAGCGCGCCGCCTTGAAGATCGGCAGGTTCGCTTCCGTCGCGACGTAGATCACGTTCGGATTCTCGTTCAGCGTCTTGATCCAGAGGTATTGGAGGTATGAGTCGGAGAGCGTCGAGCGGACGATCTCCTGCGCCCTTGCCGCGCCCTCCGCGCGGGCGATCTCGATCTCTGCGTCCTTGCGAGCCTGCTCCAGCTCGAAGCTCTTCTGCTGCACCTTCTGCTCGGCGGTGAGCTTCGCCTCGATGCTCTCGCGGAAGCGTTCGGGCAGCTTCACGTCGCGGAGCAGCACGTCGACGACGCGGATGCCGCGCGGCTCGAGATTCTTCTTCAGGAAGTCGCGCAGCTTCGCAGCGATCTCGCCACGTCCTGTCTCCGAGTAGATGTCCTTCACCTGATAGCCGCTGACAACGTCGCGCAGCCCGTTGCGGAAGTAGGGAATGATCAGGCGCTCGACATAGGCCCATCCGATCGTCTTGCGGATCGTCGGCGCCGACTCGGGCTCCACCTGGAAGAGCAGCGACGAGTCGAGGCCGACGATCAGGCCCTCGGACGAGGGCACCTGCGCCGTCTCCTTGATCTCCTGGAGCTTCACGTTCCAGGTCTCGACGATCCGCGCGACCGGGATCTGGAAGGTGACTCCCTGCCCGACCGGCTCGTCGTCGATCGACCCGAAGGTCTTCTTCACCCCGACCTCGCCGTCTTCGATGACGACGCAACTCGACGCCAGAAATGCAAAGGCCACGATGAGCAAGGTCGACGCTTGTCGGCGCACGGCGGATCCCCCGGTTCGCGGCATGGAGAAATCCCCACCGCATCTGCGGGGACTCTATGGATGCGGCCGGGTCGGAGCAACCGGGGTGCAAGAGCGGCGTCGAGGTTCGCGAGGGGCGCGGGGTCGACGATTCGGAAGTTCGTCTCGTGGCGAGAGGCGGAGGCAGCCTTTCGACTTCGCTCGCCTTCGGCTCGCTGCGCGCGCCGGCTAGGCCGGCGCTTGCATCTTGCCAGCGAACGAGATCAGCGCCGTGGCGTCGAGGAAGGTGAGCTCGACCTGGCCGATGCGGAGATTGTCGCCGGCCTTCATCTCGATGGGGCTGCCGTGGCCCTGCTGGGGTGCCGAATGGCCGTTGACGGTGGTGCCGTTCGTGGAGCCGGCGTCCTGGATCAGCCACTCGCCGTTCGCGCCCTGCTTCGCGAAGGCGTGGAAGCGCGAGATGCTGACGTCGGGGATCACCACGTCGTTCTCGGAGCCGCGACCCACGGTGATCAGATGTCCCGCCGAGTTCCCGCTCGAGCGCACCGGGAAGACCACGAGCGACAGGCTGACGGTCGAGTCGGCCCGCTTCGGCGCGTCGATGTCGAGACACACCTCGGTGTTGTCCGGACCGCGCAGCGCGGAGAGCTCGGCGGTCGACAGCAGCATGAAGGCGCTGCCGTGACGATCCTCGAACTCCTCGCGCGAGAGATTGCGCGCGTCGTCGCGGAGCTTGCGGATCGCGACGCCAGTGCCGAGATGGTGCTCGCTGCTGCCCAGGGTCATGGCGCTCTCGCCGCGGGGATCGCGGCCTCCTCCTTCAGGTCGGTGCTCCCGGGGAGAGGCTTGAGCGCGGGCGGCGGGGGCTCAGCCGGCCTCGATGGCGCGCTCGATCCCATCGAAGAACTGCCACCACATGGTCAGGGAGGTCTCGACGGCCGCCCGGACGCGCTGCTGGGCGTCCGCCGACCGCGCGTGGCGCAGGACGGCGTGGTCCCCCACGTCGCTGTGGTCGCGATCGGCGATCTCGTGCACGTCCCAGAAGGAGACCTGCTCCTGCGTGAAGCCGTAGTGCTTCTCGAGTGCACGGGCAAAGGGCCCGAAGGCGCCCGGCACCTGCCCCTCCGCGGCCAGGGTGATCGCGGCCGTCCCCTCGAGGTAGGAGAGGCTGCGCGTCGACAACTCGAACCAGTGGATCAGCGATGCCGTGCCCGGCAGCGGCTTCCCTGCGAGGAAGGCCTCGCGCGGCAAGCCGGTCGCCGTGCCGAAGAGCAGGAAGAGCTCGGGGTGGGGCATCCCGCAGCCCGAGATCCGGCCGGTCTCCTCCTCGTAGAGACTCTCGGCGAGCTCGATGCGCTCCTCGGCGTGCGGGCAGCGCGCATGCAGCCCGCTGACCGCGCGGGGAAATTCGCGGACCTGCAGGAAGAACTGCACCGCGAACTGCTGGAGCCCCGCGCGGTCGACTTCGCCCTCGTAGATCCGG
>JAHEJV010000375.1 GCA_024638705.1 Deltaproteobacteria bacterium | reverse complement strand
TGTCAGGACTACGCGCACGTGATGATCGGTGGGCTGCGCTCGCTCGGGCTGCCGGCGCGTTATGTCAGCGGCTACCTCGCGTCGTCGCCTCGACCCGGGGACGCCGCCCTGATCGGCGCCGAAGCATCCCACGCCTGGGTGTCCGCCTGGTGCCCCGAGCTCGGCTGGATGGAGTTCGACCCGACCAACGACCTCGTCCCGGGCGAGCGCCACGTCGTGCTCGCCTACGGTCGCGACTACGACGACGTGAGCCCGGTGAAGGGGGTCACGATCGGCGGCGGCTCCCACACCGTGGATGTCGAGGTCTCGGTCCGTCCGATCGACTGATCGCGCGTTTCAGTCCGTCGGCTCCGAGGAGTCGGGCGGCTCGAAGAAACGCAGGTGTGGGTCGGGCCTGCCGAGAATCCGCCGCGCCCCGGGCGGCCACATCACGACGTCGAGCAGCATGCGGATGCTGCCGATCGGTCCCCCGAGCGTGGCCTCCGGCTCCATGCGCAGCCAGGCGAGCGGTGCGTCGGCGGTCGCGCGCGCGCCGGCAGACTCGATCGTCGCGACGATCTTCTCGCGCACCTCACGTGGTGGGTACTGGAGGAAGACGGAGTGGTAGACGACCGTCGTGCCGTCGGCAGCGCGCTCCGCGAGCCGCTCGGCCAGCCACTCCGCGGCGTCCGCGCGCTCGACCCGCACGCCGGCTTCGATCGCGACGTCGGCGGCGGCGTCGAAGCGCGCGAGACGCTCGGGCTGATCGGCCCAGAGATAGGCGCGCAAGCGCAGGCGCTCGGTGGGATCGGCGATGTCGAGCGGTTGCAGGTCGCAGGCGCGGCGGTGCCGAACGCGCAGCGACGCGCCGGACGGCGGGGGGTCGGCGCGCCAGTCGGTCTCGATCCGAACGCGGCTCGGTCCGCCCCACTCCCAGGAACCGGTGCGATAGGCGAAGCGGTCCCAGTAGAGGTTCAATCCGGCACTCGCGCCGATCTCCAGCGTGTCGATCGGGCCCGGGTGGGCGTCGGCGATGGTCAGGAATCCGGCGAGCAACGCGATCGAGCGCCGCGTCTCGTTCGTCTGCGGCGCGGAAGCGATGAACTCCTTCGCCCACGCGCTCTCGCGGATGAAGAAGGCGCGCGCGAGCGGCCACACCGCGTCCATCTCCCAGCTCGAACCGGTGTCGGGATCGGAAACCGCTGCGGCATCGACGGAGCCCTCTGCGGCGGAGGCGGACACCGCGACGGGGTAGACGGCCGCGAGTGCGGGGTCGCGGCCGGAGAGCGTCGCGAAGTGCAGCGCGCCCGCCAGCCGCAGCGAGAGCGCGTCCTTGCGTGGGTGCGTCGGCCACGCCCCGACGATCTCCGCGACCGGACCGCCCGCCTCGAAGTCGTCGCCCATGCGATCGATCAGCTCGGCGGTGAAGCGCGAACCGAACGCGGCACAGAAACCCGATTGCTCGCGGAAGTGCGCGGCGAGCACCTCGCGATTCAACGGACGGCGCTCCCGACGCGGTCCCAACGCACCTGCGCGTTCCACCACGTGGCGGGGTTGCCCAGCGCGAGCCAGGGGCCGTCGAAATCCCACGACCAGTAGAGCAGGAAAGCCGGTCCCTTGAGCTCCTCGCGCCGCACCGTGCCCCAGACGCGGCTGTCCTTCGACCAGTCGCGGTTGTCGCCGAGGAAGAAGTAGCGGCCTTCCTCCACGACGTGGGTCCCCGGGCGCGGCGGACGATCCGGATCGTCGAGCACCGCGAAGGCGCGATCGCCGAAGGCGACCTCACGGCGCAGGAGCGCGCGCCCCGTGGCGTCGCGGACCGGCTCACCCCGCCCTCGCGCGACGAACGGGTCGCCGTTCACGAAGACCACGCCGTCCACGAAATCGATGCGGTCGCCGGGCAGCCCGATGATCCGCTTCACGAAGTCCTCGCGCGGCAGATGCGGATGGCGATCGGCGGGCAGCGTCGTGGCGCCGTCCTTTGCCACTTCGAACACGACGACCTCGCCGCGCTCCGGGTCGCGCCATGCGGGCAGCCGCCAACCCAACCACGGAACGCGCGCGCCGTACACGAACTTGTTGACGAAGAGGTGGTCGCCGATCTCGAGGGTCGGCAGCATCGACTCGGACGGGATCCGGAACGGCTCCACGACGAACACGCGGAAAGTGAAGGCGATCGCCAGCGCCAGGGCGAGCGAGCCCAGCCATTCGAGCCCGTGGCCGGGCTCCCGATCGATGGCTTCCGGTTTCTCGGTCAACGTCCTTCCGGATCTGGGGTTTCGAAGAGCGATCTCGGGTTCTCGAAGCGGCTCAATCCTCGAGTCGCAGCGCGGCGAGGAACGCCTCCTGCGGAATCTCGACCGAGCCCACCCGCTTGAGACGCTTCTTCCCTTCCTTCTGCTTCTCGAGCAGCTTCCGCTTCCGCGAGATGTCGCCGCCGTAGCACTTCGCGGTGACGTTCTTGCGCAGCGCCTTCACGTTGGTGCGCGCGATCACCTTCGCGCCGATCGCCGCCTGGATGGCCACTTCGTACATCTGGCGCGGGATGAACTCCTTGAGCTTGCGCACGAGCTCGGTGCCGCGGTGGTAGGCCTTCTCGCGATGCACGATCAGCGAGAGCGCGTCGACCGGCTCGCCGTTCACGAGCACGTCGAGGCGCACGAGATCGGCCGGGCGGTACCCCGTCAGCTCGTAGTCGAACGATCCGTAGCCGCGCGTGGCGCTCTTGATGCGATCGTGGAAGTCGAGCACCACCTCCGAGAGCGGCAGGTCGTAGCGCAGCTGCACGCGCGACCCGTGGTGGTGCATGTCGCGCTGCTCGCCGCGTCGCTCCTGACACAGCGCCAGCACCGCGCCGATGTAGTCGGGCGGGACGTGGATCGTCGCGAGGATCATCGGCTCCTCGACGCGGTCGAAGTCGCCCGGCGCGGGCATCGCCGCCGGCGTCTCGATCTCGAACGACTCGCCTTCCTTCGGGACGACGCGGTAGCGCACGGTCGGCGCGGTCGAGATCAGGTCGAGGTCGTACTCGCGTTCGAGACGCTCCTGCACGATCTCCGAGTGCAGGAAGCCGAGGAAGCCGCAGCGGAAGCCGAAGCCCAGGGCGCCGCTCGTCTCCGGTTCGTAGACGAGCGAGGAGTCGTTGAGCTGGAGCTTCTCGAGCGCGACCTTGAGATCTTCGTAGTCTTCGGCCTCGACGGGATAGAGCCCGGTGAAGACCATCGGCTTCACGTTCTGGAACCCGGGCAGCGCCTCCACGGCGGGGTGCCGCGCATCGGTGAGCGTGTCGCCGATGCGCACTTCGGCGAGCGTCTTGATCCCCGCCACCACCATGCCCACTTCGCCGGCCTCGAGCCTGGCGACCTTGCGCGGGTGCGGATCGAGCACGTGCACGGTCTGGATCTCCTGCTCGGTGCCCTCGGCCATCATCTTGATGCGCTGCCCTCCGGCGAGCGCGCCGTCGACGATCCTGACCAGCATGATCGCGCCGACGTAGGAGTCGAACCAGGAGTCGAAGACGAGGGCGCGCGGGGCGGCTTCGGGATCCCCCTTCGGCGGTGGCACGACCGACACGATGCGCTCGAGCAGCTCGGTGATGCCGATGCCCGCCTTCGCCGAGACCGGGATGACGTCCGCCGCGTCGAGGCCGATGACCTCCTCGATCTCCTCCGCCACCCGATCCGGGTCCGCGGCGGGAAGATCGATCTTGTTCACGACGGGCACGATCTCGAGCCCGGCGTCGACGGCGAGATAGGCGTTCGCGAGGGTCTGCGCCTCGATGCCCTGGGCCGCGTCCACCACCAGCACGGCGCCCTCGCAGGCTTCGAGCGCACGCGACACCTCGTAGGAGAAATCGACGTGGCCCGGGGTGTCGATCAGATTCAGCAGGTAGGTCTCGCCATCGGCCGCGGTGTACTTCATACGGGCCGTCTGCGCCTTGATCGTGATCCCGCGCTCGCGCTCGAGATCCATCTTGTCGAGGAACTGCGCGCGCTTCTCACGGTCCGTGAGCGCACCGGTCGCATCGAGCAGCCGATCGGCCAGGGTGCTCTTCCCGTGGTCGATGTGGGCGACGATGCAGAAGTTGCGGATGCGGTCCTGCGACACCTAGCCCTGCTCGTCCTTCGAGAGTTCTTCGACGAAGTAGGCGTGGGTCTTCTCGAGCCCCACGTCGACGGGAATCTTCGGCTCCCAGCCGTCGAGCACCTTTCGCGCGAGGGTGATGTCGGGGCGACGCACCTTCGGGTCGTCCGGCGGGAGCGGCTTCTCGACGATCCGGCTCGGCCCGCCGCAGAGCGAGAGGATCTTCTCCGCCATCTCGCGCAGCGACATCTCGTTCGGGTTGCCGATGTTGACCGGGCCGACGTACGACGAGTGCAGCAGGCGGAAGATGCCCTCGACGAGGTCGTCGACGTAGCAGAACGAGCGCGTCTGGGAGCCGTCGCCGTAGAGCGTCACGTCCTCGCCGCGGATCGCCTGGCGGAAGAAGTTCGGGATCGCGCG
>JAHEJV010000374.1:2248-4491 GCA_024638705.1 Deltaproteobacteria bacterium | reverse complement strand
CGGGCGAGGGCGCGCATCCGCTGGGCGAGGCGTGCGACTTCGCGCGCTTCTGCTCCGGCCTAGACTTCTGGTCGATCAACGACCACGCCGAAGCCTCGACGCCGCGGCGCTGGCAGGAGACGAAGGAGGCGATCCGCCAGTGCAACGCGGTGGCCGGTGATCCGGGGTCGCCGGACGTGATGGCCTTCCTCGGCTGGGAGTGGACCCAGATCGGGCGCACCGCCGACGAACACTGGGGACACAAGAACGTGATCCTGCGCGAGACGGCCGAGGACGCGGTGCCGAAGCGGCCGATCCACTCGGGCGGTTTCACGCGCGTCACGATGTCGGAAAATCCGACCTGGGCGCGCCTGCTGCCCGCACTCCTGCATCCGGCCCAACGCCAGGAGTACTACGACTTCGATCGCTTCGTGCGCGAGATCGGCGAGGTGCCGGACTGTCCCGCCGGCGTCGACACGCGCGAGCTGCCGGCCGACTGCGCCGAGGGCGCCGAGACACCGGGCGAGCTCTTCGAGAAGCTCGCCCAGTGGGGCGGCGAGAGCATCGTGATCCCGCACGGTACGTCGTGGGGGATCTACACGCCGCCGGATTCGAGCTGGGAGAAGCAGCTCACGCCCGAGCAGCACGACCCGAACCTGCAGACCCTCGTCGAGGTGTTCTCGGGCCACGGCAACTCGGAGGAGTACCGGAGCTGGCGCCCCGTACTCGACGGGCCCGATGGCCTCGTCTGCCCGGAGCCGACGCCCGGCTATCTGCCGTCGTGCTGGCGCGCGGGGGAGCTGATCCGCGAGCGCTGTCTCGCGGCGGGCGAGAGCGACGCGGAATGCGAGCAGCGCGCCGCGACGGCGCGCGCGCACCACGTCGTGGCGGGCCTCGGCGGCGATCAGACCGTTCCCGGCGTGCGCGCCGAGGAGTGGCTCGACTCCGGTCAGTGTCGCGACTGCTTCCTGCCCGCCTTCAACTACCGGCCGAAGGGATCGGTGCAGTTCATGGCAGCCCTCTCCGAGCCCGGCCCGAACGGCAAACCGTTCCGCTTCCGCTTCGGGTTCGTGGCGGCGAGCGACGTGCACTCGGCGCGTCCGGGCACGGGCTACAAGGAGTTCGCGCGGACGTCGATGACCGACCAGTTCGGTCCGCCCGACGACCGGCTCGCCGGGATGCTCGCGGAAGAGCGGGTGGCCGAGTCGCGCCCGTTCGATGCCGCGACGGCCGAGCCGATCGATCAGGTGGGCGGCACCGAGTTCGAGCGACAGGGTTCCTTCTGGCTGACCGGCGGCCTCACCGCGGTGCACGCGGCGCGCCGCACCCGCGACGGCGTCTGGGAGGCGCTCGAGCGCCGCGAGGTGTACGGCACCAGCGGCGACCGCATCCTGCTCTGGTTCGACCTCGTGAACGGTCCCGACGGTCGCGTTCCGATGGGAGGCGAGGTCGCGAGCGCGCAGGCGCCGCGTTTCGAGGTGCGCGCCGCCGGCGCCTTCGAGCAGAAGCCGGGCTGCCCCGACCACAGCACCACGGCTCTCGCGCCCGAGGCGATCGACCGCCTGTGCCGCGGCGAGTGCTACCACCCCTCGGATACGCGCAAGCGGATCGACCGCATCGAAGTCGTGCGCATCCGTCCCCAGGTGACCCCCGGCGAACCGGTCGACGGACTGATCGAAGACCCGTGGCGGGTCTTCGAATGTCCCGACGATCCGTCCGGGTGCACGGCGACCTTCGGAGACCCCGAGCACGCCGCGATCGGTCGCGACGCGGTCTACTACGCGCGTGCGGTGCAGGAGCCGACGCCGGTGGTGAATGCCCGCAACCTGCGCTGTCAGGCGGCCGGCGGCGACGCCTGCGCCTCGGTCGACCCGTGCTGGAGCGACTATCGCACGCCCGAGTCCGACACCTGCACGGATCCGGCGCAGGAGCGCGCGTGGTCGTCGCCGATCTACGTCGACTGGCCGCGTGGCGCGCTGGCGGCCGCGCCGCAGGTCGGGTCTTCGCAGCCCGAGCCGTCGCAGCCCGAGCCGTCGAACCCCGAGCCGTCGAACCGGTAGACCGGACGAGCCGACATTCCGTTATGGTTTCCGCGCGGCGATCCGCCGCGGGGGAAGAGAGGCTGCTTCTGTTGCAACTGCCGGCGATGGCTCGCGCGGGTCGTGCCCGCGTTGCGCGCGCGATCTTCCTCGCGCTCGGGGTGCTGCTCGTGGGCGCTGGCGTCGGCGCCGAAGAGGACGCGGAGGCGTCTCGCGACCCGGCCC
>JAHEJV010000374.1:0-2211 GCA_024638705.1 Deltaproteobacteria bacterium | reverse complement strand
TCCGCAGCCCCGCGAGCGACGCCGGGTTCCTCGACGCGCCGCCCTTTCCGGGGCGCGACATCACCAACGCCGTCCGTGTCGACCTCCGCACGCTGATCATGCCCGAGGCGCGTATCGGCAGCGCGCACGTCACGCTGCTGCGGCCCCAGTTCGGACTGCGCGTCTCGCTTCCGGTGACAGACCGCGTCGGCATCCGCGTCTCGACCCGCGTGTCGACCAGCCGTTACCGGCTTCGCGGCGGGCCGACGACCGTTTCCCGTTTTCTCGACGATGCTCTCGACCTCCACGCCGCGCGCCTCGCGCTCGAAGGGTCGTACTGGTTGAAGGACGTCGGCCCCTTCTGGGCCGACGAGGAGATCTGGTCGGTGCTCGGGTCGATTTCCGGCGGCTCGAGGTGGGAGGACGGTGACTTCGATTCCGGCCTCGGCGCGACGGGCACCCTCGGTTTCGGCTACGAGGTGCCCGATCTCTTCCGCGTCGGTCTCGGTGTGTCGGCGACCAGCTCGCTGGAGGAGGGCGGGCTCGATTTCAGCCCCTTCGTCTCCCTGCGCTGGTACGTCACCGAGCGGTTCACGATCCGCAGCCAGGGCCTCGGCGCGCGGCTCGAGTACGACCTCACCCCGGTGATCGAGCTGCACGCGACGGCCGGGCGCGTGAACGACGGCTTCCGTCTGCAGGACCGCTTCGGCCTGAACGACGACCTCACCTTCCGCGACCGCTACCTGCGCTTCAGCGGTGGCTTCGAGTGGGACCTCGCGAACTGGCTGAAGTTCAACGTCGAGGGCGGCTACACCGCCGAGCGTCGCCTGCGCGTGCAGGGCGACGACCTCGGCACGATCGCTTCGAAGCGCGTCGCCCCGTCATTCTTCGTCGACCTGGCTCTGGACGTCCGCTTCTAGGCTCCCGCGCTAGAAGATCTCGTGTTCCTCGGTGAGGAAGACCGCCGAGTTCGGCAGGTCGATGAACTTCCCCTCGTCTTCGAGGAGCTGGCGGGCGGCGTCGACGGCTTCGGGCTCGGACATGTCGAGCGCCTCGAGCGACGGGAACCACACCTCGGTGATGCCGTCGTAGGGCTCCTTCGCGCCGCGTGACCGGGTGACGAGGTCGGTGGCGGGGCCCATCAGGGTGTGGCTCTGCACATAACGCACCATCTGCGGGAGCTGCACGCGCAGACGCTTCACGAGCGGGCCGTGCACCTCGAGCCAGCGCTCCTGGAACTGTTCGACGGAGAGATCGGGCTTGCGCCGGCAACAGAAGACGAGTTTCACCATGGACCGTGGCCTCCACGGTGGACGCTACCACGCGCGTAGACGCGGTCGGAGCGGTGTGAGAGATTGGTCCGATGGCGAACTTCGACACCGGCACCGAAGAGCTGCTCGCCGCGCTCGACGACGGCGTCGCGCTCCTCACGCTGAACCGCCCCGCATCGCGCAACGCGCTCTCGGACACGTTGAGCCCGGCCCTGCGGCGGATGTTCGCGAGACTGGGCGAGATGCCGGAGGCGCGCTGTGTCGTGCTGACGGGCGCCGGCACCGCATTCTGCGCGGGGGGCGACGTGAAGGGGATGGTTCCTGCCGCGACGCCGCGTCCCGACCGGCCGACCACGCCGGAAGCCATCGTGGCGGATCTGACCGAGCGCCAGCGCAGCCTCACCGGTGCACTGCACGCGCTGCCGCAGCCGACGATCGCGGCGCTGCCCGGGCCGGCCGCCGGCGCGGGCCTCTCGATCGCACTCGCCTGCGATCTCCGGATCGCCGCCGAGAGCGCCTTCGTCACGACCGGCTTCGCGAACGTCGGCCTCGCCGGCGACTACGGCGCCACCTGGCTGCTGCCGCGCCTGGTCGGTGACGCGAAGGCGCGCGAGCTCTTCTTCACCGCCGAGCGGGTCGACGCGCAGGCCTGCCTGGCACTCGGCATCGTGAACCGCGTGGTTCCGGATGCCGATCTCCAGACCGAGGCGATGGCGTGGGCGCGCCAGCTCGCGTCGGGCCCCACCGTCGCCTACGCGCGCATGAAGGCGAATCTCGACCGCGCCTCGCAGGTCGACTTTCCGACTGCGCTCGCCCACGAGGCCGAAGCGACGGTGGCCGCGGCGCAGACCGCCGATCATCGCGAGGCGGTGGCCGCGTTCGTAGCGGGTCGCAAACCTCTGTTCGAAGGGCGTTAGTCGTGCGCGGGATCGCGATCGTCGCGGCCTGGATGGCGCTCACC
>JAHEJV010000066.1 GCA_024638705.1 Deltaproteobacteria bacterium | reverse complement strand
CATGCGGCTATGCTCCCCACCGTGATTCGCGTCGACCAAGTCCGTCGCTCCCTCGCCGACCACGAACCGGAGCTCCACCCGGTCCGGAAGGTCCGCCACGCCGCCGTCGCGATGGTGCTGGCCGAGGGCGAGCGCGGCGCCGAGGCGCTCTTCATCGAGCGCGCCCGCCACCCCGGCGACCCGTGGTCGGGTCACATGGCGTTTCCCGGCGGCGGCGTCGACCCGGGCGATCCGAACGGGCGCGCGGCCGCCGAGCGCGAGACGCTCGAGGAAGTGGGCCTCTCCCTCGAGGGCGCCGAGCTGCTCGGACGTCTCGACGACAAGCGCGGCAATCCGCGCACCCGTCCCGAGCTGGTGATCTCGGCCTTCGTCTACCACCACCCCGAGCCCGGCGAGCTCGCGATCAACTACGAGGTGCAGGAGGCCTTCTGGTTTCCCCTCGCCGGCCTGCTCGATCCGGCGAACCACGTCGAGTACACGACCCACAACGTCGAGATCGAGTTCCCCGGCATCCTGGTCGGCCAGCCCGATCGCCACATCGTCTGGGGCCTCACCTACAGCTTCCTCGAGACCTTCTTCGAGGTGATCGAGAAGCCGCTGCCCAACCGCTGGACCGAGGAGCTGCGGGCGTACTCGCGGGGCAGAGCGCGGCGTTAGGCGCCGTCGCCCCGCACCTCGGGCTCTCCCTCGCGCATCGCGTGGCAGGCAAGCACGGGGAGCGGGGGGTAGCGCAGCAGCCTCGGGTCGTCGTCGGCGGCCCGGCAGCGCCAGAATTCCCTGCCCTTCGCGTTGCGCTGCACGGTGGCGTGGACGCAACGGGCGCACAGGCCGATGTGGGAGTCGTCGATTCCCGTCATCGGGTATGGCGCCGCGTCGTCATCGGGTTCAGTGTAGACGGCGTCGGCCGACGACGGTCCCAGCCGAGAGGAGCTTCGACATGGCCCCCCACCTCGACCCGCTGCCCCGCGAGTCCCTCCCCGAGTTCGAGCCGATCTTCCAGATGGTGGAAGGGGCGATGGGGTTTCTCCCGAACAGCCTGCTGACGATGGCGCGCTGGCCGGAGCTGCTCCAGGCATTCGCCGGGCTCGCCGGCACGGTGAACCTGTCGCCGAAGCTCGATCCGGAGCTGCGCTCGCTGGTCGCCTTCGTCACCAGCAACGCGTCGGGTTGCCGCTACTGCCAGGCGCACACTTCGCACGGAACCCACCGCCAGGGCGTCGACGCCGAGAAGCTTCACGACGCGTTCGCGTTCGAGACGAGCGATCGTTTCGACGGCGCGGAGCGCGCGGCCCTGCGCCTCGCGCGCGACGCAGCCCTCGTTCCCAGCCGCGTGGGTCGCGAGCACTTCGATGCGTTGCGCGCGCATTTCGACGACGACGAGATCCTGGCGATCGTGGCGGTGATCTCGCTCTTCGGGTGGCTCAACCGTTGGAACGACACGCTGGCGACGACGCTCGAGGACGGGCCGCTCGCCTTCGGTCGGGAACACCTCGCGGCGCAGGGGTGGGACCCGGAGAAGCACGCTTAGCGGCGTCGCGCCTCGATTCAGACCTCGAAGCGTCGAGCAACCCCGATCTCACGGGGGTGAAATCCCGACGCGGAAGCGAAACACTGTGCGGACCGATGACACGCACCGTCCTCCGATCCCCGTGAGCCTCCGCTCGATCGCCCGTCGCCTCGATCGCGTGCTCGTCCTCGCCGAACGCGCCCTCGAAGCGCGCTTCGGGTCGGCCGACGACGCGGCGCGCTTCGATCGCTCGCTCGCCTGGCGCTGGGACGCGCGGCGTGGGACGGGGCGCCTGCGTCCCATTCCGAAGCCCGCGCTGTTCGACCTCGACGACCTCGTCGGCGTCGATCGCGCGCGCGAGCGACTACTGCAGAACACGGAGCAGTTCGTCTCCGGGCTGCCGTTCAACCACGTGCTGTTGCACGGGGAGCGCGGCACCGGGAAGTCGTCGGCGGTGCGCGGCCTGCTCGCGCGCTTCGGTCCTCGCGGGCTGCGTGTCGTCGAGCTGCACCGCCACGATCTGCTCGACCTGCCCGACGTGATCGAGGCCCTCGCCGCTTCGGACCGCCATTTCCTGCTCTTCTGCGACGACCTCGCCTTCGACGCGGGCGACGCGGGCTATCGCGAGCTGAAGGCCGCTCTCGAGGGGAGCTTCGCCGCGCCGCCGGCGAACGTGTGCATCGTGGCGACGAGCAACCGCCGCCATCTGATCCAGGAGCGCGTCGCCGACAACACCGAGGCGCGCCTCGACGACGCGGGCGATCTCCACATAGGCGAGACCGTCGACGAGAAGCTCGCGCTCTCCGACCGCTTCGGGCTCGTGATCGGCTTCTACCCCTTCGACCAGGCGACCTATCTCGAGGTGGTGCGTCACTACGCGCAGAAGGCCGGGCTCGACACATCCTGGGAGAGGGTGCGCGAGGAGGCGCTGCGGTGGTCGGTGCGGCGGGCCAGTCGCTCGGGGCGCTGCGCGCGACAGTTCGTGGACGATCTCGCGGGCCGCAAGGGCTTGGCCCGGACGCGTTAGTCGGAAGCGGGGGGTGCGACAGAGCTTGGAGAGTCCAGCTTTCGGGATGACGGCCCTCGGGATGATCGCGATCGTCGCGTTGGTCCTGATGAACGCCTATTTCGTCGCGACCGAGTTCGCGCTGGTCGCGGTCCGCAACACCCAGATCGATCTCTGGGTCGCGGAAGGGCGGCGGGGCGCGAATGCCGCCGCCGCTGCGACCGGTCGCCTCGACGACGCGATCGATCGCGGCATCGACCCCGACGCCTTGCTCGATCTGATCAAGGTTTCCGGATTCACGCGCATCCCCGTCTACGAAGGCTCGTTCGACAACGTCATCGGCATCCTCCACACGAAGGATCTCTTCGCGGTGTACGCCGATCGCCGCGTTGTGATCCTCGAAGATGCGATCCGCCCCGCTACCTTCATGCGCGGCGATCTGCAGGTGGTGGACGCGCTGCGCCAGTTTCGACGGGGCCGGCGCCATCTGATGATCGTGCGCAACGGCGACGGTCCGGTGCTCGGCGTGTGCACCCTCGAGGACGTGCTCGAGGAGATCGTCGGCGAGATCGAGGACGAACACGACGAGCCGACGCCGGCCGGGAGCGATTGATGGGCGTGACGCCGGGGGCCGTCGCAAGCGGACATATCACCGTATCGGAAGCCGCCGCGGCGCTGCTGCGCGCCGGCGGCAACGCGTTCGATGCGGCCGTCGCCGCCGGGTTCGCCGCGAGCGTGGCCGAGCCGATGTTCACCAGCCTCGGCGGCGGGGGATTCCTGCTCGCGCGCACGGGCGCCGGGCGCGAAACCCTCTACGACTTCTTCGCCGACACGCCCGGACGCGGCATGGCGACGCGCACGCCGCACTTCGTGCCGATGACGGTGAGCTTCCCCGCCCAGGACCAGGTGTTCAACGTCGGGCTGGGCTCCGCGGCGACGCCGGGCACGCTGGCGGGGCTGCTGCACGTGCACGCCGCGTGCGGCCGCACGGCACTCGAGGACGTGCTGGCGCCGGCAATCGGGCTGGCGCGCGACGGCGTCGTGCTGAACGACCACCAGGCCTACGTCACGGCGTTGCTCGAACCGATCAACACGCTCACCGACCGGGCGGCGGCGCTCTACGCGCCGGGGGGGCACTCGCCCGCGGTCGGCGAGCGCGTCCGCAACCCCGATCTCGCGGCCTTCCTCGAACGACTGCCGCGCGAAGGTGCGGGCGCGCTCTACGCGGGCGACGTCGCACAGGTCATCGAGGCGGAGATGCGCGGCGGCGGCGGTCTGCTGACTGCGGCCGATCTGGCCGCCTATCGCGTGATCGAGCGCGAGCCGCTCGCCGCCCACCGCGGCGGGCACCGCGTGCTGACGAACCCGCCCCCGGCCTCGGGCGGGGCGTTGCTCGCGTTCGCGCTCGCCATCCTCGACACCCTGCCGACCCCGAAGTGGGACGACCCGTCCCGGGTGCAGCAGCTTCTCGGCGTCATGCGCGAAGTGGAGCGACGACGCGAAGCCGGCGCCGCGCTCGACGTCGCCGACGCGGCGCGCCGCGTCCAGTCCTCCGGCGGCACGACCCACGTGAGCGTCGTCGACGGCGAGGGCAACGCGGCGAGCCTCTCGCTCTCGAACGGCGAAGGCTCGGGTTATGTCGCGCCGGGCACCGGGGTCCAGCTGAACAACATGCTCGGCGAGGACGATCTCCATCCCGACGGCTTTCACAGCGCGCCCCCGGGCCAGCGGATCGCCTCGATGATGGCGCCGACGATCGTCCTCGAAGGCGATGCGCCGCGCCTCGCCGTCGGCAGCGGGGGCAGCAAGCGCATCCGCTCGGCGATCCTCCAGGTGCTCGTGGCCGCACTCGACCACGGCCTTCCGCTCGCCGAGTGCGTCGAGGCGCCGCGGCTCCATTGGGACGGCGAAGCGGTGCAGGTCGAGCCGGGGCTCGGTGCGGCGTGCGAGGCCGCTCTCGCGGATCACGCGGCGGTGAACCTCTGGCCGGACCACAACCTCTACTTCGGAGGCGTCCACGCGGTGGGGCGCACCGGCGAGGCCGCCGCCGATCCGCGCCGCGAGGGCGCGGGTCTCGTCATCCGCTGATCAGGCCGAGCTCGCGTCCCACCGTGCGCATCGCCTCGAGTGCGCGGTCGAGGTGCTCGCGCGTGTGGGTCGCCATCGTCGAGGTGCGGATCATCGCGCGGCCGACGGGCACTGCCGGCGACACCACCGGGTTGGCGAAGACGCCGAGCTCCTGGAGGCGGATCACCGCGCGGTAGACGTCCTGGTCGGCGCCGACGACGACCGGGATGACGGGCGACGCCGAGTCGCCGGTGTCGAAGCCCATCCCGGTGAGCTGGCGCTCGAGGTAGCGCGCGTTCTCCCACAGCTGCTTGCGGCGCTCGGGCTCGCGCTCGACGAGATCGAGCGCCTTCAAGGCGGCAGCGACCGACGCCGGCGGTGCCGCCGCCGAGAAGATCGCGCTCCGCGCGGTGTGGCGGATGTGATCGATCACGTCGGCGCGGCCCGCCACGAACCCGCCGACCGTCGCGAGCGATTTCGAGAAGGTGCCCATCAGGAGATCGACGTCCGCCTCGACGCCGAAGTGTTCGGGCGTGCCGCGACCGGAGTCGCCGAACACGCCGAGGCCGTGGGCGTCGTCGACCATCAGGCGCGCGCCGGCGCGGCGCACCAGACGCACGATCTCGTCGAGCGGAGCGACGTCGCCCTCCATCGAGAACACGCCGTCGACGACGACGATCACGCCGCGCCCTTCGGGCACGGCTTCGAGCTTCTGGGCCAGATCGTCCATGTCGTTGTGACGGAACTTGACGCTTCGTCCGAAGCCGAGACGGCAGCCGTCGATGATGCAGGCGTGATCGAGGCAGTCGAGTACGGCGACGTCGCGACGGCCGAGCAGGCTCGACAACACGCCGAGGTTCACCTGGAAGCCGGTCGGGAAGGTGAGCGCCGCTTCCCGCCGGGTGAACGCGGCGAGGCGCGCTTCGAGCTCGACGTGGAGATCGAGGGTCCCGTTGAGAAGGCGCGATCCGGCGGCGCCGGTGCCGTACATGGCGAGCGCGACGGTCGCGGCTTCCTTCACCTCCGGGTGGTTCGCCAGGCCGAGATAGTTGTTCGATCCCAGCATCACCAGCTCGCGGCCGTCACACAGGACGGTGGGATCCTGCGCCGACGACAGGGAGCGGTAGTAGGGATAGAAACCCGCGGCGCGCGCGTCGCGTGCGCGCCCGCTCATCTCGCCGCACTTCTCGAAGATGTCCACGCGCCTCTCCACCCGTTCGACCGTTCGCCGGGCAAACCGGGCGGACGGTGTTGTTGCGGGGGGTCTTGGGAGGCAGGGGGACCCGCTGAGCGAGCCCCCGAAGGGTACCGACACGCATCGAGGTCGCCAGCGTCCTGGGCTGCGGCGGTTCCGTCCGGGCGCGGTGGTCGGGAACGGGGCGCGCCTCTAGACTCGACGCTCCCCCCGGTCGCACTCCACCTCATGCTCGAACGCGACGGGGCGCGCCTCCGCCCGCTCCGGTTCTCTCCTCGCGACCGCGGAGCCCGCATGCTGCAAATCGTCACTGCAAGGTCCGCGTCCCTGGTGGGCGTCGCGATCCTGCTCGCGACGGCGGCGGTGGCGGAGCCCACGTCCGTCGACCCGAACTTCGTGCCCGAGAGCGGGACGGAGGTCGAGGACGATCTCGATTGGATGGACGACGATCCGCTCTTCGACGACGACGGGTTCGAAGTCGAGGAGTTCGGCTCGCGCGACCCCTTCGAGACTACGAACCGCAGCATCTTCGGCTTCAACCGCCGCCTCGACAAGTGGCTCTTCGATCCGATCACGCGCGGATACCGCTTCGTGCTGCCCGAGGCGGGCCGGGACGCGCTCTATCGCGCGTCCCTGAATCTCGACGCGCCCGTCGAGTTCGCCAATCACATGCTCCAGTTCCGCGTCGTCGGTGCGGCGAGCACGAGCACGCGCTTCCTGATCAACTCGACCGTCGGCATCGCCGGTCTCTTCGATCCGGCGGAGAGCTTCTTCGAGGTCGAGCGCCTCGACGCGGATTTCGGCCAGACCCTCGCGCTCTACGGAACGCCCAGCGGGCCCTATCTGATGCTGCCGATCTTCGGTCCGAGCACGGCGCGCGACGTCTTCGGCGACGTGGTCGACATCCTCGTCGACCCGCTGTCCTACATGCTGGGTCCGGTCCAGTGGTGGACCCTCGCCCTCGGGGGCACCGAGGGGCTGATCGTCCGCGAAGCCAACTTCGACGACTACAAGATGCTCGAAGAGGGCTCGATCGACTTCTACGCCGCGCTGCGAAGCGCCTATCTCCAGAGCCGCGACGCCGCAGTCGAGCAGGGGATCCGGCGCAGCAGCGCGCCGGAGATCGTGATGGTCGAGCCCGGAGCGACCGACTAGCTCTCGCCGCCCTTCGAGAGCTTCACGATCTTCGCGTCGAGGGCGACGATCAGCGCCTCGATGTCCTCGCGCTTGACGATCGAGACGAACTCCGAGCGGCGCAGCGCCAGCTCGCTCACGGTGCCGTCGAGGTAGACGTCGATCACCTTCCAGACGCCGTCGACCTGGCGCATGCGATAGTTGAGCTCGACGTCCTCGTCGCTCGGATCGCGGAGGATCGTCTTCACGACGACGGTGTCGCGTCGCGCGGGCTCTTGGCCCGTCGTCTCGAACGATTGCCCGGAGAAGCCGTCGAAGCGTCCGGCGTAGTTGGCGACCATGAAGCGGGTGAAGGCGTCGAGGTATCGCTGGCGGGCGTCGGGGTCGGCCTTGCGCCAGTGGCTGCCGAGCGACTTGCGCGCCATGAAGTCGATGTCGAAGTAGCCCGGGACGACGTCCCGGAGCTTCTCCTCGCGCCCGGCGTAACCGAGGGCCAGGGCGTTCTTCATCACGTCGAGCAGCGCCGCGTGGAGCCCATCGATGCGGGCGCTGGGCGAGCCGGCGGCGACCGCAGGCGCTTCGGCGCTGCCGATGGCGGCGGGCTCGCCGGCAGCCGGAAGCGCCAGGGCGAAGGCCAGGAGAAACGCCGCGCAGGCAGATGAATCGGACATCGGGAACCTCGTTGGGCGCCCACTGTAGCGAAGGCCGGATCTGCTAAGCGTGAGGCGCGATCGGCCGGAGTGTGGGGAGGCGAAGGCATTGAGCGAGCCGGGGGCGGGCGGCTTCGAAGCGAGGCTCGGAGGTGGGCTGGCCAGGTGGGTCACCGGGGCGGCGCAACGTCCCTTCACCGTGATCGCGGTGACCGCGATCGTCCTCGCCGCTGCCTCGTTCTACGCCGCGACCCACCTCGAGATCGAGGGCTCGACCGACGCGCTCTTCTCGAAGGACCTTCCCTTCAAGCAGGCCGAGCGCGCCTACTACGACGCCTTCCCGACCCAGTTCGAGAACATGTTCATCGTGGTCGATGCGGCGACGCCCGAGCGGGCGGGCCAGGCCGCGGCGACGATCGCCGACGAGCTCCGCGCGCGTCCCGACACGTTCAACATGGTCTACATGCCGGGCGGCGGGAGCTTCTTCGAGCGCAACGCCTTCCTCTACCTCGACACGGAGGAGCTCGAGGAGCTCTCGGACGAGCTGGCCGAGGCGCAGCCCTATCTCGCCGAGCTCTCGAAGGACGGCACGCTGCGCGGGCTGGCTTCGATCCTCGCGCGTGGTGCGCGCGCCACCCGGGAAGGCGACTTCACCGGCGACCAGATCGCGGCGATATTCGACCGCTTCGCCGAGGCCGCCGACGCGAACGTCGCCGGGCGTCGCTATGAGCTTTCCTGGGCCGAGGTGATCGCCGACCGCGAGTTCGAGACGGATCCGCGCCGTCGCGTCATCTTCGTGCAGCCCGTGCTGCGCACGGACGACATCCAGCCCGCCCGTCACGCCATCGAGGCCGTGCGCGCGATCCTCGCGGAGCGCGAGATCGAGGAGGACGGCCTGGTCCAGGTGCGCATCACCGGGGACGTCGCGCTCTCCTACGAAGAGATGGGCGTGGTGAAGAACCAGGCGGCGGCGGCGGGGGTCGCGTCCTTCGTGCTCGTAGCGCTGATCCTCGGCTTCGGTCTGCGCTCGGCGCGCCTGGTGTTCGCGGCCCTCACGACGCTCGTCGTCGGCCTGCTGCTGACGGCGGGCTACACGGCGTTGGCCGTCGGGCGGTTCAACATGATCTCGGTCGCCTTCGCCGTCCTCTTCATCGGGCTCGGCATCGACTTCGGCATCCACTTCTGCATGCGCTACCGCGAGCGCCTCGCCGCAGGCTTCGATCACGAGGCCGCGCTCGACGACGTCGCCCGCGACGTCGGTAGCTCGCTCGCGCTCTGCGCGCTCACCACGGCGATCGGCTTCTTCGCGTTCGCACCGACGCCCTTCGTCGGCGTCGCCGAGCTCGGCATCATCAGCGGCGGCGGGATGATCATCAGCTTCATCACGACGCTGACCCTGTTGCCCGCGCTGCTCTCGCTGCCGCCGCGTCCCCGCCCGCAACCCGAGCTCCCGGCGCCGGTGTGGACGGGTGGCGTCGTCGATCTGCCCGTGCGCTTCCCGCGCGCCGTCCGCATGGCGGCGATCGTGCTCGGCGTCGGCTCGGTGGCGTTGCTTCCCCAGGCGCGCTTCGACAACAACCCGCTCAACGTGCGCGACCCCAACAGCGAATCGGTGAAGACGCTGCGCGAGCTGCTCGAGAACGGGTCGCGCTCGCCGTGGAGCCTGAACGCGCTGGCGCCCGACCTCGTCTCGGCGCGCGCCCTCGCCGCGGAGCTCCGCGCGCTCCCCGAGGTGGAGCGCGTCGTCACGCTCGCGGACTTCATCCCCGCCGAACAGGACGAGAAGCTCGAGATCATCGAGGACCTGTCGCTCTTTCTCGCGCCCCTCGCTCGCGACGGCGACACCGAGGCCGAGATCGCCGATCAGCTCGTGCAGCTCGAGCATCTGCGCGACGAGGCGCGCAAGCTCGCGGCCTGGGACGAAGCGAGCGAGGTGGGACGCAGCGCGGCGTCGCTGGTTCGTTCACTCGACGCACTCCAGGCGAGTCTCGACGCCGCGCCCGATCCCGAAGCGCGCCTCGAGGCGTTCGAGGAGAGCGTGCTCGGCAGTCTTCCCGAGCAGCTGCGCATCCTGGACGCTGCACTCGGTGCCGGTCGCGTCTCGCTCGAGAATCTCCCCGACGCCCTGCTCGACCAGATGCAGACCGAGGACGGACGCGCGCGACTGCAGATCTTCCCACGCCACGATCTCTCGGATCACGAGGCGCTGGCCGCGTTCTACGACGCGGTCGAAGCCGTCGCGCCGGGCGTCACGGGGAGCGCGGCGGAGATGGTGGCGAGCGGGCGCACGGTCGTGGCCGCGCTGCAACAGGCGCTGCTCTCCGCCCTCCTCGCGGTGACGCTCGTCGTCTTCCTGCTCTGGCGGAACTGGACCGACACCGCGCTCGTGCTGACGCCCCTCGTGCTCGCCGCGTCGCTCACCGTCGCCGCGGCGGTGCTGCTCGAGATCCCCTTCAACTTCGCCGACGTGATCGTACTGCCACTCCTGCTCGGCATCGGCGTCGACAGCGGCATCCATCTCGTGCACCGGGCGCGCGCCTCCGGCGACGTCACGAACCTGCTCGCCACGAGCACGGCGCGCGCCGTCGGCTACAGCGCGATGACGACGATCGCGAGCTTCGGCACGATGGGCTTCGCCTCGCACCAGGGCCTCGCGACGCTCGGCCAGCTGCTCACGCTCGGCGTCTGCTTCACCCTGCTCTGCAACCTGGTGGTGTTGCCCTCGCTGATCAGCCTCGGCCAGGCGAAGGCGGACTAGCCCGAAGTCCGCGCGACTTCGGCGGCCAGAAGAGCGAGATGGTCGGGTCGGGCGGATCGAGGAGCTCCGGGGGCATGATGCGCCGCAGCTCTTTCGCCATGGCGCGCGCCTCCGCCGGACGGGTGCGCGAGAGCGCGGCCGCGCGGTGGAAGAGCGCCCCCGCGGTCGGACCGGGGTCGGGCAGGTTGGGGAAGATCGGGTCGGGCGCCGTGCCGGCGGCGGCACTGAGCTTCCACCAGTCGCGCTCGAGGAGATCCCGCCGTTGCCCCCACGATCGCCCGGCGAGGAACTCGAAGCGCGGCCAGTCGTCGCTGTTCGGTCGCACTTCCGCCGTCGCATAGCGCGAAAGCGGTCCGAGATAGAGCATCCAGAAGCCACGCGGGTCGGTCATCCAGCGGTCGGTGACGCCGGCGTCGGCGAGCTCGCGCATGCGGGCGCTTACCTCGTCGACGGACGGGGCGTCACCGCGGATCCCGAGCAGCCCGATCCGGGGACGCGACGCGAAGAAGTCGCCGCGCCAGATCGTCGCGTCGGGGAACACGGCGAGGAACGTGGCGATCACGAGCTCGAGGTCGACGCCGCGCAGCTGGTAGAGCGGCAGCCACTGCATGAACACGCCGCCCTCGGTGAGGTGCTCGCGGACCGCGGTGAAGTGGTCGACGGTGTAGAGAGATCCGACGCCCGGCCGCCAGGGGACGAAGAGATCGGCGACCACCACGTCGTACTGCTCTGGCGCGGCGCGCAGGTGGTTGCGGCCGTCCTCGACGACCAGGCGCGTGCGCGGATCGCGATGCAGGCCGCGTGTCGTCTCGGCGAAGTGGGCCGCCGCGAGCTCGTGGACTTCGGGAACGAGCTCGACGAGCACGATCTCGTCGACGGAATGCACGACCGCCGACGCGGCCGTGCCCCCGGTGGCCGATCCCAGGAAGAGCACGCGTTTCGGGTCGGGATGGAGGAGCAGCGGGATGTGTCCGCCCCGTTCGGCGTTCGTCCGCTCGCCGGAGCCGCCGAGCGCATAGTGGTTGTCGACCTTGATCAGCTTCTCGCTGCCGCGCGCAAGGACGCTGACGACCCCGTGAGCGCCTTCCTCGATCGCGACGACGCGCATGCCGGGCTGGGTCGACACGATCGGGAGGCTGCGCGGATCGGTCGGACCGAGGAGGACGAACGCGGCCGCGACGGCGAGCGTCACCGCGACGGCGAGTCGCCTCCGGGTGTCCGAGCTCACCGCGATCGCCAGCGCGCCGTACCCTGCCGCGACGACCGTGTAGGAGGGCCACAGGCCGATCCCGTCGAGCAGCACGAAGCTCGCGGCCAGAGAACCGACGACGCCGCCGAGCGTGTTTGCCGAGACGAGCCCGCCGACCCGCGATCCGACCGTGCCGCCGGCCGCGAGTCGGAACGTCAGCGGCAGGACGAGGGCGCCGACCAGCAACGGCGGTCCGCCGAACAGGGCCGCGAAGCCGAGCGCATGGAAGAGTTCTCCGCTCACCCAGCGGCTCAACCCGTCGGTGGCGTAGGAGAGGGCCGCGGGCATGAGGAGCAGCAGGAGCGCCTCCACCACGAGCGCGCCGGTCAGCAGCGGTCGTGCACGGATGCGTCCTTCGCTCTCGGCGACGAGCGCTGCTCCCAGGGCGAGGGCGATCAGTACGACGATCAGCACCGCGCCGTACGAGTAGACCGACGACGCCACCACCTGCGAGAACGCGCGCAGGAACAGGATCTCGAGGGCGAGCGTGCCGAAGCCCGATGCGAATGCGATCACGCGCAAGAGGAGCGGTGCGGGGTCGTGCTCGGCCGTGTCGATGCGCGCCGGCGCCGGCGCGCTGCGTTGGAGCGCCGCGGCGCCGCCAGCCGCGGCGAGCGCGAACGCGATCGCCACGCCGTAGGTCGCATTCACCCCGATCCACTCGGGCAGGGTGAGCGCGCCGAGCGCCGTGCCGACGACGGCGCCGGCCGTGTTCACCGCGTAGAGGCGGTTTCCCGAGCGACCGAGTGCCGCGGGATCGCCGACGTAGGCCGCAGCGAGCGGCGGCAGCGTGCCGCCGAGGAGCAGCGTCATCGGCAACATGGCGAGCAGTGCGAGGCCGAACTTCGCGGCGACGAAGAGCGCGCGCGAATCCGACAGCTCTGCGTAGAGGTAGGCGTAGAGCGGGTCGTAGAGGGTGACGACGAGCGGCACCAGCAGCGCGAGCCCGCACGCCACGACTTCGATGCCGGCGTAGAGCAGCAGCGGCCGTCGCGAGCGCGCCGTCACGCGTCCGAAGATCGCGGCACCGATCGCGAGGCCGAGGAAGAAGGCGCACAACGTCGCCGATGCGGCGTAGGCCGTGTTGCCGAAGAGCACGCGGAACCAACGCAGCCAGACCGTCTGGTAGATCAGCGCGGACGCGCCGGACGCGAACGCCACCGCGAGTAGCAGGGCCTGGTGGCGCGGCGTCGTGCCGCTCGTCTGCGCTCCCATCGTGCCCCCGCGGCGCCGTCAGTCGCTCAGGACGAAGGCGCCGACGGCCTCGTTGAAGCCTTCGGGATTGTCCGTCATCACCGAGTGACCGGCGCGCGCGACGATCGCGAGTCGACCGTTCTGGCAGACTTCCTCGGCGAGGCGGTCGGCTTCGTCGGGGGAGAGGATGTCCGACGCGGCGCCGCGCACGATCAGTACGGGACAGGGCAGGGCGGCGAGCGCCTGCTCCATCTGTTGCGCGAGCGCGCGCTCGGCGGCCTCGGCGTCGGGGTCGTCGCCCCGTCCCGCCGTGATGCCGCGCAGCGCCGGGTCCATCACGAGGCGGAAGCCGCCGCCGTCCTCCGGACGCAGGCCGTGGTGGGCCATGCGCCGCAGCGCCTCGGGCGTTGCCGCGGGATAGGCCAGGGAGAGCGCGCGGGCGTACTCCTCCTCGCTCGCGAAGACGGGGTCCATGTTCGACTCGACGTCCTGGCGGATGCGCATGCTGCCGCGCGGATCGACCTCCGGCCCGATGTCGACGAGCACGAAGCCGGCGATGCGCTCGGGGTGGCGTCCCGCGAAGATCGACCCGACGCGTCCACCGAGCGAGTGTGCAGCCAGCACGAGGCGGTCGATGCCGAGCGCCGCCGTCACCGTCTCGACGTCGTCGGCGAGCGACTCGATGTCGTAGTCGCCGTCCGGGTCCCAGTCGGACTGGCCGTGTCCGCGGTGATCCATCGCGAGGGTGCGGTAGTAGGGCGCGACCATCGGAGCGAAGTCGTCCCAGATGTGCGCCTCGTTGCCGAAGCCGTGTAGCAGCAACATCGGCACGCCTTCGGTGCTCCACTCGAGGAGGTGCACGTCGACGCCGCGAGATCCCTTGATGCGCAGGTCGGTCGGTTCCATGGCGCGCATCATACCGCGGGGCCTTTGGTTCGTGGTGCTACGTTCCGGTCGTGCCGGCTCCCGACGACGTCCTCCGCTCCCTCGATCGCGGGATGGATGCCGCCACGGGCGAGTTGATCGCGTTGTCGCGCATCCCGAGCGTCTCCGCTGCCGGCTTCGATCCGGCCGAGGTGGTGCGCAGTGCCGAAGCCGTGGCGGCGTTGCTCGCGAAGACCGGCCTCGAGCACGTCGAGATCCTGCGCCTCGGCGACGCCCATCCCTACGTCGTCGGCGAGTGGCTGCACGCGGGGCCCGACGCGCCGACGATCCTCGTCTACGCCCACCACGACGTGCAGCCGCCCGGCCGCGAGAGCCATTGGCGGACGCCGCCCTTCGAGCCGACGCGCGGCGACGACGGGCGTCTCTACGGTCGCGGCGTCGTCGACGACAAGGCGGGCATCGTCCTCCACACAGCGGCGCTCCGCGCCTGGCTCGACGCGCACGGCGCCCTGCCGCTGAACGTGAAGTTCGTCGTGGAAGGCGAGGAGGAGATCGGCTCCGAGCATCTCGCCGACTTCCTGCGCGCCCACCGCGAGCGACTCGATTGCGACGTGCTGGTCCTCTCGGACACGGCGAACCTCGACACCGGCATCCCCTCGCTCACGACGAGCCTGCGCGGGATCGTGCAGGTGGACGTCCGGGTGCGCGCGCTCGATCACCCGATCCACAGCGGCATGTGGGGCGGGCCGGTGCCCGACGCGGCGACCGCGCTCGCCGTCTTGTTAGGCCGCCTCGTCGACGAGCAGGGATGCATCGCGGTGCCGGGCCTCGAGGACGACGTCCCCCCGCTCACCGACGCCGAGCGCAAAGAGATCGCCGCGCTGCCCTTCGACGCGGCGTCGTTCCGCCGCGACGCTGGCATGTTCGCCGACGCCGGCTTCCTCGGCGACGAAGCGCGCAGCGTCTACGAGCGGGTGTGGCATCGACCCTCGCTCGCGCTGACGGCGCTCGAGGGCATGCCGATGACCGGCGCGGCGAACCAGCTGATGGCCGAGGCGAGCGCGCGCGTCGGCGTGCGCGTCGCGCCGGGGCAGGACGCCGATCGCGTCGCGCGCGTCGTGGCCGATTTCGTGCGCGACCACGCACCGCGCGGCGTGCGCGTCGAAACGAAGGTGCCCGCTGCCGTGCCGGGTTGGAAGACCGAGGCCGTGGGCCCCGCCTTCGATGCGGCGCGGCGCGCGCTGCGCGCCGGCTACGACCGCGACGCCACGGTGATCGGCTGCGGCGCGACGATCCCGTTCGTCGGGCCCTTCGTCAGCGTGCTCGGCGGCGTCCCGGCCCTCCTGCTCGGCCTCGAAGACCCCCCGTGCAACGCGCACGGCGAGAACGAGAGCCTCGACCTCGGCGATTTCGCGAAAGCCGCGCGGAGTTCGGCTCATCTGCTGGACGAACTCTCCCGGATTCCGCGCCCTTAGCGCGTCGCGCCGCCGCCCTGACTCTGCGCTCTGCCTCGCTATCTTGGCCCCCCTGCCGAAGGAGACCTCCATGTCCGCGATCGATACCACCCCCGCATTCGTCGAGCGCGTCTACGCCACCCTCGCGAAGAACGTCGCCACCGCCCGGAAGCGCCTGAACCGCCCCCTCACCTACGCCGAGAAGGTGTTCCTCGGCCACCTCGCCGACCCGGAGGGCGAAGACCTCGAAGCCGGCAAGAGCTACGTCGGCCTGCACCCCGATCGCGTGGCCATGCAGGACGCCACCGCCCAGATGGCGCTGCTCCAGTTCATGCTCGCCGGCAAGGACGAGACCGAGGTGCCCTCGACGGTGCACTGCGACCACCTGATCCAGGCCTACGTCGGCGCCGAGCAGGACATGGACACGGCGCGCACGACCAACGCCGAGGTCTACGACTTCCTGCGCAGCGCGTCGGCGCGCTACGGCATTGGCTTCTGGGGACCGGGTGCCGGCATCATCCATCAGGTGGTGCTCGAGAAGTACGCCTTCCCCGGCGGCATGATGATCGGCACCGACTCCCACACGCCCAACGGCGGCGGCCTCGGCATGTTCGCCTGCGGCGTCGGTGGCGCCGACGCCGTCGACGTGATGGCCGGCTTCCCCTGGGAGGTGCTCTACCCGAAGCTCGTCGGCGTGCGCCTGACCGGCGAGCTCAACGGCTGGTCGTCGCCGAAGGACGTGATCCTCAAGGTCTGCGACATCCTCACCGTGAAGGGCGGCACCAACCGGGTGATCGAATACTTCGGTCCGGGCACGGCGGCGATCAGCTGCACCGGCAAGGGCACGATCACCAACATGGGCGCCGAGCTCGGCGCGACGACGTCGATCTTCCCCTACGACGAGCGCATGGCTACCTATCTGAAGGCGACCGGCCGCGAAGAGCTCGCCGACCTCGCCAACCAGCACGCCGAGCTGCTGCGCGCCGACGACGAGGTGGAGCGCGATCCGGTGCGCTTCTTCGACGAGGTGGTGGAGATCGATCTCTCGACGCTCGAGCCCCACATCGTCGGTCCGCACACGCCCGACCTCGCGCGTCCCGTCTCCCAGATGGCCGCCGACGTCCGCGAGAACGGCTACCCGGCGAAGCTCACGTCGGCACTGATCGGCAGCTGCACCAACTCCTCCTACGAGGATCTCGAGCGCGCGGCCGACATCGCGCGCCAGGCCGCTCAGCAGGGCGCGAAGTCGAAGACGAAGCTCTGGGTGACGCCGGGCTCCGAGCAGATCCACCAGACGATCCGCCGCGACGGCCAGATGGCCGACCTCGAAGCGATCGGAGGGCTCGTGCTCGCCAACGCCTGCGGCCCCTGCATCGGCCAGTGGAAGCGCGACGACATCACCGAGGGCGAAGAGAACTCGATCATCAACTCGTACAACCGCAACTTCAAGAAGCGCAACGATGGCAATCCGGCCACCCTCTCCTTCATCGGGAGCCCGGAGATCGTCGTCGCCTACGCATTGGCGGGAACGCTCGAGTTCGATCCGATGAAGGACGAGCTCGAGGGCGCTAACGGTCCCTTCCGGCTCGCGCCGCCGAAGCCGGCGCCCGAGATTCCGCGCGATGGCTTCGTGACGAGCCGC
>JAHEJV010000065.1 GCA_024638705.1 Deltaproteobacteria bacterium | reverse complement strand
GAGGTCGGCGAGCAGGATCGCCCAGATCGCTTCGAACAAGCCGAACGAACCGTAGTAGCCTATCGCCATGCAGATCATCGCCTGCATGCCGCGTTGCCGAAGCAGGGTGCGCAGCACCCGCGGTGTCGGTGCCACTGCCGCGGCGGGCATCAGCGTGCGCGACACCAAAGGCACGCACGTGAGAACCATGACGAGCGACACGTAGAAGACGGCCCGCAGCCCTGCGAGCTCGAAGACGGCGGAGCCGAACACCGGCCCGATCAGGAAGCCGGTCAGCTGGAAGGCATTGAGCCGGCCCAAAGCCGCGCCGGCGTGGACCCCTGCGCGCACGATCACCGTCCGTCGCGCAGCCGGCAGGATGGCCCCCTCGCCGAGGCCGAGCAGGAGGCGTCCCGCGACGAACTCCCAGAGCGAATCCGCCTGCGTCAGCACGAGCATCGACAGCGCCGCGCTCGCGAGCCCGAAGTTCAAGAGCGCGCGAGCGTGTCCGCGATCGGCCAACCGGGCCAACCCCACCTGCGCTGCAACCGCCGTCACGAAACCCGACCCACCGATCAGCCCGAC
Organism: Deltaproteobacteria bacterium; assembly: GCA_024638705.1. Taxonomy (GTDB): domain Bacteria; phylum Myxococcota_A; class UBA9160; order UBA9160; family SMWR01; genus JAHEJV01. Next base: position 16,242 of record JAHEJV010000065.1, on the reverse strand, counting down.
GCCAGCCGGCGAGATCTCGAACTGGGCTCGGATCTCCGCCAGCAACGCCAGGATCGAACCGAGGCTCGCGTCCATGATCCCGGTCAGGACGAAGAGGGGGAGGAGCCCGGTCGGGATGCCCGATTTCGTCTGTCCGTCGGCGTCGAGGGGGGCCGGCATGGGGCGAGGCTACACGGGGTGTGAAGTGCTTCACAGCCATGAGCCGCAAGCCGCCCTTCAACGGGTCCGTCTGTTAGGGGACGTCTCGAGACGAACGGAGCACGTCCCACGAGTTCGGTCCCCTGCACTTCCCTGGTCGCTCGATTCACCTAGCATGGGTATTGCCTCGAAACCGACGACCTCCAGATTCCACCCATTCAGGGTTGTTGATGAGGGTAGTGTGCGGGTCCATCCTCGGGAGCGAGGAAACCCCGTGGACCTTTCCCGATACTTCGAACGCATCTCGTTTCGGGGTCACGCCAGGCCCGACCTGGAAACGCTACGCACTCTCCACCGCCAGCACCTGCTGCACATCCCCTACGAGAACCTCGACATGTACTTGGGCGTCCGACCCGGTCGCGGCACCGTGCAAATCGCGCCGCGCGCCTCTCGACGTGAGTCGGAGTCCGTACTCCGCTTGCCCGTCGGGTCTACTGTCTCCGCGCTACTCGACGCCCGAGTCGCGGAAGGCCCGGAGGACGTCGACGGCGGAGATCATCCCCACCAGCCTGTGTTGCGCTCCGACCACCGGGAGCGCCCCGATGCGGTGCTTCAGGACCAGGTCGGCCGCTTCTTGGATCGTGTCGTCCGGATGCACCACCCACGGGTCGCGAGTCATCGCTTCCTCGACCTTGTGTGCGTTGTCGAGCAGGTAGTAGTGGGCGACGTTCTCCTCGTCGTCCACCCAGTCGGGCCTGCGCAGATCGCGGTCGCTGATCACCCCGACGATCGCCTCGTCGTCGCCGAGAACGGGCATGTGGCGGATGCTCCGCTCCCTCATGCGGTAGAAGGTCTGTCGCAATCCATCCTTCGGGTTCGCCGTCACGACTTGCGTCGACATGTACTCACTGACCTTCATCTCGGATCTCCAGCTGTGTTCGAGTTCCCTGGCGCGCGGGAGAGTCGCCCCATTGCGTTCGTTTCGCCAGCCGCTGGGGAGGCTCCTCAGCGCACCGCGGGCATCCGGGCGCTGTCCCGTCCTCGCTCCCCTCGCCCGCTCCGCCCCCATCTCGCGCTCTCGTTCCACCCTCCCTAGCCTCCCGCAGCCATGTTCCACACCCCGCCCGAATTCCTGGAGTTGACGCCCGAGTGGAAGGCGAAGCTCGATCGCTTCGCCGAAGAGCACGCGGGGGAAGAGCTCGGTGGCGTCGCGAACCACGTGCTCTTCGAGGACGACAAGGTCCGCATCTGGGAAATGAAGCTCGAGCCGGGCGAGTACAGCGCGCTCCACCGCCACGAGTGCGACTACTACCTGGTCATCTTTTCCGGCGACCTGGTGGCCGGTGTCTCACCGCCCGGGAGTGGTTTGGATTCCTTCGTCGGCATCGTCCCGCCGAACGGAAACACCGTGGGCATTCCGCGCGGCGGGGTCGAGTGGGCGTGGAACGTCGGAGAACAGACCTACCACGAGATTCTCGTGGAGCTGAAGGAGACGCAGGCGAAGGGCTAGGAGCCGCCGCTCGAAGAGCCCCGATCTTCGCCTAGCGATTGCGCATCTTTTCGAGCGCGGCCCGGTGCTCCGGGCAGTCGAAGGACGCACTCTCTTCCGAGAGCGCGAGGTCGAGCACGCTGGCGACGGCGCTCGAGAGGTGGGCGTTCAGCGCCTTCTTCGTACCCTCCAGCGCACGTCGCGGTTGTCTGGCGAGCCGCTCGGCGTAGGCCAGCGCCTCGTCGAACACCTTGCCGTGGTCGCACAGGCGATTCGCGAGACCGAGTCGGACAGCCTCTTCGGCCGGGATCCGGTCTCCCGAGAACAGATACTCCTTCGCCTTCAAGAGACTCATGACGAGGGGAAAGGTCACGGTGCCGCCGTCGCCGGCGACGAGGCCGACGGAGACGTGGGGATCGGCGAGGAACGCCTTCTCGTCGATGAAGACCACGTCGCAGAGCGTCACGAGCGAACACCCCAGGCCGACGGCCGGACCGTTCACGGCGGCGACGACGGGAAGCGGGAAGTCGACCATGCCCTGGACGATCCGCTTCGCCTCGTGCAGGACAGCGCGCCGGAGCATCGGGTCGGCTCCCATGTCCGCGATCATGTCGAGATCGCCGCCGGCGGAGAATGCCTTGCCGGCCCCGGTGAGCACGACGGCGCGCGCATCCGAGTCGGACGCGAGCTCGGGCCAGATCTCGGCGAGCCGACGATGGAGATCGGGACTGGAGGCGTTCGAGTGCTCCGGGCGATTGAGACGAACGATGCGAATCGGACCCCGCGATTCGACCTCGAGACATTCGGACATGCGAAACCCTTCCTGCTCTGGTGCGGCGTGGTTGGACCCGCGGAGTGGCACTTATTCCGCGTCCACTACTTCGCCCACGCGCCGGGGACGCGACCATCGAGAGAGACCTCGCGGCGCCAGAACAACCAGCGACCGTCGATCTTGCGGTACTCGTCGAGATACCGGCCCCAGTGATCGAGTCCCCGATCCGTCAGGACGGCGTAGTAACAGCGACCGCGCGCCGCCGTTTCGCTCTCGACGTCGATCTGGTGCGTCGCCGTGTAGTGACGGATGTATTGCACGCCGGAGGAACGCTGTGCCGACAGGTCGTCGCTGACGCCTCCTAGCATGGCTCGAATCGCGGACTTGCCCTCGTGTTCCCCATCCGGAACGATCAGCACGGCTTCCTCGGCGAAGAGCTCGAGCATCGGGTCGAAGCGGCCCGAGTCACCGTTCGCGTTGTAGCGCGCGACGAGATCGCGAATGCATTCGCGCGCCTCCAGCTCAAAGGATTCCAACGCGGTCTCTCAACTTCCGCCGGGGTTCGCGGCGAGGTGATCGAAGCGTCCCGCCGGACGCACCTTCCGATAGGCCGCGACGATGGGTTCGAGCTGCGACGGCGACGCACCGTGCAGGATCACGCCGTCGCAGCCGAGGTCGAACTGGCCCTGGATCTTCGCGACACACTGCTCGGCGCTGCCCGTCGCCGCCGGCGCCAGCCATGCGTCCGGGATGAGTGTGGCGACGTGCTCGAGCTCTTCGGTCGTTCCGGTCGCGTCGAGGGCGCCGCGGAACCCGGCGACGAACGGGTCCTCGCGGAAGCGGCGCAGGACTTCGGGATCCCAGCGGTTGGTCTTCACCATGAGATCGCCGTAGCCCTGGAGGTAGGTCGCCATGCGTCCCACGGTCTTCTTGAGGCGGACGTCCTCGGGGAGGTGATCGCCGATCGTGGCGAAGCACGACCAGACCCGCACCGACGACGGGTCGCGCCCGGCCTCTTCGGCCGCCTTCTTGACCGACTGCACGCAACGCCTCGTCGTTTCGTCGGTGAAGAAGGTGTGCAGCACCACCGCGTCGAAGGCTCGTCCGCCGAGTGCGAGGGAGTTCGGCCCGAAGGCCGTGAACGTCATCGGAATGTGTTCGTCGTAGTCGGGTCCCATCGTGAGCAGGGGGTACTTGCCGGCGGGGCCGTCGTGGCCGACGACGATCTCGCCGCGCCAGATCCGGCGCATCAGTCCCACGAAGTCCTCGATCTGCGCCGTCTTGATGCGCGGGAGCCCGTAGGCATCGAACATGGGGGCGATCCCGCGGCCGAGGCCGAGCGAGAAGCGTCCTCCGGTCAGTCGATGCATCGTCATCGCGAAGGCCGCGGTCACCATCGGGTGGCGCGTGTTGTGGTTGGTGGCGGCGGTCGCGACGCCGAGCTCGGTCGACACCGCTCCCACCGCGCCCGAGAGCGTGGCGGCCTCCTTGATGTTGAACCGCTCCGAGATGAACGCCGAGCCCAGTCCCAGGGCCTCGCCCTGCTGGACCTCCGCGATGAGGTCGCGAGGCGACTTGGGGGCCCCGGCCAGGGTGTAGAAGCCGAGCTCGTTCATGCGATCCATGACATTCCTTCCGTGGGCGCCGGGTCGTCAGCGGAGATCGTCGTCGTGGACGCCGTAGATGCGCGCGATCACCTGGCTGACCACGCCGGTCACCGGCATAGCAATGCCGTGTTCCCGCGCCATTTCGAGAGCGAGCGACAGGTCCTTCTGCGCGATCTCCATCCGGCCGCGCAGGTAGTCCTGGAGCCCTTCGGAGCGTTGCGCCTCCTCCGGCATCTTCCGCGTGGTCAGGTATTGGAGATGGAGCGAGTTCAACATCGTGTTCGCCTGGCCGCCCTCCTCGAAGAGCTCCTGGGGCAGACCCATGGCTTTCGCGAGGAGACATCCTTCGAGGGCCGCCGCGAAAGAGAGATTCGTGAGGACGTTCAGCGCGAGCTTCAGCTTCGCCGCGTTGCCCAGCTCGCCGGCCAGCGTGATCTCGTTCGTCAGCGCGTCGAAGTAGGGCTTGGCCTTGTCGATCGCTTCCTGTTTGCCTGCGATGATGAAGTAGGCATTGCCTTCGGCTGCACGGACGGGGCCGCCCGCGACCGGAACCTCGAGCACGTCGACGCCCGATTCGGCACCGAGCTCGGCCATCTCGAGGAAGGTCTCCGGGTGGATCGTGCTGTGGATGGCGACCACCGTGCCGCGGGCGGCATGGGCGAAGACCCCGTCGTCGCCGCACAGCACGGCCCGGACGTGGCTGTCTGCGGGAACGCAGACCCCGATCACGTCCGACGTCTTCGCGATCTCGGCGGGGCTCGCGACGGGTTTCGCGCCGCTCTTCGCGACTTCCGCCATGGCCTCCTCGTCGATGTCGAAGACCGTCGCGGGGAGGCCGTTCGGCGCGAGGTTGCGGGCGAGCGCGTTCCCCATGATTCCGAGTCCGATGAAACCGCAGCGAATGGTCATGGATCAGTCCTCTCCATCGTCTTCGGATCGACTCTCGCGATCGCGACCCGGAATCGTATCAGGAATGTGCGGGTCGGGCGTGCGCCGCTGGGACGAGAACTCCGCCACGTCCTCGATCGTGTTGGATCGGGTCTTCGATGGCCGAATGAGTCTCACGCGCGCGGTGTTCGAGTAATCTATCCGTTCTCCGAGGACACGGCCCACTTCGAGAAGCCGAGGGAGAGGACATGATGGATCGCCTGAACGAGATGCCCGTCATCGACGTGGACTCGCATTGGACGGAGCCGCCCGACCTCTGGACTTCGCGAGCGCCCGCACACCTGAAGGACCGGGCGCTCCGCGTCGAGCGGAACGACGAGGGGCAGGATCGCTGGATCATCGAAGATGGCCAGGTGATGGGAATGGTCGGCTACTGCTCCATTAGGCCGGACGGCTCGAAGGGGAGTGGTCAGATCGCGTTCGACACCTTCGAAGAGTGTCATCCGGCCTCGATCGAGACCGCGCCGCGTCTCGACTACATGGACGAGCACGGTCTCTCGATGCAGATCGTCTATGCGAACATCCTCGGCTTCGCCGGCAACGGGATCATGCGGGTGAAGGACGAGGAGCTGCGTCGCTTTTGCGTGCGGGCCTACAACGACGCCTGCGGCGACATGCAGAACGACGGCGCGGGGCGCCTCTTCCCGCAGGCGATGTTGCCGTTCTGGGACGTCGCGTCGGCCGTCGCGGAGCTCGAGCGCGTGCAGGACGATCTCGGTCTGACCGGGTTCGTCATCACGGACGCGATGCACGCATGGGATCTGCCCGCGCTGAACGCGAAGCACTGGGATCCGCTCTGGGACGCCGCCCAGTCGCGCGGCCTGCCAGTCAACTTCCACATCGGCGCCTCGGTGATCGGCGGCATCTGGGAGTCGTATACGCAGGCGCGAACCTTCGCGACGCTCTCGACGCTCGCTCAGATGAGCAACATGAACTGCGTCGCGAATCTCATCATGAGCGGTCTGCTCGATCGTTTTCCGAGGCTCAAGTTCGTGTCCGTGGAGAGCGGCGTCGGCTGGCTGCCGTTCCTCCTCGAGAGCCTGGAATATCAGTTCGACGAGAACGGCGTCGACGATCTGAAGCTCCGGCCCTCGGAGTACTTCCAGCGCCAGATCTACGGGTCGTTCTGGTTCGAGGACGACCTCGCGCCCGCCCTGGAGCGCCTCGGCACCGACAATCTCATGTTCGAGACCGACTTTCCGCACGCGACGTGCCTGTATCCCGGGGTCCGCGAGCAGAAGGAGAAGACGCTCGCGAACCTCGACGCGGCGACGCAGCGGAAGCTGCTCTACGAGAACGCGATGAAGGTCTACCAGCTTCCCCAGCCGTAGAGGGTGGACCCATCCAGGAATCACGGGCGCGGGGCGTTTGCCGCGCCGCAGGAGTCCATCCATGAAGATCATTCGAATCGCATCGGTCGCCATCCTCGTCCTGCTTCTGATCGGGGTGTTCGTCGCGCCGATCGGGCCGGTGCCGGGCTTTTTCATCGGCGGCACGCCGGCTTCCGCCCCTGAGGTGTGGCCCGACACTTCGGAGGTTCACGAGATCGAGCTGAAGGTCCCCGGCGTGCTGCCCCGCGTCGTGATCATCTGGGTCATCCAGCACGAGGGGGAGCTGCACGTCGTCGGGAGCCCCGACAGTGGCTGGGTGAAACGCATCGGCGGGGGATCCCCGGTCGAGATGCGCCTCGGCGACGACACCTACGCCCTGCACGCATCCCCGGTGACGGAAGGCTGGCGCGAGATCCTCGAGGCCTACGTCGCGAAGTACGAGCCGGACTATCCGGACATCGTGGCCGGCTTCCCGAGCCCCGAAGAGGCTGACGGCGCCGTCGGAGTGTTCCGTCTCGTCCGCTCCTGATCGGGAGGGAACCCTCCCCCGCCGAGGCCCCGACCCGATCCCCGGGCGGAGGAGATTTCCGGTCCACCGGCGGCCCGGCGTGAGAAGATCGGGCGGCGCATGAGCGGGACGACCACCTACCTCGTGACCGGCGCGACCGGTTTCCTCGGCGGCCAGCTGATCGCTCGACTGCTCGAGGATCCGGAGGCGCGCATCCACGCCCTGGTGCGCGAATCGTCGCTCGGGCGCCTCGAAGCGCGCACGCGGCGCTGGCCCGGTGGCGAGCGGGTCGAGCCACTCGTGGGCGACCTGCTGCGGGACGGGCTCGGCATCGCGCCCGAGACGATCGAGCGCCTCGCCGGCGAGATCGACCATGTCGTCCACCTCGCGGCGCTCTACGACATCACGACCGACCAGGCGACGAACCAGGCGGTGAACGTCGACGGCACGCGCCGCGTGGTCGCGCTGGCGGACGCACTGCGCGCGGGCTGTCTGCACCACGTGTCGTCCGTCGCGGTCGCGGGCGCGTTCGAGGGGCGCTTCACCGAAGAGATGTTCGATGCGGGGCAGAGCCTCGACTCGCCGTACCACCGCACGAAGTTCGACGCCGAGCGTGTGGTGCGCGAGGAGTGCCGCGTCCCGCGGCGCATCTACCGCCCGGCGATCGTCGTCGGCCACTCGAAGACCGGCGAGATCGACAAGATCGACGGCCCCTACTACCTCTTCGAGGGCATCCGGCGGCTCGCGCGGCTGCCGTCGCTGCTGCGCTTCGCGCTGCCGCCGCTCGGCGACACGAACCTCGTTCCGGTCGACTACGTGGTCCACGCGATGCACCACCTGATGCACGCGCCCGATCGCGACGGTCAGACGTTCCACCTGACCGCTCCGAGTCCGCAGCCGCTCGTCGACGTGTACAACGCGTTCGCGCGCGTGGCGGGTGCGCCGCAGGCCATCGTGGTGCTGCCCGGCGTGGTGCGCGATGCGGCGGCCGCGGCCGCCGACTGGCTCGGCCGCGTGCCCGGCGTCGAGCTGGCGCGCGACATCGCGCTCGACCAGCTGCGCTTCCCGGCCGAGGCGCTCCCGCACGCGGCCTTCGAGCCGGAGTTCGACAGCGCGCGGACGCAGGCCGCGCTCCTGGGCAGCGGCATCGCGGTGCCCGAGCTCGACGATTACGCCGAGGTGCTCTGGAGCTACTGGTGCGAGCACCTCGACCGCGACCGCGCGCGTCGCCGGCGGCGCGGAGGCCCGCTGCAGGGCCGTCGCGTCGTGATCACCGGCGCGTCGTCGGGCATCGGCGAGGCCACCGCACGCCAGGTGGCTGCGGCCGGCGGCGTGCCGATTCTCGTCGCGCGTCGCGCCGAGGCACTCGCCGACGTGAAGCGCGACGTCGAGCGCATGGGCGGACAGGCGTGGATCTACCCCTGCGACATCACCGAACCGGCGTCGGTCGAGCAGCTCGTGAAGAACCTGCTCGCCGACCACGAGGGGATCGACATGCTGGTGAACAACGCCGGCCGCTCGATCCGTCGGTCGGTGCGCCTGTCGTACGATCGCTTCCACGACTTCGAGCGCACGATGGCGATCAACTACTTCGGCGCCGTGCGCCTCGTCCTCGGGCTGCTCCCGCACATGACGGAGCGTCGCTTCGGCCACGTCGTCAACGTCTCGTCGATCGGCGTGCAGGCGAGTCCGCCGCGCTTCTCGGCGTACGTCGCTTCGAAGGCCGCGCTCGACGCCTTCAGCCGCATCGTGGCGACCGAGACCTACGGCGACGGCATCACGTTCACCACCGTGCACATGCCGCTCGTGCGCACGCCGATGATCAGCCCGACGAAGCTCTACGACGCGTTTCCGACCATCACGCCGGAGCGGGCCGCCGAGATGGTCGTCGATGCCCTGGTCGAGCGGCCGAAGCAGGTGAGCACCGGCCTCGGCACGCTGGGCCAGGTGGCACATGCCCTCGCGCCGGAGAGCGTCGACCAGCTGCTGCACGTCGCCTACCGCGTCTTTCCCGATTCGGCGGCCGCGCGCGGCGAGGACGACGCCGACGGCGAGCGCAGCTCCGTACTGTCGCGCACCGCCGAGGCGCTCGTGCGCCTGCTCCCCGGAGTCCACTGGTAGGAAACGGGCCTGCCTCGCGCCCGCTCGTCGAGACGGTTCGTCGGTGCGGTCCCATCGAAACAGCCCCTGAGGAGTTCCCTTCATGAAGGTCAGCGTCGACCAGTACTGCATCAACGTGAGCGACCTCGCCCGGAGCGTCGACTTCTACGAGAACGCCATCGGACTCACCGTGACCCATCGGATCGAGGAGAAGGAGTTTCGGGAAGTCGTGCTCGGCGGCGAGAGCGGCAACCGCATCCAGCTCGCCTGGCAGCGCGACCAGAAAGGCCCGATCGTTCACGGCAACGGCTTCTGGAAGCTGTACCTCCAGACCGACGATTGCCGAGGCCTGTATCAGCGCTGCATCGATTGGGGCGCCGAGTCCGTCACCGAGCCGGTCCAGCTCGAGGAGTGGCCCGTCATCGCCGCATTCGTGAAGGATCCCGACGGATACCTGGTCGAGATCCTCGAGACCTTCGGCGAGGCTACCGAGGTCAGCGGATCGATGGCGCCCAAGGACTGACCGGCGAACGTGAAGGCTGGACTCCCCCTGCCGCCATGCAGTCCTGCTGCTCCCGAACTCGAGGGGACGCGCCGGACTAGCGCCGACGCCGTACGAGGCGCAGCAACACCCCTGCTGCGAAGATGCCCGGCAAGACGCCGGGCTCGGGCAGCGCCTGGAGATCCGCCGCGTTCCAGCCGGTGTGCGCCGCCGAGGCGTCGAAGACGAGCGTCGTCGTCGGGCCACTCGGGTCGAAGGAGACGACGTCTTCATCGGCGAAGTCGACGCCAGCGTGGTTGCCGTTCCCGTCGAAGGAAAGCGCATAGACATCGCCGGCCCGATGCTGCACGGCGTCGAGGTCGAGGGCGGGATCGAAGCCCTCGGCCGAGGCATCGAGGATGGAAGAGAAGGTCGCGCCGTCGAAGCGGGTGAGGTCCTCGTCGGAGTAGGTGACGGAATCCAGCGTGAGCGTGGTGTCGAAGGAGAGGACCAGATCTCCGCTCCCGTCGCGTGTCACGGCGTCCACGTTCGCGCCGGCCGGAACGCCCTCGGCGCTCCCGTCGAACTCGAGCGAGTAGCTGCTGCCGTCGAAGCGCACGACGTCTTCGGGCGCCGCCGTCACGGTGCCGAGTGTGGCGGTCGCGTCGGTCGAGAAGAGCACCTCGCCGCTTCCGAGGTCGTGGTAGGCGTCGACGGCCACGCCCGGAGGCAGACCTCCGAAGCTCTCGAGCGCGATCCCGCCCATCAGGTCGTCGATGGCCACCTCGTCGTCGTCCACCGTGACTCCCGAGAGATCGACGGTGATGTCGGGAGCGGCGGAAACCTCCGCTCCGGCGGCGGAGGGAACGAGCAGCAGGAGGAGCGTCGCGATGAGTCGCAGGAGCGGGGCGCCGAGTCGTGTCATGGACGTGCCTCCATCGAGCTCGAACCCGGGACCGTGCCGTCCTCTCAGCGCGCGCCTGCCGAGCAGACGCTCTGGCCGTCGTCGACGCGATCCTCCGGGATGCCCGAGATTGTAAGACTGGATCCGAGCGCTGTCTTCGGGAATCTGAATCCGTCGAATCAAGCGACATCGCTCGGCGCCACCGCCGGTGGTTGTGGCAACATCCCCGCCGCGAGTGCGGAGGACGCCGACGCCGATGGATCGCTACAAGAAGCTGCTCCAGAACAACCGGGACTGGGTCCAGGGCCGGCTCGAGCTCGACGATCGGTACTTCACCCGTCAGGCGGAAGGACAGCATCCGCCCTTTCTGTGGATCGGCTGTGCCGACAGCCGCGTGGCTCCCGAGGAGATCACGGGCGCGAAGGCCGGCGAGCTCTTCGTGCACCGCAACATCGCCAACATCGTCACGCACTCCGACCTGAACCTGATGAGCGTGCTCGAGTTCGGCGTGCTCAACCTGCGCGTCGACCACATCATCGTGTGCGGCCACACCCGCTGTGGCGGCGTGCAAGCGGCGCTCGGCCACCGCAGGCTCGGCATCATCGACAAGTGGATCCGCTCGATCAAGGACGTCTACCACGACCACCGCGCAGAGCTCGAGGCGGTCGAGGACGAGGGCGAGCGATGGAACCGCCTGGTCGAGGTGAACGTGCGCGAGCAGGTGATGAACCTCGCCAAGACCTCGTTCGTTCAGCGCCGCTGGCACGAAGGCGACTTTCCCGTCCTGCACGGCTGGGTCTACCACGTCGAGGACGGGCGCCTCGAAGAAGTGACGCGGCACGCCAAGGACGATCCGCTGGACCCGATCTATCGCTACGATTTCGACGCCGGCGAGTGAGGCGAATCTCTCCGGCCCGGTTTGCGACGGTGACCTGGGCCGGAATCGGCAGGCACCGAGGGCGCCCCGCCTCGCGCTCGGGGTCGTCGTCTCGCGCTCAAGGGTCGTTCGTCGGGACGTCGCGAGGATGGAGCGACGCCAGGGCGAACACGCCAATCGCCAGGGGCAACAGCGCCGCTGCGTGCAGCGCCGGCTGGTAGGAATCGAGTGCCGCGCGGCTCAGGGCCAGGGCGCTCGGCCCGAGGGCGCTGCCGACCACCACCGTGCTCATGCTGGCGGCCGCGATGGCTCCGAGGTGACGCAGACCGAAGAAGCGCGGATGGCCGACCGCAGACAACACGGTGAAGTGTCCCGCGGCGACGCCGAGACCGAGGACCGCAAGCCAGAAACCCACGGCATCGCCGAGGTGGGCGCTCGCCGCGAACCCGAGCACCTCCCACCCGAGCAGGCTGAGGATCAACGTGCGGATCTGCACGCGGTCGGCGAGCCACCCGACGAGGCCGCCGGTCGCCGTGCTGACCACCGCCATCGGCAGGAACAGGGACACCGCGCCGGTCCGGTCGAGCCCTGCCTCCGCGCCGATGTCGACGATGTGCAGGGTGATCCCGGTCAACACCGCGCCCTGGAGGGCGAGGCTCGCGGTGAGGACCCAGAAGGCTCGCGTGCGGAGGGCCTCGGCTCGGGTCGCCGGGTCCCGCGACGGCCGTGTCTCGTTCTTTTCGGGAAGAGCCGCGGCCCCGTCGCGGGTCAGGCCGCAGGACTCCGGATCCTCGCGATAGAAGAGCCACGCGAGCAGGCCCATGCCGACGACTTCGAGCGCTGCGATCTCCAGCCAGGCGCCTCGCCAGCCGGCCCGCTGGATCCACGCGTCGAGGAGGCGAGGCGCATAACCGAAGCCGAAGGCGACGAACAAGCCGCTGATGGCCGCGGCGAGGCCCCGCCGCCGCTCGAACCAGCGCGCCAGCATCGTCTGGCTCGCGAGCGTGAGGACTCCCTGTCCGAAGAAGCGCAAGCCGACGAAGAGGCAGGTCAGCACGGCGAAGGCCGCGGCGCCCGAACCCAGCGCGGTGAGCGAAGCGGCCGCCTTTGCCACGCGGTCGGCTTGCGACAATCCTGCGACGACCGCTCCGAGGGCGAGCGCCGCGAGCAGGGCGGCCGCCCGGACGCCGAGGCGGTCGATCCAGACGCCCGCGCGGGGGAGCAGAGTGGCGGCACCGAGCGTCCCGAGCAGGTAGGCGTTCGAGAACGCGAGCCGGCCGAGGCCCGTCGCCTCGAGCAGGGAATCCGTGAAGACGCTCACTCCCATCGTCTGGCCGGGGATGCTGAAGAGCACGCCGGAGCTGGCCGCCGCGACCACGACCCAGCCATAGAAGAAAGGCACGCGCCGCGGGGCGAAGGGGACGTCGGCCGGAAGCAGCGCGCGCACGCCGCCGAGTCTAGGGATGGCTCGAGGCAACGCGCCGCGCATCGGTGCCGACGACGAATCTTCACCGGGACCGGTGAGTGGCGGAGCGTCGGCCACTCCGGCACCCTCCGCCGCTCGCTCACGCCGCCGCCGGCTTTCGTCGATGGAAGCTTTCATCGCCTGGCAGTCGCACCGAAGCCAGGGAGCTTCTTTGAACACGGATCCCCCGACCGCCGCTGAGTCCGAAGAGCGGCGACGTCTTCTCGCCCGGCTCGACGAAGCCCTCGCCCGGGTCGACGAGCTCGTTCCCCTCGACGAGGCGCGATTCCTCGAGACGCACGGCATCTACGAGGGCCGCTCGGATCAGCAGCGGCGCATCATCGAGTGGTTCGGCGAGGAGATCGCCCCCGCTCTGCGCCCGGATCGTCCCTTCCGGGTTCTCAGCGTCGGCTGCGGCAGCGGCATGCTCGACATTCCGGTCGCGAAACGGCTGGCGTCGCGGAAGGCCGACCTCGAGTACGTCGGCGTCGACCCGAATCGGGTGGAGTGCGAAGTCCTCGAACGTCGCTTCGAAGAGGCCTCGCTCCCCGGAGTGCGCGTCGAGGTGGTGCCCGCGAGCTTCGACGACTTCGCGTCCACCCGCGCCTTCGACCTGATCCACTTCGTCCACTCGCTCTACTACATGCCAGACCCGTCGGCCGCTCTCGAGAAGGCCCGCAAGCTCCTCGCGCCGGGGGGCCGGCTGGTCGTGTTCCACGCGCCTCGCGAGGCGCTCAACGATCTCGCCGTGCGCTTCTATGACAAGGAGTACGCTCGGCCGACGCTCTTCGCAGACGACTTCGCGGAGCTGCTCGACCGATGGGGCTGGGACTACGAGCGGGGCCGGGTCGACGCGGCGGTCGAGGTGACGCCCTTCGTGGACGGGGATCCGGAGATCGGTCTCGCGCTACGGGATTTCATCGTCCAGGTCGACAGCGAGCGCCTGCCCGCGCCCGTGCAGGAGATCGTGGAGCGCTACCTCCGCCTGATCGTCGTGGAGGATCGGGGCCGGAACCACATCTCCCACCCGGTCGACGTCTTCTTCATCGACGGATGAAGATCATCGACACGTCCTGGCGGAAGCGGGAGCGGCCGCCCTCGTCCCGGCGCGCTTCGAGATAGGCGCCTAACACCGGGTCGCGACGCATCGCGGAGAGGCTCAGCGTCGCGTCGAACAGGCAACGCTGCAGGAAGCCCTCGAGCACCGCATCCTCGTCGATGACCTGTTCGTAGGCCAGCGGACGCACCTCGACCTTGGCGCCGGCGTCACGGAAGGCTGCGATCACCGCCTCCGCGGGGGTGAAGGGTGTGCCTTCGGGCCGGAAGCGGGAGAGATACGCCTCGTAGAAGGCCAGGTAGTGGGCCGATCGCGTGGCGTGGGCGACGAAGCCGAGACCGTCGGGCGCGAGCGCGCGCAGGAACGCGTCCACGCCCGCCCGCAGCTCGGCCTCGGGCAGGGCGTAGAGGGCGTGGACGGCCCAGACCACGTCGTAGTCCGTCGCCTCGGCGGGGAGGTCCTGGAGCGTGCACTCGAAGTCACGGCCGCCGACCATCGGAGGGGCGAGCGAGGCCCGCGCCTCGCGAAGGGAGAAGGCGCTGGGATCGAGCAGGTCGAGGACGAGGCGGGTTCCCTCGAGCGCGCCTAGCCCGGTGTGCGCGCGCAGCGCGGTGGGAAACTTCCCGCTCCCGCAGGCCACGTCGAGGATGCGGACTTCGCCTCGCGTCGCCGCGCGCTCGCGGAGGAATGCATCCCAGCTCCACGCTTCGGCGAGCTCGCGGTAGTCGAGGGTCGCCACCCGGTAGAAGGCGTCCATCTCGGCGCGACCGGTCTCGCTCCAGTGGGCGAGGCTCCGCTCGCGCGTGTCGCCGGCTTCTCGACTCATGAAGGCGCCGCCTTCCGGTCGTAGAGGACCGGGTTCAGTCGGCTGGCGATCGGATCGCCCGGCCCGACTCCAGGCATGAACTTCTCGAAGTCGCCGCTGATCAGGGTGGGCGAGTCGACCAGGCGGGCGCCGTCCTCGAGGTAGGTGGTCGCGAGCGCCATCCGCGCGAGCGAGGTGTGGTTGGGTCCCGCCGTGTGGAGGCTTCGGGTGTGGTGGAAGCTCACCTCGCCGAGCTCGAAGGGGCCGTCGTCGACCGCCACGCCTCCGTCGCGGAGCGCCTCCGCGATGCCGCGATCGTAGGAGTCGTCGAACTTGTTGAACGGGAGGTCGGCGACCCGCCGCCAGGTGTCGATGCCCGGCGCGAAGGCGAGCGGACCCATCGCCCTGGGCGTCGGCTGGAGCGGCACCCAGACCGTCACGACGTTCTCGGAAGCGATCGGGTAGTGGTGCGCGTCGTAGTGCCAGGGCGTCCGGCCGCAGCCCGGTAGCTTCGACAGCGCGTTGTCGTGATAGAGGCGCACCGCGTCGACTCCGAGCAGCTCCGCGGCGATCCGCGCGAGGCGGCGGCTCATGACGAAGGCACGCGCGACCGCGTCGGTCGTCCACATCATCTCGAGGCTCGGGAAGCGCATGGCCGGCGCCTCACCGAGCGCCCGCGCGAAGAGCTCCTCGAACGTGCGGCGGAGGTGGAGGAGCGATGCCGGAGCGCAGACGTCCCTCAGCTTCACATAACCCTCGGCCCGGAAGGTCTCGATGGCGTCCGGGAGCAGGGGATAGGGCTCTTCGAGCTCGGTCTCCAGCTCCGACAGCGACGGAGCGGGAAGCTCGGGCAGGGGTTGGACCGGGAGCAGCGGGCTCACCGGCAGCCCGTCGTCGTGAGCGAGCGAGAGATACCAGTCCCACCATTGCTCGTTGCTCGCGGCCCACTGCTCTTCGATGCCCTCGCTCATCGCGTTGGCTTCGTCGAGGAAGGCATGGGTCCGGCTTCGTTCGGCTTCGGTCACGGCGCGCTGCTCGCTTTCCGACGATGCAGGGCGGCGAGCAGAGCCCCCAGGCACGAGGTCACGGCGAGCGAGCCGAACAGTGCGCGGTAGCCCGCCGCGCCCGGCGAGGCATCGAGCAGCACGCCCCATAGATAGGGCGTCAACACGTCTGGGGTGTAACCGATCAGCGCGACCACGCCCACCGCCGTGCCCGTGAGGTGCTTCGGGAGGCCTCCCTCCTCGAGGAGCGCGTAGTACACGCCCCTCAGCGCGAAAGCGGCCGCGGCCACCGTCGCAGCCTGCACGTAGAGAAGGGCGATGCCACCGACCTCCGGGCTCAGCAGCGCCAGGCTGGCGAAGACGACGACGAGCACGCCGAAGCTCAGCACGATGACGCTCCGCGAGCTCGCGCGGTCTGCGGAGAGCCCCGCGATCACGGGCACGATGGCCCGGAGCCAGCCGCTCGCGACGCTCACCGCCGCGCCGCCTGCGGCGCTCTGCCCGTAGGCCGCCGTGGCGAAGCCGGCGAAGTAGAAGGTCCCGTAGTAGGCCGTGTAGGCGCAGAAGATCACCCCGCCGAGCAGCCACACGTTCGGTCGCGACAGCACCTCTCGTAACTGACTGCCCGTGTCGTTGTGCACCTGGGGAGGATCCGGCTCTGCCGTGTCGGGCACCGCAAACCACGTCGCGAGTGCGCCGATGAGACACGCTCCGGTGTAGAGCGCGATCACCGCGCGCAGGCCCGAAGCGCCTCCG
>JAHEJV010000373.1:1613-4538 GCA_024638705.1 Deltaproteobacteria bacterium | reverse complement strand
ATAATGTGTAGGGTTTTTACCCACACGAGCCCCAGGTGGACGCGCTCCGGGGGGGGCGGGGAGGGGCGGGCAGTCCCGGAAGCTATTTCGTACAGAAAAACCTAGACAATCCCCGATCGCCGGCTACATTCGATCTGAGAGCGAATCGCTACCCATCCACCCGGGAACCCTGAAATGCCCATTAATTCCAAAGCCTTGCGATCTCCCCTCCGCCATTCGCGAGTTCCGTCCGGCCGCGCCGAACGGTTTGCCAAGTTTGGCGTGCTTGCCGGAAAGCTCGCGATGGGCGCGGCCGCCGAGGGGGTTCGGCGGTGGGGCGGCGCAGCGTCGGGCGCGGGACACCTCCTGCTCACGGGCGCGAACGCGAAGCGTTTGACCAGCTCGCTCTCGTCCATGCGCGGCGCCGCGATGAAGCTCGGCCAGCTGCTCTCGCTCGAGGCGGACGACCTGCTGCCGCCCGAGGCCGCCGAAGTGCTCGCATCTCTGCGCGACGCGGGCGATGCGATGCCGCCTTCTCAGCTGCGCTCGGTGCTCACGTGCGAATGGGGCGACGACTGGGAGGCGCGCTTGCGCGACTTCGACTTCGATCCGATCGCGGCCGCTTCGATCGGCCAGGTGCACACCGCCACCGCGCACGACGGCCGCGAGCTGGCGGTCAAGATCCAGTATCCCGGCGTGGCTCGCAGCATCGACAGCGACGTCGACAATCTCGCCACGGCGCTGCGCATGGCGAAGCTGCTCCCCGGCGAGATCGACTTCGCTCCACTCATCGAGGAAGCGAAGCGGCAGCTCCGCGACGAATCGAATTATTCCCTCGAGGCCGGACACCTTCGGCGTTATGCCGGGCTGATGGCGGACGAACCCGACGTAGTCGTGCCGGGCGTCCACGACGAACTCACCACCTCTGCCATCCTTGCGATGGATCGCCTGCACGGCGCGCCGCTCGAAGAGCTGTGCGGCCCCGAGCACGCCCAGGCCGAGCGCGACCGCGCCGGCACGCTGCTGTTGCGGCTGCTGCTGCGCGAGTTCTTCGAGTTCCACTTCGTCCAGTCGGATCCGAACTTCGCGAACTACCTGCTGCTCGACGACGGTCGCATCGGGCTGATCGACCTCGGTGCCGGCTACGAGGCGCCCGCCGCGCTCTGCCGGGATTACGCGAAGATGTTTCGCGCTTCGCTCGACGGCGATCGCCGTGCACTTCGCGCGGCGGCCCTCGAGATCGGCTTTCTCGAGGACGGCGACGACGCGGCCGGCGCGCTCGCCTTCCTCGAACTCATCTCGCTCGCCACCGAGCCCTTCCGCCACGCCGGACCCTACGACTTCGGCGCGACCGACCTCGCCGCACGCGTGCGCGACGCCTCGATGAAGCTCGGCTTCGAGCACGGCTTCTGGCGCCCCCCGCCGCCCGAGACGCTCTTCCTCCAGCGCAAGCTCGGCGGCACGTTCCTGTTGTGCGCGCGCCTCGGCGCCCGCGTCGACGCGCGGTCCCTGCTCGAGGACGCGCTGTCGCAGGCGCTCGACCCGGACCGACGCGCCGCCTGACTCCTTCCTGCCGACAACCTCCTTCCTGCCCACAACCGAGACGCGTCCCGGCGCCCCCGGACGCGTCCATGATCGAGACGAACCCATGGCTACCGCCCTGACTCTGTTCACGAGACCCGAAGATTTCGAAGCGCGTGAGGACGACGCGCCCACGACGGCTGACATCATCGCGCTGCGCGCCGATCCCTCCGATGCGCAGCCGCCGGAAAACGGACGCGCGCGCCGTCGGGCGCGTCGCGACGCACGACGCTTCGCGGGCCGCGCCCCGTCGTCTCCGTTCGGACTCTGGTAGACGAACGCGGCGCCACAACCCGCTCTCGAGCTTGCCGACCCACGTCGGTTGGCCGCGTCGCGATGCAAAATGACGCGCGTCAGTCGTCGCGACCGTCTAGCTGCTCGAGCCGCTCGCGCGCCTGCTTGCGGATCGCGAGATCCTCGGCGGGCGCCTCCGGGCGCGGCTCGGCGTCGGCGACGCTGACGAGCAGGGCGCGCGCCTCGGCGGTGCGTTCGGGCGCGATGTCGAGGATGGCCAGGGCGAGGATGAGCCGGTTGCCCGGGTGGTCGGCGTCGAGCGCATGGGCGCGCTCGGCGAGGGGGAGGGCGCGGTCGCGCTCGACCCAGCCCGACACGAAGGGAACGCGCGGAAGGGTCGCGTGAAGGCGCGAGAGAAGACGCAGAGCGCCGCCGCGATCGACGCTCGGGTCGAGCTCGAGCGACCGACTCGCGTTCTCCTGCATGCGCGTCGCGACGCCCTCGCGGACGATCGTGAGCAGCCCCGCCCGCTGCGCGCGCGCGCCCCAGGCGATCGCGCTCCAGAAGAGCAGGCGCGCGCGGTCGGCTTCGCTCGCGGACGCCGTGTCGATGTCCTGCGACACCTTCGCGAGAGCGACCGCGTCGTCGACGTGCGCCGCCTTCGCGTCGTCGGGAAGGTCGGTGAACTCCGAGGCGTAGTGCAACGCGCGCAGCAGCTTCCAGCGCGCCTCGACGGAGCCGGGTCGCGCGCGGACCGCTTCGCGGTAGTGCGCGATGGCGGACGCGATGGCTTCGCTCCCGGCGACGTCGCCCTGCAGGGTCACCGCGCGGCGCTCCCAGGCGCGGTCTCCGGCGGCGACGTCGGCGCGGGCGGCGCCGGCGAACGCGAGGATCGCGCAGGCGGCGAAGATCCCGGAGCGGCGGACGCGGCGCAGACGCATGCCGCGATCGTAACGGCCTGCACGGGGCCGGCTCACGGCCGGGCCGGCCGGATCTCCACGAAGCGGCAAGGCCTGGGGCATCCAGCGGGCAGCATCCCAGCGCTGCGAGAGGACGAGATCGTGCACCACCGCCGTGCCGTCTCGTCAGGGGGCTAGGAGCCCGACCGCCGCCGGCGCTGCCGGCGGCGGT
>JAHEJV010000373.1:0-1513 GCA_024638705.1 Deltaproteobacteria bacterium | reverse complement strand
GGCCTGGGGCATCCAGCGGGCAGCATCCCAGCGCTGCGAGAGGACGAGATCGTGCACCACCGCCGTGCCGTCTCGTCAGGGGGCTAGGAGCCCGACCGCCGCCGGCGCTGCCGGCGGCGGTCGCGGCAACGCGAACGAGCGCCCCACGTGCGCGTGCACCTGTCCCATCCCTCCCCAGCCTGGGGCGTACGGCATCGCGAGGCGACCGTGCGGATTCGTTGAAGTTATCGTGAGAATCGCCATGCTCTCGCGACCTGGCATCCAGCTTGCTATCCCGGGGGTCGAGTGGAAGTCGTCACGGCTTCGTTGCGGGTCGCCGGGACTTCGGTTCGACCCGCCGCCCCGACCGTGGGTGGCTCCGCTTCGCGCTCGATTCGTGGAAGGCCCCAATCTGGGAGGAGACGAGCCGAGTGCGTCGGCGCAAGATCCTGTTGGTGATCCTGGACGGACTGGGAGATCTGCCGAGCCCCGCACTCGGAGGCCGGACGCCGCTCGAGGCGGCGGAGACTCCCGTGCTCGACGGGCTGGCGGCGGCGGGCCTCGGGGGTTTGTTGGACCCCTTGGCGCCGGGCGTCGCCGCGGAGACCCACACCGGCACGGCGCCGCTGCTGGGCCTCGAGGCGAAGGCGCTCGAAGGGCTGA
This sequence comes from Deltaproteobacteria bacterium, assembly GCA_024638705.1. Taxonomy (GTDB): domain Bacteria; phylum Myxococcota_A; class UBA9160; order UBA9160; family SMWR01; genus JAHEJV01. The sequence continues at coordinate 871 of JAHEJV010000373.1, read as the reverse complement.
CGCGGGGGCCGATCGAGGCGGCCGGAGCGGGCCTGGAGCTCGCACCGGGTGACATCGCGCTGCGGGGGAACTTCGCGACGGTCGTGGCCGAGGGCGGAGAGCTCGCCATCGTCGACCGGCGTGCGGGCCGCATCCGCGAGCACACCCAGGAGCTGGTCGATGCACTCGAGGGCATCGGGCCGATCGACGGCGTGCAGATCCGCGCCCGAGCGCAGAAACAGCACCGCATCGTGCTCCAGCTCGCGGGAGAAGACTTGTCTGCGGCGATCGAGGACACGGACCCCGGCAACGCAGGCAGACCGCAACGGCTCCGGTCGAGCCACGCTCCGGGCGAGGATGCCGCGGCCGCCCGCACGGCCGACGTGCTCGACCGCTTTCTGCGCCGGGCCCACGAGATCCTCGCCAGCCACCCTGTGAACCGGGAGCGCGCCGCGCAGGGCCTGCCCGTCGCGAACGCAATCCTCACGCGCGGGGCCGGCGTCGCTCAACCGATCGAGGGGCGGATGGGGCAGCTGGGTCTGCGCGGCGCCGTCGTCGCCGGCGACCGCGCGTTGCTCGGGCTCGCCCGGCTGCTCGGCTTCACCGGGATCACCGCGCCGGAGTTCACGGCTCTCGCGGACAGCGATCCGCGGGCGAAGGTCGCGGCCGCTTGCGCGGCGTTGGCCGACCACGACGTCGTCTGGCTCCACTACAAGGCGACGGACATCACGGCTCACGACCGGCAGCCGCGGCTCAAGCGCGACTGCATCGCCCGGTTCGACGCCGCGCTGGCGCCGCTATGCGACGAGGACATCGTGATCGGCGTGACTGCGGACCACACGACCGACAGCAACAGCGGCTCCCACACCGCGGACCCGGTGCCGGCGCTGCT